>CAIWDB010000100.1 GCA_903911305.1 uncultured Methylococcaceae bacterium | reverse complement strand
TCCCGGTGTATTGGAGGTTTCGGGCATCAACCTATTCCAGAAGGCGGGGCTAGACTGGCAATTGCTGACCCGCAACACCCCAGACCGTACCCAAACCTTGGCACTGCAAGCATGGCAATTGCCGGAACTGCTTAGCGTGGTGGTGATGGAGGGTTCTTATGCGCCGACTGATTTGCGAGCCGTCCCGAACCCCTTTGCCAATGGGAACGCGGTGGCGGTTCCAGTGGTGCCGGAGATCTGCTGATGGATGCCAACGGCCAAGGTTTCTGGCTACTTGCCGACGCTGACCATTGGCCGGGGCTGGATCATGTGGTCTACGATGCCGAGTGCCGGGTGTTGCGCTTGCCTAGCGAAAGAACATTGGCTGAACCCGTCGATCCGGTTGCCGATTCATCGGTGGCGGTTAGCGCATTGGAACGCATTCCCCGCGCCATGGATGCCAATGGCGCAGTGGGAAGATGGGATCAGAATACGAAAGCCATTGTCGTTAGAGGTTCATTGCCCGGTGAAGCCGTATCATTGCCACTGGAGGAAACGCCCAAAGATTTCGCCGTAGGTTTTGACGGCATTGTCTACGCACTATTGCCTGACCGAGTTCGCTTGCATGACTTGCGCGCCCGCTGGCCTGACGAGACTTTACCGCTGAACGGGTTCAAACCTTGGCGACTGGCGCCTGACGGAGCGGGTGGAGTTTGGATGGTGGAAAGGGCAACCGGAAGGCTGGCCCGGTTAACCGGGAGACCATTGGCAAATCGAC
Source organism: uncultured Methylococcaceae bacterium (assembly GCA_903911305.1). Taxonomy (GTDB): domain Bacteria; phylum Pseudomonadota; class Gammaproteobacteria; order Methylococcales; family Methylococcaceae; genus Methylumidiphilus. The sequence continues at coordinate 17,073 of CAIWDB010000100.1, read as the reverse complement.
CTTTTGCCGAATACGAACCGGAGGTATTTCGCCCAAAGCAAGAAAATTGCCATCCGCCTGAATTGTGGGTATGGGACGAACCGGGCTGGCCCGATGGCGAGCATGTCTTGGCATTGGATTGGCATTTTCAAGCAGGGCTAGGCATCCTATCCTCCCAAAGCAATGGCAAGACGCTGCTGCTACGCACGTTTGACCTTAGAAGTGGACGGTTAAGCGATGGCTTGGTGTTGGTCGGTGCGCGTAATGCTTATTCATTTGCATGGTTAAACCAGCGGAAAATTGTCGTGCGACTGCCGGGGCGTCTTGATGCGCCTTGTTTCGACCTAGGGACGGCAGGAGAGTTAGGCCAAGTCATGCCAACAGGGGAAATCTATCCTTTGACCCTAACAGCGATGGAAGCGCCGTTTGTCCATCATCTTGACGGACCCCCTTATTATCCTGTTGAAATTGCCGAAGGGGCGATCGGAGCCGAACCGCTATACCGGCTTTCAATTTCCAATTTGGCGCGTCATGGCGTGGCAAAAAATTATTCGGGCTTACCACCGCGCTTGGACAGCGGTTCACAGCTTACGGTATGGCATCGGATTTACGCGGAGGCATCCATTCCCACCCATGCCGGTTTCATCATTTGGTTGGCGGCTACCGAGAATTCCAAACCCCCGTCGGAGGATGACGTGGAAGCTTGGTTGCCGCACCGATTTGGCGAGGCTCAAACCGTGTCACTGCCTCAGATGCCGCAAGCGGTTTGGGAGCATAAGCCCTCAGAATTGCCCAATCATCCCGGTCTTGGCCCTTGGGTGGCTAATCCGGGTCGAGCGGGATTGTTTTCGGTGTTGGTGCAAAATAATCGTCAACGAGTAAGGGCCTTGCGTGGACGTTACCTATGGGTGCGTGTGGAAATGTTTGGTGATAGCCGGGTAGGTCCGGAAATCGCTGCACTTAGAATATATGCCAGTCGGTTTTCTTACCGGGATAATTATCTGCCTAGGCTTTATCGAGAAACTGCCTATGGAGCAATGGCGCAGCTTCCCGGTGAACGGCTTGCAGAATTGGATATAGGATTTGAGGTCGAACTCGACAAAGGAGGCCAACTCAATCAAACAATTTTTGATCGTCTGGCAAAGGATGGTGTCAGGCTGGGGGCTGGTGTTGAGACAGTCGTCGAGAAACCCGGAAAATCTTGGCTGCTACGCGATACATCCCGTGCTTGGATACTCAGGGATGAAGGCAATGCGATTGGAGTCTACCGCCCCCAATCAACACCCTCGGATTTCTTGGAAAGGCTGTTATGCAATTTCGAGGGTGTTTTAACCCCGCTGGAAGACCAAATTGCCGCATCCTACCTGTGGACCGACCCGACTAGTGTTCCTGAAGAAAACTTGGATTGGCTTGCGGCATGGATAGGGGTGGCATTCGACCCGGCTCTGCCAGAAGTTCGCCGCCGCGAATGGTTGCTGGCGGCACCAAGGATGGCCCGTTTCCATGGCACCAAGCGGGGATTGGAAATGGCGCTAGACCTCGCCAGTGGCGGCGGTGTAAGGGGGGGGGAGATTGTGGTGCTGGAAGACTTTCGTTTGCGCCGCCTATTGGCAACCTTATTGGGTGTCGAACTCAACGATGACAACGACCCGTTATTGCCGGGTTTGGTGGTGAGCGGCAATTCGGTGGTGGGCGACACATTAGTGTTGGGGGAAGCTGAAAGTGCGGAATTGCTGGCTTTATTCCGGGAGAATTTGGCAAGTGCCATGGAAAATAGTGCTGTGCTAGCGTTTTACGACCAGCTTGCCCACCGCGCCACAGTATTGGTTCACCAAGAAGTCGAGCAGCAAGATCTCGGTCTGCTGCGCCGAATTGTGGAACTTGAAGCCCCCGCCCATGTGGATGTGCGGGTGGTCACGGCGACATGGCCTTTCCTCGTTGGCATAGCCAGCCTAGTCGGGGTCGATACCTATCTGGGCCCACCTATTCCGTCCAACCCAGTGCGGGCTGATGTGAGCGGGCTTGGCCTTGGAGATTTCATGCTAGGGTCAAACGCTTTAGACCCTCGCGCCAATGGTGCCGCCGCAGCGGTTCCAATCGAATTGCCAGTGGCCGATGCTGGCGATGATCGGACGGTTGCATCCGGTCGGTCCTTTATCCTTGATGGTAGCCGGTCCAAACCAGGGCAAGGACGCACAATACGCGACTACGTCTGGCGTTTATTGCCAGATACATGATTTTTGGACATGACCATCGTTTGACAATCAACCCACACATCTTAAGAGGAATGAAGCAATGGCTACTTTTATCGTCAATCAGGAAATAGCGACTCAAGAACCCGTCATTGAAGTCACTATCGATCCCAAGAACCCGTTACCACCCGGCCGCCATCGGTTTCGCCTTGTCGTAGTCGATGATTCCAAAAACACATCGGCTGGCGATGAGATTGAGGTGATTATTGCCGATCAAACCGCCCCTAACGCCGTGCTTAACGGCCCAAAAATCGTCGCTACAGGCAATTCATTTAATTTGGATGGCTCCAAGTCATTTGACTTGGGTGGTGGCAGCATCACAAGTTACCTATTTACATACCTAGGTCAAAGCCTGGTGATTACGCCACCCATCATCAGGCCGCCCATTATCTCCACTGTGCCGATTGGCACTGGAACGGTGGTCAACCCAGGTGTTTTAACAGGCGTAACCCGTCCGATAGATTCGGTGGTCAATCCAAGCTGAAGCCATAGGCTTATCTTTTTTTTACAAGTATTAACTGAGGTTACCCACTAACACAGCAGTTGCTTATTTTCTAGCGAAACCGGAGCGTCAAAGCTTGCTTTGACTTAATATTAGTAATAATGCGAAGCTTGCTTCGCCTGTCAAAGCAAGCTTTGGCGCTCCAATCCTAGGCCACCGAGTAACATCAGGTAATAAATCACAGCCATTGCCAATGGAGAGATGAAACATGAGTGCATTGAAACGCCTGCCCGAGGCTGACCCGCTCTATGCCGAACCTGCGCCGGATCGGCCATTTTATGCCACCGGCATGTTGCTTGACGCGCAAGATTTTGTCGATGAACAGACCTATCATCGCAGTCGTTTGGCTAAGGCTTTGGCTTTTGGTTTGGGCAGCGGCACTTTGGCAGGATTACGGATTAGCTATGAAGCGGGTGATGCAAAATCACCTGAAGAGATTAGCGTCGCACCCGGCATGGCTGTGGATCGATTGGGTCGCATGATTGAAATTCCACGTCCTGCCTGTTTAAGGTTAAGCCGATGGTTCGATGGTAGGATGGAAACCGACGGGGACGCTTTGTGGCAAGCAAGTTATGACAAACCAGGCCAATTCCTAAGCCTTCGCGCCAGTTCTGAATTGGCAGCGCAAATTCCGTCACGTGCTTTAGTGGCCGATGTTTACGTCCGTTTCATCGCCTGTGAAAAAGGTTTTACGCCGAGTTTTGCGGCTGGGCCATTTGATGCACTGGATGCCGTGTCAACCTCGCGATTGCGAGATGCCTACGAATTGCTGCTGTTGACTCGGGTTGGATTGGACGATTCCAATCATGGCTTGCCCTCTGCCATGCCAGATTTTACTTCCATCCCAGACCCGGCAGACCGGCAAGCGGCTCTTCAAGATGCCGTACTCAACGCTTGGCCCGCACCCTCCAAAAACGGCCTTGGTTTATTGCCCGAACAGCCACCGACGATTGAAGACCGCACGGCGGTTTTCCTTGGACGGGTGTTGATTCCAGTGAATGCAGACAACCCACCGCTCCGAGTTGCGGGAACCGTGCTTGTGGACAACTGGTCACGTCGGTTCCTGCCGTCTTTGAACCTTGTCTCGCAGTGGCTAGCCGCTTGATCTTAAGGAGATTGTAATGGCTATTTTTCCTGAAAATACACGAATTCAAATTGATGGCAAAGAGGCCACCGCACTTCGTAAAGCGGGGGCGTTGATCGACGATCCCCGCAGACAGCGTCCACGTTATTTCGATGGGCGATTTTTAGCCGCACGCGATCTAATCCGGGACCAGCAGTATTTCCTGACCCGCGAAGCCGACTTGGGCCGCTCGACAGGGAGCGGTGTGGCCGAAGGGCTATGGGTGCAGTCCGATGGTGTCTCGCAAACATTAACCATTGATGAAGGACATGGCATCACACCCTCCGGTGAGTTGGTTCGTTTAGAGCAAGCTATCAAACTGAATATTGCCGATTTGCCGAGAACCGAACAGTTGTCGGCCAAATTTGGGCTTGGAGCAATTCCCAATCCACCGTTGCGTAGCCGGACAGGCTTGTTCGCATTGGCTTTGCGTCCGGTGGAGTATACGGCGAATCCAGTAGGGTCCTACCCAACCTCGGTCACTGGTCAGCGTGTAGTGGAAGATGGCGACATTATCGAAGCGACGGCGGTGATCTTGGTGCCTTGGCAGGACGATGGCGACGGTGAGTCTTTGAATGTGCGCCGCGGCCGGGTGGCCCGCAGTATTTTCACCCAATCCGAAGATCGCCCTCTGTCGGCCAATGTGTTGCCTTTGGCCATGTTAGCCCTACAAAACAATGTGTTGGTCTGGGTGGACGTACCCATGTTGCGCCGGGAATTGGGTGCCGACCGGGCCGATTTGCCGGGCTTGGGGTTTGCGCCCAGAGCTTTGCGATTGGCTCATTTGCTCCAATTTCAGAGCCATCTGCAATATGTCCAACAAACCGTTGGCACAAATAATTTTCCTGCGTCAACGTGGTTCCCAGCGTTGCCTCCTGCCGGGCCATTGCCTGCCCATGTGATCAACCGGAATGATTTCACTCAAAGTTTCTTTCCGGCTGAGATGAAAGTCGATTTCACCATCATTCCAGAAGACGAACTCCCCGCGCTGGTGGAAGAGTCTTTGGCCCTTCCTCCCGTGGATTTGACTGCCCCAGCCAACACGCTTGAAGCTGTTGCATTGATGATTCTGGCACCCGTGCCACGCAATGAGTGGCGTGCCGTCTATGCCAAGCTGTCCAGCCAATCCGGTGGATTGGTCCGTAGCGTTTCACCTGCGGCTGCCAACTTGGTGGCTCAACGCAAACCTTTGGAAATACTCCAAAGACTGTACTTATCCGCTCCCAACACACCGCCCATCGATCCATCCAACCCACGGGACGCGGAATGGACTAGGCTGGCGGGTCTTGGCAACCTGTGGTTTGTGCGTAGACGCAACTTGGCTTACCGCGATGATTTGGTTGGTGCATCTGTGCGTTTCGCGGGGGCTAGTTCCACCTCCACGGAAGTTTTACTGGAAAGGGTAAAGACATTGGGGTTGAACGATAAACTGACCGCTGTGTTGGATAAAGCGTCACCACGGGCGGCCTTGGAAGTAAAAAGCTTGCTTTCATCCCCTCGTTTTGTCGATTCTCCCGCATTGACTGCGGCTGCCATTGGGGAATTTGACTCGGCACCCCAGTTAAATCAGGCTGAGGCGCTAGGAGTGGCGGCGAAATTGACTGCTGCCAATGTAGGTGATGGTTTGTTGAGGTTGGAACAATCAACCCCGGCTATCAATCAACCGGAAGCCTTGCAAAGCATTGCCGCAGGCAATGGGTTAATCATCGACAAGGAAGCGCTGTCCGCAAGCAATGCCGATGTATCGGCAATTGCGTCCAGAGTGCTTGCAAATCCATCAGGAATTGCTCAAGGCTGAAAAGTAAGCCAGCGAAGGTAAATGTAGGGGTATTTTCTCCCTTTTAATGAAATAAATGGTGCCGACTTCAGTCGGTGATTGATATGTGCATACAAAATGGCGCCCACCATGACGGAGAGCTATCGTGAGCATCACTCCTATAGATAATCCGCTGCCCGGCGAACGGGTTGTTGCCCTTTCGCCGCAAACCGCAGAGCAGGCAAGCTTGACTGTGCTGCGTAGGCCCAATTTATTCGCTGGACGTACCCTGACAGAACCCACCTTGTCGGGTCGCCAACGTTGGGAAATTAGCCACTTGACACTGCGAGGCCAAGCATTCACGCCCGGCGTTGCGCAAGGTTTGGAGGTAGGCCATAAATTATTGCCGGCTGACAGTGAGGGAGAACCCCCCAAGCTTAAAATCGTGATCAATCCGGGCAACGGATTATCAGCCAGCGGGGAAGATTTGGTGCTGGTGCATCAAGTGGAACTCGATCTGCTGAATGCCCATGTCATCGTGCCGGACAGTTTAAAAGCAGACATAAAAGAAGGCACGAATCTGGGGGAGACAAAATCAAAACTACCCTCGGTCGGCATTCTTCTGTTACAGCCGGTAAGTGTCGATGCCGCTGATTTCGATTCCTATGATCCGTGCGACTTGTGTCCGTGCGGAGAGTCCAACTCAAATGGCTTGGACAATGTCAGTTACCAAGATTGGCGCCTTGTCGATTCAGTGCGTGTGGCGTGGTATCCATGGCCGGAGGAGACACGCTGGCAACCGATGCCTGGAATTGGCCCAAGGCAGCGGAATTTACTCGCCTTCAAAATTTTCCAAATGGAAAGCCAGCTTTCAGCCGGGGAGGTTCTGCCATGGGAACAGTTTGGCGTCCCAATTGCCTTGGTTTCCTTAGACAGTGACTATCTGCCTCGTTTTATGGATCGTGCCGCCGTGGTGCGCCGTGGCGGGCATCCACGCGATAGCCGTCTGCAAAATTCACTGGATTCAAGCTTAAGGCCCAACCCTCGTTTACCTGCTTTGCGACAAGCATTGATCGAACAACTCGCCGAGCAAGTCGGTCAAATCGCCAGCGAGTCCATCAATCCAAGCGAATATCGTGAGGTACTCAAAAATGCTTTTGCCTGGCTTCCGCCAGCAGGGCTTTTGCCAGCCAATGTCCTTGATATTTCCAATCATTTCAGTACATTCTTTCCATCGAATTTTGATCTTGACGCCGTTCCAGTCCCGTTGGAGCAACTGGATACCGCAATACGCGAAGCCTCCGCCCTGTCACCTTTTGATTTATCTTTGGGTGAGCGTCTGCGAGTCTTGGTTCCTGTACCACAGCCTTCTTATGAACCTCGGCTACTACTTCAAGAGTCCATCGATCCTGAATTCCAGCGTACACTCGATAATTTCCTATGGGCAAGAGCGCGTCAACTCGGTGCAAGACAGGGTTTGCGGGTGAAAATTGCACAATTGGACGCATTAATTACCGCTCTACCGATGAATGTTCCAGCAATTGCTGACGATCCGGCGGCCTTGGAGCCGGAAAGCCTGTCACCATGGGGACCACCGCCTGCTGACAATGGCGGGCACAGAGCCATGCTGAAAGCGGGGGTGCATCAACATTTCTTCGATAGATCAGCCGAAACGATGAGCGTCGCCTTAGGCGATGTGCTTTACCTATGGGTATGCTTAGACCCGGACAACCCAACCCAATCCTTAATGATTCAATGGAATGTCGGGGGGAGTTGGGAGCATCGTGCCTATTGGGGTCAAAATTTGATTGGATGGGGGGTCGATGGAGCTGTGTCCAGATTGAGAATCGGCGACCTGCCCTTATTAGGCCAGTGGGTTCAAATTCAGGTGAGAGCGGCCGATGTTGGTCTTGAGAACACTCAAGTGAACGGTATTGCGTTTACCCTTTTTGACGGGCAAGCGGCTTTTGGCCCAAGTGGTGTCATACGATCAAACCTCGCTTTACCTTGGGTCACGGATCAATTACCCGCCGGTGCGGTCACTCGTGGGGATTATCCTTGGCAAGCGTTATCACCCAATGATTTGTGGGCACCTTTTGATCCGCCTTTTGGATTCGCCGTCGTGCCACGCCCTCGTCTAGGTGGGCATCGCAGTCAAATCCGCGCTGGCATCCACCAATATTTGCTGGTGAACGCCACGGCGACATTGAATGTACCCGCTGGGCATTCATTCTATGTTTGGGTGTATCTTGACCCTAACAATCCGCCACGAACGCTGATGTTGCAATGGAATGGCAATAATAGTTGGGAACACCGGGCCTATTGGGGCGAGAATCTTTTCACGTGGGGGACCGACGGTCAAGCCTCCCGCTTGCGAATGGATGATTTGCCCGAAGTCGGCAGTTGGGTGCGCTTGCAAGTACCGGCTTCTTCCGTTGGGTTGGCTGCCCAAGCCGTTACCGGCATGGCATTTACTTTGTATGACGGCAGGTCGGCTTTTGGCCCAAGTGGGCGATTGTCAAACGGCGTGGAATTTCCTTGGGTTACCAATAGTTTTCCAACTGGGGCAATACCGCAAGTGGATTTAGTCACTAGCTTCCCTTGGCAGTTTTTGAATGAATCCGATTTGGATACGCCATTCATATCCGTGCCCGGCACACCGCAGCCGAATCCTGATGTCGGCATCCATGGGGCATTCCGTGAGCTTCTTAACGATAATTCGTTGGCTATGCTATCGGTGCGCGAGCGGGCGCAGTTGCTTGTGCGAGGATTGGAAGGGTTCATAGCCTATCTTAAATCCAGGGCTGACCGTGCCGATGACTTGGCCGATTACGGCTTCATCAAGGTTCAGACTGATATCTATCGGTTCCGGCAGTTGATGTTGGATACCGTGGACGCATCGCGTTTGGCGCTATCCCCTGTGCTGGCTAACATTGCGAAATCCGAAACCGCCACCGCCACGCAAGAGAAAATCACGGGCTTTCTCACCAACTTGAAGTTCCAAGCCGCTGCTTTAAAAGCTGCACCGGAAGGTGTCCAGGCGCAGACAATGAGTGTACCGAGTGCTTCTCCCTCTGCTGTATCCGCTCAAGCTGTCATGCTTGGCAATGTTAGGAGTGTGGTGACCAGTACTGTCGTAAGAGGAATACTCGCTCAAAAGCCGCCGACCACCCAGACTGCATTTCAGGCACCGTTGGTTTTCACTCCCTTAATTGGAGCGGCGCAGAAACCGACTTTTGGTACGTTCACGACGGTATCCGAAAAGTTAAACATAGGCGATGTCATCGCTCAAAGGACTGAGATTAGGCCTGTCATCAAAAAACCCATACGAATTACGCCGTCCGACATCATTGATGCCGGCCCATTAGTGGGCAACCCAACCATCCGCACGGTCAGTATCGCCGAACGCTTGGCCGCACCGAAATCAACCGAAGCCCGTGATTATGTGACATCGACCCGCCACGAGGGCGTTTATAATTTAATCCGTTTAGCCGATGAGTTGACAGAGGAAGACGGCGGAGTCACACCTGGCCTGTTCTTTGGCATTGATGTGCATGGCATGGAAGGGGAAGACTTTCTTACCCTGAAAAATGATAATATCCAAGCCAGTGCCAATCGTAGACGGCCTCTGGTTGAATTTATCCAGCAAAGGGCGACTCTGTTGCCGTTGTTACTGAATCCGCCTCCTGTCAAAGCAGGGGGTCTAACAGATGAAGCCCGGCATTTTTCCGATAGCGCTGATTTGGCCGACAACTCCGTGGCATTGTTGCGCCAAGTGGAAGGTCGCGTCAAACTTTATCGCAATGCCATCGCAACCTGTCAGCGGGTCTTGGAAACCCTACGCCAAGACCGGCAAGCGGCACAGTCCCGTTTGGACAGTATCAGCGAGGCACTCGCCCAGGCCCGGCATGATGTGAGTGTGACGCGCTCTTTGATGACCGAAGAGCAAGCTCGAATCGACGGCATCAATGCCCGCCGAGCCAAAGTGCTTGCCGAAGAAGTGAAATTCCTTGCGTATATCAGGCCGCGCGAAAATGACAATCTGCTGTCTTGCCCAACACGCACTATCGACCCTGGTCTGATTCCTGCCGCCGTTCCTGCCTGCTTGGCGCAACATGATGATGTGCCAGACGAACTGCATGACATGCTCCGAGTGGTTCGGGAAGCGCCGGCCGCTTGGTTTGGCGAAGTTCCACGCATGTTAAATAGGTTGGATCGCACTGATTTGTTGGTGAAAACCATTCAAAGCGCACAATTGCGCAGCCAAGTATTGAATCTGGTCACGCCCAAGGCTCAGTTTATTGCGGCCACGTCCGTAGCCAACAAACTGACCGGTGCAGTGGCGAATGTGTACGCAAGGCAAAACCTCGTGGTTAGCCAAGCCAGGTCGGCAGCCATCCGTCTTGATGTCAATGCGTTGGCTGGTCTCTCTTGGCAGGGTGTACTCAATCAAGCGGCCCAAGTTGTTTCCCTTGGGGACATTATTGACGGACAACACGGACGCGGCATTGTGTCTCGCCAAGCGGCAGAACATTTCGAGCAAATTGGCAGGATTTGCGCCTGTTTACATGCTGAGTTTTCCGCAATTTTGCCCAGTATCCGGCTCGACTGGGCCGAAACCCTGTCCGAATTCGATGAACCCCCTCCGATGCGCAATCTTGCCAGCCTTTCGCGCTGGGGCGAGATCGACTATGTGGATCGCCGTCAGATGCAGGCTTATGTCGATTGGTTATTTGACCAAATCCATGCGGCTGAGCCTCGCGCCGAAACCTTGATGAACGATGTGGTCCGCATGTGCCTTTTATTGGCAAGCCATGCCCCGGTTGACCGGATCATTGCGGGTCGAATGGCTCGCCCGGTCACTGCCCGTCCGGGTGTGCGCATCCCATTGACGGTTTTTGAGCCTGCCCGATTAAGGGTTGGGATGACAGCCTTGATTTACCGCGACGGTGAAATCAAAGCCCGTGCCACCGTGGAAGACATTGGCTTGGGTGAAGTGTCTGCCCGTGTGGTGCATACCAGTGCGGCCACCGTCGATTTGGATGATAAAGTAAGGATTCAATTTACGGCTGCCGCCACGGTATCCGTTGCTTTGAAACGCCCAGTTTTAGCCATGAAGTCATAACATCATGGTCAATGCGGAGCGAACCATCCGACATCTTCGGCTTAGGGCCAGCGATGAAACACAGGTCAGGGGTGTTGTATTACGATTGGAGGATGCGCTGCGCACTGCGAGCCTGCCTGACACCTATGGACGGCGGTTAGTGGTGGTAAGAAAACTTAATCTTGGCCGGATACCGGCAGGAGTTTCACCACAATGGCTGGCTATGTCGCTTGAACGCCACATGGCCAACCAAACGATCAAGATCGTTCACGGAATTTTACCAAACGCGGGGAGTGCCGATGCCGTGTGGTTTCGTGACGTATTGGAAGTTCAAACTGCTTTGGCATTGCGGCTTGCCAAAGGAAGATCGGCCCAAGATTGGTATTGGCCGCTGGCGGTTAATGGATGGAAGCCCACATGGAGCATAAAAGAATCTTTGCGCTGGCTTGCCTTTTCCGTGGCAAGTTGCGTGGAAGCATCGGTTGCCTTGCCACATTGGACCTTAAAGCTTTACCATGTTGGAATGATTGGTATTTTGCTTGAATCATTGCATCAAGGGGATGGCGCAAAACTGTTGCAGCTATGCGCTACTTCTAGTTTTGTCCGTAGTGGCGAATATGAAGATCAAATGATTGACGAGGATGATCGAATAGTCTGGTTGCAAACTATGATGCAATCAGTCGGGTTCGAACTTGGCTTTGGGTTGTCACTTGACCGTGCTTCGCAATCAAATCCGGCCAGTCGGCAACTTAAACAATCCACTCATTCACAGGCATCACCCACAGGGAACGGTAAAATTGTACCCAACAATCTTATTACCAACGTGCAGTTAGAAACTGGCAAGCCAAGCGATGATAGCAATCATGATGGCAGGAATACGCTAGCTGAACACCTAAGCAGAACCACAGGCAATAGGACGACAATCGAAAGCTTGGCATCGAACGAACTTGAGCAAGAAGGCAAGGGCTTGGTCGATGAGTTGGTAATAGGAGGCGTGGAAACCCCATCCCCTGGCAGATTGTCAACCGACAAGGCATCCCGCTCGGACAATTTCAATGATGTTCAATTTGACGAACTTGCGTTAAATAGTGCAAGTGTTGAATTATATGGGGAAGCAACGATTGCGGGTGGTTTATTGTTCCTGCTGTTGGCCCTGGAAAAATTAGGGTACCCTCAATGGATTTCGGTTTCCAAAGAGTGGGACAGCTATTACTTGATCAGGCTCATCTTTTCCAAGTTACTGGAACGCTTGTCAGTTGCACTCGCTGATCCGGTATGGTTGATGGTCGAAGGCAATCAATCCCGTATGATACCGGCTTCATTCGTTGCACCGGCTTTATGGATGGAATTATGTGAAGATCAAGTTTCATTTTGTATGGCTCAGCAAGATAGTGGCAAGCAGTTATGGGATGGAGCCGGACGATTATTGCTTGCCCAATGGTCTTCGGAAACGCCTAGTGCCGTGTCAAGCTGGCTGGAACAAAAACAATTATGCCGCATTTCCCACAGCAAACCCAACTCTCCTTTGCCAAATTTGGTCGCTCAGGCTTGGCTGAATGCCTGTCGTCGATGGCTACGGCGTTATGTTGGTCTTGGTTTGGCAGATCTAGTACTTCGCCCAAGCCAACTATCCCTTACCCCAACCCATGTAGATTTTGAATTCGATCTGAACTTGACCGATATTCGGATACGCCGGGCAGGACTGGACATTGACCCCGGTTGGGTATCTTGGTTTGGGCGAGTGGTCGCGTTCCACTATGGGAGGGGATCAGGTGCATAATGGGTCATACCCGGTCGGGTCAACATTCTCCATTGGCTAATGATGAGCAATCTAGCCGCAGAAAGGAATGCTTTTGAGTCGTTTGATACTTCAGCAAGTTGGAGTCACTCGCTCGCGACTGGATTATTAGCCTTGCTTGCGCCTGTTCAATTGGCGGATGAAGCAGCCCCCGAAGCGGAGTGGCTATTGGCACAGGGGAGTTTATTGCCTGGCTTGGATCTTTCTGAAATGCTCTCCGCTTGGCAGTGTGACCCTCCTCCAATGGATGCGCGACTTCACCGCTTGGCCCGTGCGATTGGATTAAATCCAACAGAATTGATTGCCGTGGCTTTGGCCTTGGTCGCAGATATGGATGTCATTGCAGGACGAGCTTTAGCTTGGCTGCAAGCACCCCAAGGCAATGCTCATCCGACCGTGGGTTTGGTGCTTTGCCTTGACGAGCGACGTGGCAACCCCTTACCCTCATCGCTTGCCGCGTTGCTGGATGGGCAAGCGATTGCCTCTGGTTTGCTGACGGTTAATGCCCAAGGCCGGACACTTCCTGATGTCAGCTTGCATATCCCGCTGCCTTTGGTGCTTGCATTGGCGGGAGGCGAAGGACAATGGCCGGGGGTTCAGTTGGGCGAAGGTTTTCTTCCACCCTTGGCTCCCTCTTTGAAAGAGGAAGCTACCCGGCACGCTCATAGTCTGGGCCATGCCAGTAGTGTCTTGGCAGTCAGAAGCGGTCACCCGATGGAAGCCCGCTCCGCTTGTGCTGAAATTGCCCGAGCGTTGAATCTATGCCCTGCTTTTGTAGAAGGGGAGTTGCATCCCGGTTTGACGCCTTGGCTTATCCTGCATAATGCCTTGCCAGTGGTCTGCTCCGAACTCGCGCCAGGGGAACGCCGAATTTTGCCTCGATTACCGTCTTGGCGTGGCCCCATACTCGTTGCGGGCGGTAACGAAGGAAGCTGGGTGCTGGGTAACGAGATATTGCCTAGCTGGCAGGTGCCTGTTCCACCGGTTCAAGAACGAATTGGATTATGGCGTTCCAATGGCATGGCAGAGGAATCAGCCGTTCGGCTTGGCACGACCCAACGTCATGCCAGCGCACGTATCGCCGAACTGGCACGATTGGCTGAGACGATCAGGATTGAGGAAGATGACACCGACTTGACGCTGTCGCATGTGGTGCGAGCCTCTCGTTCTTCAGGCCGGGGCTTGCTGGGTTCCCTGGCCGAATTATTATCTGAGGACATTCATGATGATGCTTTGATTCTTTCAGATACCTTGCGTGACGACCTGCATGCCCTAACGATGCGTTGCCAAGTCCGTGATGGTTTGGCGGACACCCTTGGCCCTGCCGCACTCTCCCGGTATCGCCCCGGCGTGAGAGCTTTGCTTGTGGGTCAATCGGGCACCGGCAAAACGATGGCATGTGCTTGGTTGGCCACTCAACTCGGAATGCCGCTTTATCGGGTTGACCTTGCCTCGGTGACAAGCAAGTACATCGGAGAAACAGAAAAAAACTTGGGTGAACTTTTCGCTCGCGCCGAACATGCGGAAGTGATTTTACTTTTTGACGAAGCAGATGCTTTGTTTGGCAAGCGTACCGAAGTCAAAGACGCCAATGACCGTTTTGCCAACCAGCAAACCAATTATCTATTGCAAAGAATAGAATCCTTTGAAGGCATCGTACTGCTAACCAGCAATAGCCGTAGCCGTTTTGACTCGGCGTTTACTCGACGCTTGGATGCCATTCTTGAATTTCCAACCCCAGGACCCGAAGAGCGCAGAGTCCTCTGGCTTGCCCACCTCGGTGAACATCACACGTTTTCGTCAAGTGAAATCAACCGCTTGGCGGTGGGCTGTGATTTAGTGGGGGGGCATATTCGCAATGTGACGTTTGCCGCCAATGCGCTGGCCAATCATCGGCCTATTGGCTCTGAGCAATTGGCACTCGCCTTGGCGGCGGAATATCGCAAGTTAGGCAAGCAAATGCCTTTGGGATTATTTTCCAAGCTTGAAGCGGGATGAGCTGCCATGCCCCGGCTTTTGTTAAAGCAACGGAATTCTAAGGACAAACTGGGAGCGCCCAATCGGGTGCAGCAAACACACACACCTTTAAAACCGAAACAGCCGGAACAAGGCAATAGCCCTGATTCAGCGTTGGCTGATCCCATTTCACCTCAAAACCCATGGCCTCGATACCTCAATGCTGAGGAATTAAGCACCGAAATTTCTGTTCCCCCCTTTGCAAAAGGGGGGATAGGGGGGATTTTAAGCACTGAGGATTCACCGCTAGAATCTAAAATCCCCCTCAATCCCCCTTTGTCAAAGAGGGAGGCTGTTAATTCAACAGCATTGCCTCGATACCTGCCTTCACGACCCGGGGCCAACACTGGCTTTAACCTCCCAACGTCTGATGCACTGCCCATTCAGCCAAGCAATGATCATGGCTTGAAATCGGCAGAAGCCAATACAAAAGGAATTGAACCGAACAAACCGGCAGCACCAGAACCGCTGGGCGCGAAATTGTTGCCAGACAATCAACTGAACCCCGCCGATGGTGAAGGTGAGAAAACAATCCCCCAAATTGCATCTGCGGTAAGCACAACAGCCAATGCATCCGTCAAAGCGGGTACTAATATTTCGGATACTTCGAAAGCAAGCAAAAATCCGGCAACAGAGTCCACTCAATCAAAAAAAGGGGCAGCGACTGGGGAAAAAGCTGATGCGCCAAAGGCAGAGCAAGACAACGCTCATCTTAACGCGAAATCAGCAAGCATAGATACGACAAGCGCCAACCAATCCACTGCCACAGACGAAGAAACGATAATTGACGCTGGTGATAGCGAGGCCGAATCAGTTGCGACGGATGACACATTGGCTGCGGATTCGCTCAACTCAATCGAACCTCTCAACGGCTCATTGCCCCAGCCACGTTTTGACGCGGCATTTGAATTAGCATCTGGACCGTTACAGCGAGTGACGAGGAACCCAAACGGCGCTGTCAACGACGAAGGGCGCAAGGCCGTTAGTTTCGCGCTTGAGCAATATGGTCAGACCGCACGGCTTGCAAAAACCGTTCATGATAAGGCACTGTCACTTGCCAGTACTGTTGAGCATTCGATATTTCAATCCTATCAGAAGCGAACCACACAGGTAGTGCAGTTTGCCGAAAGCCTCAATTCGCGCATCGACAGCGAAACGGACGCTAAGCTTGATGAACTTGACGTAGGCAAACAGAGTGCTTTACGCATCATTGACGGTCAGTTTGCAGAGGCTGCCAGTGGCTTAAACAATTCTGCGGGTAGCGGCTACTCAAAGCTACGCGCAAATGCGAAGGAAGCCGAAGCTCAAAAGCCCACAGTACTCAAAAAGATCGAACAGAAACGCGCTCAGCCATTTGAGAAGAACAAGACCCGCTATCAAGAAGAAGCTGACAAAGGCACCAAGACACTGCAAACCTGGCCTGACACTTTTTCCAAGGAAGTTGCTGGCAAGTCCAAGTCCACTAAGCTTGAAGCCGCCAAAAATGAAGCAAAACAAGCGCAGATCAAACGCTCGCAGCCGCACAAGATTCGCAAACTTTCAGGCTTAATCAAAGCGACCATTGCCGGCGAAGAGGGGCGCAAACTTTCAAATTGGGCGACGGAAGGGCCAACCTATTCTCAAAAAATTGATGCCCGCCGTGCGTCCATTCTTAAAGACGGAATCGGGGCGGTGACCAATTCCCTGCACCAGTCCATGAATTCCTTGAATGGGCAAGTAAAACAAGCACGCCAAAGCTTGCTGCATATGCATCAGTCAGGCAAGGCACAATTGAATGCACAACGGCGGGTAGCCCATGCCCAGACCATCCAGCAAGCCAATGGTGTGTTGAACGCGCTGCACAAAGAAGCGCAAGCCGCCTTGCGTTCGCTGGCTTCGACTCAAAGTTCAGCCATCCCAATGTATGCTCGATCGGTGAGTCGCCTAAGCGAGACGATGAATCGTGCCGCCGAAGGCGGTCCCACCGTGCTGGAGAATGCTGCGCGTTCTTCGCCTAAAGAGGTCAATAGAGCGTCGGATCAAGCCTTCATTATGCAATCTGACCGCCTTAAGCAAATGCAAGTTGGCATTGAACGCGGGTTGGATCAAAGGGTGCTTGGGTTTGAGGCAGCCAGTGGAGTGAGAGTGGATTCCACCGCAGAAAAGCTGGCGGTCTCGGTTGCAACATTGATCGAACAATTGTCTGCCGCTGCCGAATCTGGCTCGCGTGGATTTGGCAACATGACAGGAAGTGTCGCCCATGCCGCTGACCGCT
This sequence comes from uncultured Methylococcaceae bacterium, assembly GCA_903911305.1. Lineage (GTDB taxonomy): Bacteria > Pseudomonadota > Gammaproteobacteria > Methylococcales > Methylococcaceae > Methylumidiphilus. The sequence continues at coordinate 289 of CAIWDB010000100.1, read as the reverse complement.
GGCTTGAACCATTGGCAGCGGCATTCAAACAAGACATCGAAAGCGTGGAACAAAAGGGTGACCCTAAAGCCGCCACGCCAACAGCACCCAACGCAGGCGGGGCGGACAAGCAGGAAAAATCCCCTGAGGATGTGGCAAATTTATTGCCGTTTGTCGGAGTTGCGCAAAACCCAGGCGAAGCGTTCAAAAGCGTTCTGGACCAAGCGGGGGAAACTATCCGCACTAAGCTGAATCAACGTGCCGGTGATTTGCGCGGCCAACTTAACAAGGGCATTTTTGGCCCGGATGT
>CAIWDB010000099.1 GCA_903911305.1 uncultured Methylococcaceae bacterium | reverse complement strand
TAAGGAAACACATTGGAACTGATCGCGTCATAGTACAATATCAGAACGCGTTGATTAACCAGTGACCGAATAGGTTACAATCGACAAATCGACCATGACGAAAATGCTTAATGAAAAGATACGCCTTCACTATTATCCTTGTCTTAGGGATTATCCCAATAACAACCCAAGGACAAGATCTCATTGCCACCTATGAACAAGCCGTTCAACGCGACCCGCTTGTTCATCAGGCCGAAGCCAACCGCAATGCCTCGCTGGAAAACAAACCGCAAAGCATTGCCCGATTATTGCCCACGGTGTCCATTACGGCGGGTGTGAACCAAAACTGGGTGACAACGAAGACCAGCGATCTCATTCAACAGAATATCGCCGGCGGCACTGACATTAAATTTTGGAATAGCCTCCCCTCCTTCAACTTGACGCAACCGCTTTATCGTCACGATCTGTGGGTTAAACTCAGCCAAGCCGACAACCAAGTGGCTCAAGCAGAGGCCGAATACGAGGCCGCTTTCCAAAATCTAATGTTGCGAACTTCAAAAGCGTATTTCGATATACTGTACGCCCAAGATAACCTTGAGTTCGCGAAGATGGAACGGCAGTCGATTGAACGACAATTGGAACAAGCCAAAGCCCGTTTTGAGGTGGGGCTGATTGCCATTACCGAAGTGGATTCGGCCCAAGCGGGTTTTGACCAAGCCAGATCGGGCGAAATCAAAGCTGAAAACGAACTGGAAAATGCCCGCGAAGCCATGCGGGTGATTGTCGGGCAATTTGAAGGGGAAGTCGCCGCATTGCAAGCCGATGTGCCTTTAAAGCCACCGGAACCAGCCAATATTGACACGTGGAACCAGCGTGGGCAGGAAGACAATCTCTTAATCATTGCAGCAACCAATCAGGCCGAATTGGCTAATAAGGCGATTGATGTGCAGTTCTCCGGTCACCTGCCCACTCTGGACTTGGTGGCATCAGCCGGTTTCAATGAGAACAACCGACCTAGGGGAACCCGCACCGAAACTCAAGTCATCGGTTTGCAATTGAATGTACCCATCTTCCAAGGCGGGTTGGTCAATTCGCAAGTGCGGCAAGCACGGGAACTGTCCAAGGCCGCCCAAGAAAACTTGGATGTGCAACGGCGTAACACAACAAACCAAGTCAAAACGTCTTATCGAGGAATCATCACCAGCATTAGCCAAGTGGCGGCTTTGAAATCTGCCGTGGCTTCCGCGCAAAGCGCGTTGGATGCCATTTCGGCGGGTTTCGAGGTGGGTACCCGAACCATGCTAGACGTATTGATTCAACAAAGAAACCTTTACCAAGTCAAGCGGGATTATGCCAAAACCCGCTATGATTACATCATGAATAGCCTTGCCCTAAAGCAATCCACGGGTAATTTGTCACGGGGTGACTTGGAAATGGTGAATCGGTGGCTTTCCAAGAATTAATGGTGTCGTAAAAGCTGTTCGCTCACGTTCCCAAGGTCTAGGGTCCAACGTCAATAGAATGGAGCATCATCAGTAGGAATATACTAAACTACTATTCCGAGGTATATGGACTAAGATTTGAATATCTTAAACAATGATAAGACAGTACCTGAAAACGCTAGTACTGTCATAATCGCCTGAACGATTTGCCACGTATCCACTAACTTTTTTGGGGATGAGTTTTTTAGATCAGACAATTGTTTTTCTAGTTCAGCCAATTGTTTTTCTAGTGCATCTATTCTGCGAAAGTTAATTTCATTGATATGATTCTGAGGGTCAACAGATTGCCCTGATTGTGAGGGTCGTATGCTATCGAATTTAATAGATAGTCTTACAAACGCCTCTAAAAAATTTTCGGAACGGTCTAACTCAAATTCAACAAGAGGGTCCAACATAGCATCAGGCATGGCGGGCGTAGCAAATCTTTGCTTCAATATAATTTTGTATAACTCATTATCACTTGGTATCATGGATGATTCCCCGATCACGCAAAATACCAAGATATTCTTCCCTGTCCATGGAGCCATTGCGTAGTTTTTCGCAGTGATCACGGCGAATCAACCCAAGTTCCCTAAATATTTTTTGTGTTGTACCCGCTGGTATATCCTTGCTCCCGTTCGAAATTGGGATAAGAAATATTAGTCTACCATCAACTACCAAACGGGCCATAATGTGATGCTTTCCTCCGGTTTCAATTTTAGCACCAATTTTTTCTAGCATTTTAATAGCTTCTTCCTTTGTTAATGTCAAAGTCATAGCTTTTCCTTAGGCAATGCAGAGAAATCTAGAATTTTTCTAACGAAAGTCCGTGCTTGCCACATAGACGGAGACAGCAAGTGATCCGTGGTATTTAATAAATCACGATACCCATCAATCAACTCATCAAGCACTTCGAGAGCTTGTGGATAATCATCACCCCAAGCAACCAAGGCAGCGCATCCAACCACTTCAATTTCGCATCCCTCATCACTTTCTTTAACCCAAATGCTAAATGGCTGCAAATATCTATTCTTTGAACTTGGTAACAGAGTCTTTAATTGATAACCCTTAGCTCTAAATTGTTCTTCAGTATCAGGGAATTGTATAAATGTACCATCTGTCAGTGAAAGACGTTTCTGTTTGCAATCGATAGCACGCTTGATGGCATCATTAAACATTTTTTCCAAATTGCGAAACGAACTCCCTTTAGGCCACCAAGCATCAAAATATTCTTTTTCCTCATGACTTAAATCATAATCGGTGAAAAATCCAGAGCAACCCACCACAGGAATGTCTGGAAAGGCTTTTTTCGCAAATCTTGCAAAATAAATACCAGCCTTATCCGGATTAGGACTACCCGCTAGATCTATATCTGTGAATAATAAATCATATATGGGTTGATTTGGCTCTAATAAACGCTTTATAGCATCATCAGAGTTTGAAAAGGCATCGATATGTGCCATTATTCCATATTCATCGTTTGCCTCAGCTATGAGAAGTTCTTTGTAACCTTCCCTGATTGCACGATTATCTTCTACAACCATAATTTGTATATCCAATTTTATACCCTTATGTTCAGTTAGAATTTAGAGTATCCACTAAATGCTTTCTCAAGCTGATACGAAAAGTACAGCCTTCATTAGTGTTAGCATGTAAGTTTATCGATCCTTTATGCAAATCTATTGCCCGTCTAATTAAATACAAGCCCCAACCCGAACCGCCTTGATTTTTTTTTGTAGTTACCTTAGGTTGGAAAATGAGTTGTTCGACAGGCATGTTTTTATTTTCTTGAATAATGTTACTGGGAATATGTAGTTTGGTGAAGTTAATTCCACCCGCATTATCTGAGTAGTCAAGTATATAATCATTGGCTTGTTCGCTAGTATTTTTAATAACCAAACTTATTGCTCTATTCTGTTTTTTTGGTCGGTTTTTATAGGCATCAATGCTATTCAACAATAAATTTAGAAATGCATTTTTCAACCAGTCTGGGTAAAACATATCGTGTATATCACTGCCTATATAAATTGATTTAATATTTAAAAAATCCAAACGTTGTTGTACTAAATTAACAGCATTTAACCAGATATCTTTTAGATTACACATCTGCAAATTTGGTGTATTGCTTGGTGTATTATATTTTAGTTTTTGTATACTCTCAGCAAATCGTTCAATAAAAATGTAAAGTTGCTCAAGACCTTCCTTAACAGGTATTAGATTTCTGTCACCACGCAGACTTTTACTAATTTTTAAGTATTGTAATTGTAGTTCCACAAGAATATTAGCTAATTCATGTCGTGTAGATTGTGCAATTTCCACAGCCGTCATGTTAAATAATTGGTCGTTTCTTGCGGCTTCCAGTGCCATGGCTTCGTGGTAACGATTATAGTTACTAATTAAAATACTGATGAATTGCATTGTTGTGCTTATTGTCATTCGTTCAACCTCAGAAAAGCATAACGGGGCGGTCGTCGAACAACTGATGACACCGTATAATTCATCTTCAATAATGATTGGAAAAATAGCAAAGGCTCTCACCTTATTTATTTGCGGTTGATCCATTAGAAACCTATGCCGTTCATTGCTTGCATCAAATACTTCTTCAAATAAAGGCAGTATTTGCCTTATTCCTTTAGGATATACTTGCTGTACTTTTTTGAAATTACCCAGTAATTCACTGAATGGCGCTGGCATATCAACGCTTTCGAAGTTGATGCAACAAGGCTCACCCCCTTCATGATAAAACGCGAGGGTATGCAAGTCACCCTCCGCAGTAAGCCGGCGGATTGCCGCCATCTCCATGCTTAATGCATCGGATATAAGCTTAGCTGTCTCATGGAAATAGGTATCGCGATTGGTGAAATCAGGGGTTTCTCTTATGGCTAAAAAATAATTAGCCAAATACAATCGACTATATAGATTATTCAATCCAGCAGATAGCGCTTCTTGCTCCTTTTTATCAATTCCATTAATTCCTTGTTTCACTTCAATAAAAGCAATAACGACATCTTGCCTTCTTCGGCTGACTAAATGGCGATC
>CAIWDB010000098.1 GCA_903911305.1 uncultured Methylococcaceae bacterium | reverse complement strand
CGCAACCTGCTGCTGGCCGACCCGGAATTGATCGTGCAATTCCAAGCCGACAAGGCCGTGCCGTATGGCTCGGTGGCCGAGGCAATGGCAATCGCGCACAAGGCGGGGATACAGAAGTTGGCGTTTATCACGAGGGAGTAAGCAGAAAACCAACTGTCCGCCCAGCAATCACCACAAAGAAAATTTAGTGGTAAATTCTGTGATATTAATGGCTTCGCATATTTTCGGTTGACTGGGGCAGAACGCTTCGAAACTGGCGGTGATTTTGCCGTCCTTGCCGATGTCCAAGGTCATCGGCACAGGCTGGTCGGATAGCTTCATATACACGAGCCGCACGTGGATATCCACATAATCGAACAAGGCCCGGTCGGCAAAAAAGATAAAGTCACGGCTAACCGATTCGCCCGGGTTCATATCCGAAAGATCGGCCGGCATGTCCGTTGCCCCTTGATACAACCTTCCAAAATGCATGATCACTTCAGACTTTTCCGGTAGACCGGAATAGAGTGATTCCAAGATGATGCTGGATTGCTTGTCGGATTGGGTAAAGACAGGGTTTTTTTCCGGTTTTTTGAGAAACCCTTCCTTGATACCAACGACATTGACGGTATACCCCAACAACCTAACACTCGTTTGGCCGACATCGGTACGCGTGACGGTTGTGTGGACGGCAACCATGTCCTCCCTCTGACCGGCCTTTTCGATGCGAGAGGTGACTGAAAGCGTGGGCCTGGCCAGGCTGGGTACGATTTTAGATTGGTAAATGAAGGTATAAATACCCCATACTCCAGCTAGGATAATCGCCATCATTTGGACAATTTTATGTGTCTTGTCTATGTTAAACCCATCTTCCCCGTTCTTGTCTGTTTCATTTTTCTCCGCCATTTGATGCCCTCAAATTGTAATATGCCTCTGGAAGTGTCCGGTGTCATTAGATCATTACATGGTTGATGAGTCCATTCAAACGCCAGTGTCCCGGCCTGATGCTGAATCTGGGTTTTCGCGCCATCCTTAGATTACGGTTTTGTAATGTGCAGGACAGTTTTCTTAGGATATGCTAATGGCAAGAGGTAACCCCATGAATATATTATTGGTTGAAGACGAGAAAAAGATCGTCGATTTTGTCTGTTGCGGATTCCGCGAACAGGGTTTTAGCGTAGACCATAGCGGCGACGGCAACGAAGGCTTCGCAAAAGCGAACTCTAATGAGTATGACGTGATCGTACTGGACATCATGCTGCCGGGGCGGGACGGCTTGTCGATATTGAAGGCATTGCGCAAAGCCGGCAAAACAACGCCAGTCTTATTGCTGACCGCCCGCAACGAATTGGACGACCGCGTGGAAGGGCTTAACCTTGGCGCGGACGACTATCTGGCCAAGCCGTTTTTCGTCGAAGAATTGGTTGCCCGCATCCACGCCCTGCAACGCCGAGTCTCCGGCGAGCGGCAAAATATCCTGACCGTCGGCGACTTGCGCCTGGATCGCATTAGCCGCGAAGTGCATTGGCATGGGCAGTCGGTGGATTTGACCGGGCGCGAATTCAACTTGATTGAATATTTGATGCGCTCGCCGGGACGAGTGTTCACCCGCACCCAAATCTTAGAACATGTTTGGGGCTATGACTTCGACCCTAGCACCAATGTAGTGGACGTGTGCATCCAGCGCATCCGTAAAAAAATCGGCGCGACCGGAAGCGGCGACTCGCCGATTGAAAGTGTGCGCGGCGTGGGCTACCGCTTCCGCAAGCTGGATTGATGAAGACCCGGAGCAAGTCTTTTAGACTACGTCTGGCCGTTGCGACTGCCCTATTGGCCGGCGTGGCGCTGGCTGGCTTTGCCGCCGTGGCTTGGGTGCATATGCGTTCGACCAAGATCGACACGCTGGACCGGCAAATCTTAGACCAAGCCGAGCGTGAACTATCGAGGCCGTGGCCGGCGGAACATTGGACGCACCACGAACACAACATGGGACGGACTTTTGGCACTCGCACCTTTCAACAATCCTTGCTGCTGATACAGGACAGCGGAGGCGATGTTTTTCGTTCCGAACATTGGCCGGAAGACTTAAATCCGAGTGTACTGCATTGGCCCTCGCCACAACAACGCCCAGCATCCGCACCACCCGCCATTCCCCGTGATATGCCTGATGCAAACCCACCGCCCGGCGAGACAGACCGGGCGAGGGAAACGGAACGGCCCGCCAACTCGGAGCCGACTGACGACGCACCGCCGCCGCCACTCAACCGCCCCCCCCGCCCCTTTCCGCCGCCGTTTCGGAACGGACAAAGACCGCCCTTCCCGCCTCCCGACGGTTTTCCGCCACCTTACGGCGATGCGCCCCGGCATCATCCCGCGTTCGCCACACAAATAGTGGATGCCGGGGACAGTCATTGGCGTTTCGGCCTTGCCACCAGCCCGCTTGGGAATCTGGCGATAGGCGTGGATTTAGAGGTGGTCGATGCGGAAATGGCCGACCTGCGCAACGCCTTCCTGCTCGCCTCGCCACTGGCCTTGGGCTTCATCGGCTTAGGCGCTTGGTTCCTGTCGGGACGCGCCCTGTCGCCTATCCGTCGTATCAATGCCACTATGGAAAGCGTTACCGCCAAGGGCTTGGATCAGCGCATAGCACTCGGCAAGGAAGACCAAGAATTTCGCCAACTGATCCACGTCTTCAACGGCATGTTGGAACGGTTGGAGCGCAGCTTTTTGCAAGCCTCGCGTTTTTCCGCCGATGCCGCCCACGAGTTGAAAACCCCGCTTGCCATCCTGCAAGGGCAAATCGAGCGAGCCATGACGCAATGCGAGGCCGGTTCACCAATCCAAGCCCACCTAACTGACATTCTCGACGAAGTGCAGCGCCTAGGCACGATCTCGCGCAAACTGCTGTTGCTGTCGCTGGCCGACGCCGGACGGCTGCGTTTGAACGTCACCCGTTTCGATTTGACTCAAGCCTTGGAAGACATGGTGGAGGACGCGCAAATGCTCGCCCCTGGACTGAAGGTAAGCGGTTCGATAGCCTCCGGCCTGACTGTCAACGCGGACGAGGCATTGCTCCGCCAGTTGCTGCACAACCTACTAAGCAATGCCATCAAATACAATCTGCCCAACGGCTGGATACGCTTCACCGCTTTCCGTGCGGGCGAGTGCGTGGAGGTGTCCGTCGGCAATGCGTCAAAAGGCGTCCCTGCCACTGACTGCGAACGCATCTTTGAACGCTTTTACCGTGCCGACCCGTCACACAACCGCCAAATTGAAGGTGTGGGCCTGGGGCTTAGCCTGTCACGCGAGATTGCGCGGGCGCATGGCGGAGATTTAATCCTAACCGAGTCACCCGAGGGAGATGTGGGGTTCGTACTTAGAATGGCTGGTTAAAATAGATTTTTCATGCGATTGATTTACATAGCCCGCATGTTTCATAAAATGATCGAAATGTATTTTCTAGGCGGTGTTAGGTGGCGCAAACGAGCCATACCGCTAGATCATAGCCAAAAACAAGCGTAACATTGGCAGATAAGCCGATGGGGTGGGCGCGGCGAAGGCAAGGGCGAACCCTTAGCCCCCTTCGCTAATGCCATACCCGGGGCTTGCGACGGTTTGTCCTTAACCTTTTTTCCTAGGAGTATGTGGCCCGATGAATGCAACTGCTGATGTCGCTTTATATTACCATGAAGGTATTCTCCCATTAATGCCTTCTTTCCCCGATGGTGTCGAAGTCTATACGACCACCGATGTCCATAGCCTCGCAAGGGCTTTGGTGCGTTACACTGATATTTTGAAGGGGAATCCCAATCCGGCCAGTGTCGGCGATTTGATCCACGGCGGCAAACGCGGGCCGCGCGTCCACCATCCTGTTGTGTTGGACGTGTTATGGCATTTTGCCACGGTCGGCAAGAAAGATGTCCCTTATTGGCACGCCTATGTCGGCGCGTCCTTAGTCCATCACCGGGTGGTGCATGATGCCGAACAGCTTGCGCTGCTGGTTGGCCTGCCGATGCTGGCGGATGGTTGCGAGCGTAACTTCATGATCAATGTCTTGCAGCAATTGCCCGGCATCGACCTCAACAAGTTCGAGACCTTCTAAGATGCAGGTCGGGCGCGGTTCTCGCGCCCGACATTCCCGCTGTTGCCTAATTTGCTTACGGTAATGCCCGCACCGGACATTTCTCTAGGCTACTGTGCCATGAAATTGCAAAGGTGACTGACTCCCCAACTTTGACCGTGAACGGTATTCTGCCGATTAAGTTGATTCGCATGTCTCATCGAAACTCTTTCTATCATATGCGCCCCTTCCTCACTGCCCTCATCGCGCTCTGGGTGTTTATATCTTTATCCAAGCCCTCGAACGCAAGCGAGGAGCAACCACTCAACCCGATTGACACATCCAGTCCACGGACCACGCTGCAAGGGTTCCTCGAAACCACGAACAAGAGCTATGCGGCAAGAACCGGCATGATCCAATCATACACAGCGTCCCAAAGGCTGTACCTTTCCCCAGAGGAAGCGGGCATACTTATAAACTCCCTTGACAGCATTAAATCGGCCGAACGAACCATGGATTTGAGCGAACTGCCGCCGGCCACGGCTCGTGAGTCATCAATGCGGTTGGTCATACAACTGAAAGAAATACTCGACCGCATCAATATCCCTCCGCTTGCATCTGTTCCCGATGAAGACGCGATGTCTAGGGCTGAGTTCAAGCGCTGGACTCTCCCAGGCACGGAGATTCGCATCGCCCGAATTGAGAAGGGGCCGCGCATGGGCGAGTACCTATTCACCCCGGAAACTTTGGAACGAATCCCCGAGTTCTACCAAAAAACAAAGGGGCTCCCCTATAAATCTGACGCCTCCATCGGTTGGTATGATGCAGCCTCAAACAGTCCGACCGGGGTAGCCGCAGCGTTACGCAACATCGTCCCGCCCCGCTGGGTACTCGTTGCAGGCAAGACATTTCGTGGCATGTTTCTAGACCAACCGCTGTGGCGATGGTTCGGCATCGTCACCGTTCTGGGTATCGGTTGGGCGTTCATCCGCTTGTGCTATCGCCTCTGCCACCACTGGTCGAAACGGGGGAAATCCGTCAAACGCTGGGCGCGCTTGCTGAAACCCCTCAGCGTGGTGATGGTGTCACCCGCTGTGGTCTTGATCCTTGCCGAGGTTTTACGGGTTACGGGCATCGTCTACCAAGCGGTCACGCTATCGCTGTGGACCGTGTTTTATCTCGCCTTGACCTGGTTGGTTTGGGCGACTGGGAGCGCGGTCGCGGAAACTGTGATCGCCCACGAAAGGCTCAGGGAAAGCAGCATTGATAGCCAACTGGTGCGCCTTGCGTTGCGGTTGGTGACCATTATACTGGCCATTGCAATCCTGATCGGAGGGGCAGACCGTATCGGCTTGCCTGCCTACTCGGTATTGGCCGGACTCGGTGTGGGCGGCCTTGCCGTCGCTTTGGCTGCACAGCAAACCCTTGCCAACTTACTCGGTTCAATCATCATCATGATCGAAAAACCCTTCGCGATTGGTCATTGGGTCAAATTTAAGGATGCCGAGGGCATTGTCGAAAATGTGGGCTTCCGCAGCACCCGCATCCGCACACCCCACAATTCGCTAGTCACCATACCCAGCAGCCAACTCATCAACAGTACCATCGACAACATGGAGTTGCGTGACTTTCGCCAGATCAAGACTATGCTCAACCTCGCCTACGATACACCGATTGAGAAAATCAAGGGGTTTGTCGAAGGCATCAGGCTCATCCTTGAATCCCACCCGAATACACGCAAAGACAACATTCAAGTCTTTGTATACGAGTTTGGCCCAAATAGCCTGGATGTCATGCTCAACTTCTTTCTTAAAGTACCTAACAGGATGACCGAGCTTACCGATCGGCAGCAGATTATCATGGATATTTTGCATTTGGCCGAAACCCAAAGTGTGCGTTATGCCCTCCCTAGCCAAACTTTGCATATTGAAAGTTTGCCGGTGGAAGCGCATAAGGTATCGTGAATGGGATTATTAAAGCCCATAAGCCGATCAAAATCCCAATCAACCCACTTGACACCCGTTCTGGCTTCCTCGCCGGAACGGTTGTCACACGTTTGAACCAAGACAAATGCGTTGAACCATGGCCCAACACTCGGGCGAGGGTTTGCGATTAGGGGCAATTAGCCTTTGCCAGCCAAGAAGACAATGGCCCTTGGTCAGAAAGCATGCCATCCGGCCCCTGGTAATACACATGATTGTCAGCCGATGAAACACCAACATATGATTTGCCATCGGGATAATAACGGTACGTGAACGGACTGGAAGTCTGGGTAAATTGACCAACAGGGGTGAACAAATTGGCATAGGTTTCTTCCGCCCAATTGAACAGACATTCATTGGCATTGTATCCACTGCTCAACTTTGGATCACGAATGTAATTCAGCGCCTTTTGCCAAGCAAAATTGCCCACTTTGACGCCTGTCTCACGCGAGACCATGTCGCCTTGGACGAAATGGATGCCGCCATAACGGCGTGAAATGCCGGCCTCGTCGGCGGCTTCGGTGAAAGTCGCCCAATACAGCGTGACGTCATGCGCGGGCACGGTTCCCGGTTGCACCCGCGAACTACCCGCCGGGATGGTCACTTGATTGCCGAAGCTATCCGATCCGGTGAAATTTTTCAGCACTTCGGCAGCCGCGCGCGAGAAGATGCTGTGACCGGAAATGTATTCGGCAAATGGCGGCGTCACCACCGTGGACGCTTGGTAAGGTTGCCACGCCTCGGCGGCCACCGTTTGACCATCATAGTAAGGAAGGGGCTGCCCCGCGTACAAAGAGTGAATCGCCGTCACCGGGCGCACATAGTCGTAGAAGCGTTTGGCCTCCCAAGACACGATGCTGGCATCCAACACGGCATTGGTCATGGCGAAAAACATTTTCACATCGTCATCCAAGGTGTGCTTGTCGCGATTGGAAACGAAAGTCGCGAACAACACCCAATGGCCCGGCGGCAATTCGGATGAGGGCCCGTCGGCCCAGTACTCTGCGATGGTTTTCTGCCGATCATCAAGGTAGTGGGTGTATTGCACCACTTGCTCCGCTTGGGCTTTAAATGCCGCCGAACTCGTGGCGGCAGGCGGGCCCGGACGGAACTGGTTGGCGGAAGTTAGCGAAAACGGCGTGACCTTGCCCCAATGCGGCGCGATAAATTTCTGCACCACAGTGCCGCCGTGACCATCCGAGACTCGCAATGGCTGCCAACGTGCCGAGTCAATGATCGCATCGGGCGTGTTGACTGGCGCGTAATTGGTGTAATCGGCATAAGGCGTGTGGCTATCGCTTAAATCGCCCAGTTGATTGGAGCCGTCATGGTGGCGATACTCAAGCAAGGCCGCCGCCGCGACATTGCCAATGCCAATCGCCGTGGAGGTGTCGGTGCTTGTGTTCGCGGGGTTGTAACCCAAGGTAGACATTCTCGCGTCAAACTTGGCTTGTTCCGATGGAAACAAATCGACCAAGGCGCGATAGGCGGCGAAACTGATGGCGGCTTTTTTGTTGGCATCCGTG
>CAIWDB010000097.1 GCA_903911305.1 uncultured Methylococcaceae bacterium | reverse complement strand
TACTTGAGCCGCTTGCCGAATGTGTCTAATGCTTGCAGTGTCGTTGTATTCATAGACTGTTATCTTAGATAACAAGTTTTCTATGGTCTACACTTATTTTGTTGTATTTTATTACCTTGTTTTTATTGTTTTTTGGTTCACGCTTATTTTTTGGGTTATGCGAAAACCGTTTAGGTGCTGTCTAATACATTCCCCATAATACCAGCAAGGGCAGGGCAGGGCAGGGGATATTATACAAACAAGTGATCACATTTTCGCGTAGGCGAAAATACACTATTGGATTTGATCGTGGCATTCAGGATTAGAATGGAACGCCACCCTATTGATGGTGAGATAGATAGGAATACTGTTTTAAGGCGCAATACACGGTAAACCACTATTTCGACCTTATATCTACTGACCCTAGAACAAATTCTTTATGCAGTCTGCCAAGGATTCCAAATTCTCTTCAACGATCTTGAGAGACAGTGACGTTCTTTCTTTTTCTTTGATGTCTCGAATCTCCGTCGCACCTGAATTCAACTTCACCAACAGGTCAACATATGAATTTACTGCCTCTAATTTGTGGGGAAGATACTTTTGAAGTTTTTCAAATGAAGGAAAAATTATTTCTGCTCTTCCGCCGCTTCTTGCCATTATGCTCAGACTTTTTGATTTACTCTTTTTTGAATAAACCCTAAGCGAAAATCCATTTTTACCTACTGTATCTAATAAAAGTTTTCCGGCTTCAGGCTTTCCATTATCAATAAACTTATCCTCACCAAAATATTTAATGAAGGATTGAATGACCATCGATTCCCGCATTTTTTCAGAAATTGGCGTCCGTTTGTTCGAATAAAAGTTTCCGTTTATAACATAATGTTCAACCAAACCACAAAAAAGCTCTAACGAAACACTCTCTTGCCTATCTAAATAGTTGACTTGGATCTCTCGCGCCTCTCGCAATAGTTCTTCAAGTGATATTGCGGTACATTCACAATCTACTACGTCACTATCTTTTCCAACGATTGAATAAATGGGAATTTTTGAATCTTTCTTATATCGGCGAACCTGTTTTTTATTCTCAGAACCAAGCTCAACTTCAATATAGGCAAAAGGGTCACCCTTTAGTGTTGTTGTTAGTTTAAAATCTGGTCGTTGTGTTGTGGCAAAGTCTTCCGTTATTAAATTTTTAGCAGGTGATAATAGCACCGAAGTTGAAAGATCAAGTTTTTGACAAATTAATGCTTTTATCTCAGGCAACTGAAAAATAGATAATAATGCCCAGTTTGTACGATTTTCCGGCTTTGAAAGGTCTTCAAAAAGATGGTGGTGGTATTCTTCTTTATTCATTATTTTAGTTACTCTTAGAGCATGAAAACGCTGTATATGGCGAAAACAGTGTGTATTCCGCGAAATCGCGACAAATACGGCTGTAGCACATGATAATGGATTTTCACACAAAAGCCATCGGCGTGAAAACGGTGGTTTGGAAACATTGGAAGTTTGAGAAAAAATATCCAATGTTGGAAATCAGACCTTAGCCTCGACGCAGCTTCCAAAGACCACAGCCACGAACATAAAACAAAACGAACAGGCAAGCCCGACATTACCGGTATTATGTAGCAGTTGCAAAGAATGACTTTAATTGGCTAATTTTAAATCTAAGAAAAGGGGCTTTGTGCGCTTGCTACATAATACCGGACATTACTCTTTCAGTCTTGTGCCAATGCACCACGGTTTTTGCTTCTATGGAGACACGGATTTTCTGTTTTTTCGCGCCGTCAATGTTTGCCGGTTATTGTAGCATTCAGGAATGATCGGGAAAGCTGCAACACCTTCGCTATCCACCGAGAAAAAACAAAAATCGGTGTCAGTCGTGCGGCGGGATAATTTGCCTAGTGCTGCAATCTATTTCCGCACGAAACCCACGAAACCAAGGCAATGCCGACACAGAACCCATCATTTCAATTCCGCGTTAATCGCCGCTTTCGCCTTGCCGTCGAGCTTTTCCCAAGTGGTCGCAGTGGCCTTGCCCAATTCGATGTAACGCTGATTTTGAAAATAGTGGGTGAAGGCCACGGAGGCCCACACCAACAGACCGCTAAGAATGCCACAAGCCAAGCAACCCATGAAATTCAACCAACGGCTTTTCTGCATAGCTCTCAGCACATTCAATTCAACGTCGGAGAGAACCGCCTTGATTGCCTTGCTGGCGTCTTCGGTTAAGCGGGTTTTGATGACGGCGGCATCGGATTCCATTTGCACCCTGATCTTTTCCCCTTGGGCATTGGTGTAGGCTTCAATTTGAGACTTGTACGCATCCCCGGCAGTGTTAAGCAGCGTAGCAGAAGCAAAAAGCCGCTTTTCAGCGGCTTCTGTCTGTGCTGGCAATGTCTCCGAGAGCGAATCAACCGCATCGTGAAGCTTTCCAATGTCGCCGAGCATTTCGGCGGCCAGGGCATCCAGAATTTTGCGATCCATAGCCGACCCGTAACGATGACAATGATCTATAGGTTATGTATAATCCGTAAAATACATTGCAAGGCTTCCCTATCATGATTACCATCAGTTCAGCCGAATTTCAGAGGAATTTTGGTCGCTATCAAGATGTCGCACTGACCGAACCCGTCGCTATCACGCGCAACGGGCGCGAGCGGGTAGTCGTTCTATCGGTAGATGAATACCATCGTTTGAAGCAACGGGATCGGCAGGTTTTGAGTCTTGTTGACTTCAACGAGGCCGACCTCCAAGCCATCCTTGCCGCCGAACCGCCGCCGGAGGCCGCTACCTACGACCACGAAGTAGCTGGATAAACCTTGCCGTTCCCTCAACCCGTTCCGGGCTTGGTCATTCGCTATGCCTATTTATGGAAATCTGAGCATCTGCGCGGACAGGAAGAAGGCGTAAAAGACCGGCCTTGTGCCGTTATCTTGGTGACTACGGATAACGAAGGAGAGAAGATAGTGACCGTCCTGCCTATCAGCCATACGCCCCCCGCTAACCCTGCGCTTGCCCTCGAAATTCCCCATGAAACCAAGCGTCGTCTGGGATTGGACGATGAACGCTCTTGGATCGTACTCACCGAGGCCAACCGTTTTATCTGGCCGGGGCCGGATTTGCGGCTAACGCAACCCGGTGATTTGGCAAGCATAGCCTATGGCTTGTTGCCGCGAAGCTTATTCAAAACAGTCACTACCAAGCTAGCTGATGCTATCGCGGCTCGTCTGGTGCGCGTTATTCCTCGAACTGAGTGATTATTGCCAAGGAAAGGCGACCTGAGACAATGGCGTGATGATTTCGCCTTGGCGATGCGCGACCAAGGCGTTGATGCAGAGGCAACCCCGAGAGCCAGCCGAGGCATCGTGAAGAAGCCAGAGAGCCAGGTCATACGCCATATTGAACGGGGCGACAAAACCCACAAGCCAAGAAATCCAAGGTCAAGGCTTTAAAAGAGTTGGAAGTGATCGAAGAGATCAAGGCCGAGATCAACGGCAAGCCACCCGTTGCGCGGGTTTGGGATAAAATGATACTGCAACAACAGAGAACCATCCGGGGGGCTTGGCTTGATGCCGCGAATGAGTTGAAGGAAACCCCTGATCCGAGCGACCAGAACCTGTCTGGTGACATCCAGAGCTTTGTGGCCGCAATGCCCAAGATCGACACCGAAAGGCACGAAATCAGGGCTAGGCTGATCGAGCGTTTTTCCATTCAACGCGAGAACGCCCAAGCGACACTGGTGGCAGGGCAGGCGACGGAACAGATTGAGACAAACCCAAAATCTAAAGATTTAGAAAGGTAGCATCCATGTCCTATCGATTCCATTTGCAAAAATCTTTATTTTTAATGACAAAATTCGATTTGAAATTAGACCCGTACTTGTAGCGGACCAATAACATACGCTGTTTCGGGACCACATTAAGTGAGAACGAAAACGGTAGCTGCAACGGCATCTTGGCTATTAACATCTTATGATGAAGTTCATGTGCCTGATTCAATGGCATAAAGCCGACCTAGTGCTTTTTTGTGAGATGGCTGGTGTTACAATCTAAGCGGATGATTAGTGGGAGTCGTAAAAAGAGGCGGTAAAAACCCAGATTCAAACGCATACGAGTGGTGCGGTTTTCATGTTTCTTCTCGACAAAGTCGGCTGTGTTCAGTTTTTGTGTTGATATATTGCCAGATGCCTTAATCGACGCGGCACAGCTATTCCCCGCAAACCCACTGAAATCGAGAGCATCAACACGTAACTTGAACACAGCCACAAAGTCTTAGGTCAGACTATGACGTTGGCAACCCATTCAGGGTAAGTGGCATTAAAACCCACGCTGTTTATTGGGATTGCGCCAGCAGATTCCATCAAACAGAAGGTACGACCTCGATCAAGAACGGATATATGGCCGCAATCATTTAAATCTTACAATCATCTACAGAAACTATGTACGCCAGAGTCGATCTTAAGATAACCCTTGACATAATAGAAATTTTATGATTAGCTTCAATTCACAACTTGGCATAGTCCTGTAAAGAGAAAGCCAAAAATAAATCTATTTTTTAAGTGGTGTTTATGAAAAAACGTGTCGCCATTACTCTTCATGGCATTCGCACTAGTGGGAAGTGGCAAAAAGACCTCGCCCCTATTTTGGCGGAGCATGATATCGTGCCTTATCCTCTTGATTTTGGTTATTTTAATGCCGCACAGCTTCTACTTAACCATTGCAGAGAAGAAAAATTAAAATGGTTTCATAAAGAATACGATAGGGTTAGAAAGGAAACTAGTATAGATCGACCATCTATAATAGCGCATAGCTTTGGTAGTTATTTGGTATGTCAATTATTACATAAATATCCAGAGTTTGTTTGCTTCGACAAAGTCATCTTGGCAGGATCAATTGCTCCTGCCAATTTTGATTGGGCTGCGATAATTAAGCAAGGCCAAGTAATCCAAGTGCGCAACGAAGTCGCCACCCTCGATAGATGGCCCATTTTAGCAAAGAAATTTGTTAGGGATGCAGGGGATTCTGGAACTAAAGGATTTGATGGTTTTCCCCAAGGTGGGCAAATGTGTCAGTATTCACATGCGATAGGACATAGTGGAACTCATTTTGAGAGCATGTACGATCATTGGGCGAAATTTATTACTTGTCCTCAATACTTGCCTGTCGAAGACTGCAAGCTAATTTATCAGCTTCTTGAGTTTGCTGCTGGCCGCACAGCAGATATTTTAGGTATCCCTCAAGCCTTGGTTCGCGCAAATATACTTTTACCAAGACATAATCGTATTTTGAAAATTTCTGAAGGAGCGCACTATAATATGACTTATCCACCTGAGAAAGATATTAATATACCTTTCGGAAAAGGCTTGTCTGGCATTGCATTTACAGAACGGAAACACGTTGGATTTGTTCAAACAAATCACTCGTGGGGGCTATACGCACTACCTTTTGAGGAGTTACAAAAAGTAGACCCGAGACTAGAGTGGGTATTGTCATTTCCACTCGCCGACCCTGACAATGGAAGGGTTTTTGGGGTAATGAGCGTAGATGGACTCACCCCTTCAACTATTAACATGAATGCGTCCGATCCTATAACTCAGGTTGTCATTGCGGAACTGATAAATGATCATGTACCTGGAATGGTTAAAAAAATTAGCATGCTTGAAACTGGAGGCATCTAATGAACAAAGACAATTTAAAAATTATGCCATTATTAATATCTGGCAGTAGAG
>CAIWDB010000096.1 GCA_903911305.1 uncultured Methylococcaceae bacterium | reverse complement strand
GGCTAACGCGAGCACCGACGTGGCGATCCAGAAGCTGTGCGAGGAATTGAACGAGACGGAAACCCTATTCCCTAGGACCAATCTACGGCTAATTCTGGAAATGGGATATTCATAAAATCCAAGACATCAGTATCTCTGATGGTGGATGTCGTGGCGGTTGAAAACGCACACTCAATCGCCGGCGAGATGTTCGGCAGCATGAAGGCGGCGTTGAGGGCCACGGGAAGCGATGTGCCGATGACCAACAACACCATGGTGGACAACATCGAAAAAGTCCAGCTTGTGATTGCCGAACAAAGGAAAACGGCGGCCGAGTCCATCGCCGGCATGGGGACGGTCATCGGCCTGTACAAAAACGTGCGGGAGAACCTTAATTCAAAGTCTTCCTTTACCACCGGTTTAAATTAAACGCAGGAAAAACGATGGATCAGATATACAGCCTGGGCGACTTTGAAATGCTGACCAATGCCCTACAGGGGGTCGCCATGATCTTTGGCACCTCAAGCTTGAAGAACTTGGTCAGCGGCGGGTTCACGCTGGGGATACTGTTCATCTGCACCCAGTACGTGGTGTCGCAGAAGTTCAACCCCAACCACCTTTTGACCGGCTTCATTGTCTATTCGGTGCTGTTCGTGCCCACCACCACCGTCACCGTCGAGGATGCCTACACCAACCAAGTCAGGACGGTGGCCAACGTGCCGATCGGCGTGGCCGCGCCGATGGCCCTTGTCAGCACCATGGGGCTGCGGATGGCGCAGATGTTTGAAACGGCGTTTTCGGTGCCGACCGAGGCATCCATGGTGCAAAACGGCTACATGGACGCGCTTAACACGTTGCTAAAGCTTCGGAGCGCAGGGATCGGGACGGCGGGGACTGACGTCACCACGAACACCGACGTGGCCGAAACCCTGTCAAGCTACATGGACACTTGCGTGATGTTCGCGTTTCTAACAACTTTAATAGTTTTGACATTTTTGTCTTCTAGGTGTATGAATGATGATAAATTCCTTTTTCCCATTCCACCAAAAATAAAGCCATGTTTATCAGGCTACCAGCCAATGCTAAGGGTCGTTCATCAAGTCTTGATGGATGCCTAGCTGCTATTGCCAGTCGTCTACCAACCACCGCGAGACATCTAGCAAGCCCTGCTAGACATCCTCCCGTCATTGCCAGTCATCAACCAGCGACTGCGAGTCGTCTAGCAATCGCTGCTAGACATTGTTCGATCATGGCTACACATCTAGCAGCCATTGCTAGACATCCTTCGACCATTGCTACACGACTAGCAGCCATTGCCAGACAACTAGCGAACACAGCTAGACATCACGCAATGCTGGCTAGATGCCTATCGAACACCACGCATCACCCATAAAACAATAACGAATCATGAGGAACGAACACTTATGACTGCTTCCTACTACCTGCCCACCGACGATGCCGGCAAAGCCGATTTTCTCGACCCTCTATTTTCTTTTCACCCCGATCTGCGGGGTGAAAAGAAAATACAAACGACGGCAACGGTTTTGTCTTCCTCATCATCAACACCGAGGCGAACACCACCGACCCCACCCCGCTACCCGTCCCCAGCACCAGTGCGGTATGGAATTACAAAGCCATCTACCGTTTCCACGATGAACAAGTCGGGCAATGGAGTGATGTGGTGAGTGTGACGGTGGGGGGATAGAATATTTGTGGTATCGGATGCGGCGTTGTGTATTCGATTATTCTGTGTTTAGATTGTCGGGCGGCGATAATGCTGTTGCCCGACGCGGCTGCAACTTCTAGGTTAGGTTTCAATAATAGTCTTTTTGAATATGTCAGATAAAGTTAACTTTTTGGTATCGGCTTAATTTCTAAAGCCTATATTATATTAGACTTTCAATTCGGAGAACAATAAATGAAAAGGCTTGAACTGCTAAACGCCGCACTTGAATTGATTAAGCCTGTTTCACATGAAGAAGCAAAACAGTCACAAAAGGCGTGGATAAATGATGGGGGAGCATTATCTGTAAGCTCAGTCGAACTCTTTTATGGAATATTTGAAGAGATTTATTTATCTGAAAAAATTATCTACGAACGGTTTAGTAGAAAAAAGATATTTTTATACTTAGAAAATTTACTGGTTAAATTCAAAAAAAGTGGGTCTGTATTTTGTCAAGAAAATTCAGATAAGTTGTTTTCAGAGATGTTTGAAATTAAACCAAAAAACCTTGATGTTCTTGCGCCAGTGTCAGGGATAAGACTAAATTCTTCAACAAATAAATTTTCCGTATTTGAGTTCGGCTATGTTTCAGAACTCAAGATACCTTTGGCAAACGATGCAAAATACTACATAAAAATATGCATAAAAAATGTTTATGATGGACTAATTGCTATTAGCAAAGCTAGAAATGCGTTCGATGACTTTGCAAGGCTGGCTGTATTTATCTCAGGAAAAAATGACAAAAACGTGGTTATTAAAACTGGACTTCCAGCTTATCCACAAATTAGTCCAACACTCATGTATGTCGAAAGCTCTTCATATCAGATACTATGCGGCGACGAAGAATTTACAGGCTGTGAAATAAATAGTAAATATGTTGAGATTGTTCCAATTGATGATGTTTTTTTTTGCTAAAAATGAACAATTTTCAAAATTACTATCGCTTTATGAGAAAAAGCATTTTGGAACGAAACTATCCGATATTGAAAAGAGAATTGTTAATGCTTCATTGGCAGTTGGAGAGTCAATGATGAGCGAGAATATTAAAAACTCAATTATATACACCTGCATAGCACTTGAAATACTTTTTTCATTCGATGACGGAAGTCTTTTTCAAAAAAGCATTGGCGATAGGTTGGTCGATACCTTTGTATTCATTGTAGCAAAAGATAGGCAGTCTAGGCTTGATACATCTGAGAGAATAAAAAAGTTTACTCAATGAGATCGGCATTAGTTCATGGCGGAGAAAAATCGACAAATAATGATTATGTTATGATCAATATTCTTGTGAGAGCAGCAATAGCAGAGCTACTTAATAACCAAAAATATAGCGTCATAAAAAAGATTGACGATTTATACAATATGGTAAAGAAGGCTCATTATTCATACGAAGATTAATAGTGTCTCGAATTGCGTCTAACAATTCTCTGCAACGGACTCCACTTCTCTCAGCAAGTGAGTTTTGTCGTTAGGCTTAACTAGAACGAAAGACCATAAGTCTGAACCATAGAAGGGTTCTACCGGATGATGTTGGCTTGGTCGTTCATATTCGGCGGGTAACATCCTTGTACCCACCTATGTACCTTTATGAGGAATGTACAATGGAAAAAATTGAAATACCCTTGGCACAAATGACTTTGGCCCAAAAGCTTGATTTAATGGAAATGCTCTGGGCTGATTTAAGCAAACAATCCTTGGATTCCCCTGATTGGCATGAAAGCCTATTGGCGGAGCGAGAAGCCGCGTTGCTTGATGGAAGATGCACGTTTTCCGATTGGGAGGAAGCCAAACAAAGAATAAGGCAAAATGTCGCGTGCAAATAAAAATCCTATCCTCTGCCGAAAGCGACCTTGAAGAGGGGTATGGATTCTATGCGGCAAATTCGCTTGAGTTAGCGGATTATTTTCTGGATTCCCTTTACTCCGATATTGGTTCTTTAGCTATCTACGGAGGGATACACCCAATTGTTTTTGGATACTATCGGTTGGTGTCGAAAAGATTTCCTTTTGCGGTTTACTATCGGATGTCTCAGAATATCGTTCTAGTGATGGCGGTATTGGATTGCCGTCGAAATCCTAGTTGGATACATAAAAGACTCATGCAAAGTTGAATGTTTCAAGCAAACGTAGTCAGCCCGGATGAAGCGTAGCGGAATCCGGGAAACGATAACTCCAAACCTCGGATTCCACTTCGTTCCATCCGGGCTACTAAAACCACCATGAAACACCGCATAGACCCAAAGATAGATTGCGTATTCAAGGCATTGCTCGGCTCGGTGGAAAACCAGAAATCTTCTGGTGCATTTCCTCAATGCGATATTAACCAGCGATTTAACCGCGCCGATAACTGAAGTTGATATACTCAATCCCTACAACGACAAGGAATTTCTCGACGATAAACTCAGCGTGGTGGATGTCAAAGCCAAGGACAGCGACGGGCGGCTTTACCAGATTGAAATCCAGCTATTGACCTATCGGCACTTGCCGGAGCGGATGGTGTATACATGGTGCGACATCATCAGCCAACAACTGCAAAGCGGCAATGACTACAGCCTGTTGAAGCCGGTTTATAGTATCTGGTTGTTGGCGGAAAACCTGCTACCCGGTGAAACCGACTACGCCCATGAGTATAAACTGCAAAACCGCCAAGGCCGCACTTTGGCGGATTTGGGCGGCATCCATCTATTGGAACTGAAATTGTCACGGCTGAACGGATCGAAACCGAGGAACAACGCTGGCTACAGTTTTTCAAAGAAGGCGAACAACTGGACGAGGCGG
>CAIWDB010000095.1 GCA_903911305.1 uncultured Methylococcaceae bacterium | reverse complement strand
TTGAGCATCATCGATTACCTGGCTTTTTACAACGGCAGGCGTTCGCATTCAAAACTGGGTTACCGAACACCTTTGGAATTTGAACAAGAATTTTACAGCAAGGCTGCCTAGAAAAGTGTCCGGTTTTACTTGACCATTACAGCCATCTCCGGTCTATTGGACTGGGTCGAGGTCTTCCAGCCTTTCCAACAAGGACACGTAGGCATCAGGTGACACAGAAAAGTCACCACGGAAGGGATGGTCAAGAGCCATGATGAGGAAAATGGCGCTGCCTAGAAAGCCTGCATAAACGGTCGTCAGTACCATGTGGGTTCGAAAAGACGACACATGGAAGAAAAAAGACAGGGCAATGTTGAAAAATGTCCCTAACAGTATGGTAACCCAGAAAACCGCAGGAATGCCGGTGTTGACCGCAGAGAGACGGGCCCGCCTTACCTCAATCAGCTTGTTGAAGGCTGACACAGCCTCCGTCATCAATATCTGCTGTTCAATGGATTGCGGATGATAATTGCCCAAATGCCGATGGAATTCCGACAAAATCAAGGAACCCCCAGAGGTCGTCTCCCCTTTTTGATGGACCGGCCAGTCAACCTCCTTAACATGTCGAGTGTATTTTTCAAGTTCCTGTTGAAGCTCCTTTTTAGCTGGCTGATCCAGTGCGCTCACATCCCTATAAAGGGCAGCTATTGAGGCGGACTCCTTGTTGGCAATATCTTCCACATTCTCAAAATTTCCCCAAGCAGCCACGGCAACCAACCCCAGTAAAAGCCCGTATAAGACACCCACTCCCGCAAAGTAGCCGTTGATGGCTTCGTTGCTTTCATCGGACAGATGCATTTTCTGATAGATCCACTCGCGGGATACGACCAGACCAAGTAAGGAAACCGCGATAAACAACATAATGGTGCAGATTCCCAACAGCCAAACGGGAATGTCATAAATCCAGTACATCATAGAGATTCCAAATAATAACAATAGAATTCACAAAACACCCAGTATCCAACCCTCAACCTCAGCAACGGCACGTTCAACCAGGGGTCAATGCCGGTTGAAGAAAGCCGGAAAGCTGTCCGCCCTGATAAGTCTGACCTAGCCTGATGTGTCCTGTCAATAGTGGACACTCCTGTTTCAAGCGGCCATCTGCTGTTTGCGATAATTTTGTAATGGTCAAGTAAAACCGGACACTTTTCTAGGAAACTCATCATCTGCGCAACAGGCTCAAATTAAACAGCCTTTAGGCTGCGATGCCCCATAAATTCGCCGCAGATGAGTGAAATGCACTTTCATGAGTCATTGATTTTGAAGGCATGATCGAAAAATTCTACGGACGTAGAATTCTAAGCAGTATAGTTCAACAGGCTATAGAGAATCTGGTAGTATGCTTCCTTTGCTGTACAGCTACTCTACATCTGGTAAAAATCAAAGCATGAAATAATCTGAAAGCTATGAGGCTCTTGCAAAATCATAGAATCTTCATTGATCCAAGTTGGTGTAGGCTTGCCAAAAGCCGGTTTTTTCAGCGGAACCCTGCGGCAATTGCCGTCACCCGCCAGAATGGCTCCATATTTCCAAATTAAGGGCGAGGCAATCCCTTCGCCATCACGAAATCGACCGTATCAGTCGCCCAAGTCGGCGGGGCTAGGTGACGAAGCGCAACAACTGGGCGGCGGTCAGGGCCAAGACGCCGAACATCAGGTGGCACATCACCTTGGCATTCCCCCTGACCCTGACGAACCGCCCTCCGAATTCGTCCTTCAGCCGCGCGTTGGCCCGCTCGACCGTGCTCCGCTCATTGTAGCGCACCGCCTCCGCCGTGAGACTGTAAAAGTATTCGCATCCCCTCCAGTACCCCGAAACCAGTGTCGCTGCCTAATCAGAAGCCCGCGTTGGCGCAGGATTTCCCAGTTGGCATGGTCGAGAAAACCGGCATCCATCCAGATGCAGAAGCCCAAAAGA
>CAIWDB010000094.1 GCA_903911305.1 uncultured Methylococcaceae bacterium | reverse complement strand
TCTTTTGGGCTTCTGCATCTGGATGGATGCCGGTTTTCTCGACCATGCCAACTGGGAAATCCTGCGCCAACGCGGGCTTCTGATTAGGCAGCGACACTGGTTTCGGGGTACTGGAGGGGATGCGAATACTTTTACAGTCTCTAGGCTAAGCCCCAACCAATGGTTTTCGGGGGACGACTGGTTAATCAACAACTGTCCCAAATCATTGTTGTGCGCGACATAAGCATCCATATCGCCGTCATTGTCAAAATCGGCAAAAACCGCGCCACGAGCCGATTGCGCATCGGACAAGGCGACACCTGCTTCCTTGGAAACCTCCTTAAACTTCCGGTTTCCTGTGCTGACCCACAATTGCTTGGGTTGGCCCAAAGGTATGCGTCCAACGTCCTGATCCGGGATAAGCAGGCCGTTAGCCATTGTAATGGTCAAGTAAAACCGGACACTTTTCTAGGTAGCCTTGCTGTAAAATTCTTGTTCAAATTCCAAAGGTGTTCGGTAACCCAGTTTTGAATGCGAACGCCTGCCGTTGTAAAACGCTAGGTAATCGATGATGCTCAATCGGGAGTGTCCATGTAAGTCAGGATACCTCAAAACTGCCATCCCTCGACATCCTGCCTATTCATCGATCCCTACGAATTGCTGCAATAATGTCCGCAACGCTGGTAAAGTGACGGGAAGTCGTTCCTGACGCGGCGTTCCAGTAAATCCAGCAGGTAAAGATTCTGCTTGGCTCGGCTGATCAAATGGGTATACCCCACTCGCCGGGCTGCTATGGGATCGAAAGGTTCATATTCGTGGTCGAACAAGTAGGCAATATGCGGGGGATTGACCGAAGAAAGGATGTCCCGTCTCCTGTATTCGACACAGATTGCTAGGAAATACTGTTCGACCAGCATATTATCGGGTTCTTCGACAAGCCACAAACCGGTATTGGGCGGCTCTTCAACCAGCCGGATCGCGTTGGAGGCATAGTGATGGATTAAATCCATGTCGCTTCCCCCTAGGATGCCGCAACAAACGGCAATTTTGGGTTGGCCGGTGTCCATCGACCAGGCGAGTTCATCGGGAATCCAGGCACCGCTTCGGGCCAGACGCTTAAATTTGTCGGGGTAATAGCTAAAATTTTCAATGGGTTCCGGGCTTTGGGCAAACACAGGCGATGCCATCAGCGACTCCGGCAATTGTTTCCACAAATAGACATCGGCATCGACATGCACGAAGGGTTCTTGCTGGGCGCGATAGGCATAAAGCTTGCCGAGCGCCCACCATCGGGGGTCGTGATGTTCCATCCCGTTAAGTTCCATCGAGACGGAATCGAACTTTAAACCTAGCCCGTCAACCAGAATTTTAGCGCCGGCATCGTCGGTGACTAGGCTTAGGCGCGGGTAATGCCTACGGGCGGTCTCCACCGAAAGTATCCAAGACAGCCAGTGATGGCGCTCGCTGAGCCATGCGCCCTGCGGTCGTTCGCGCAGCGGTTTGGTCCATAGCGACCAAACTGCTCTCATGCACTTTCAACGCGCAGCAGGTCGCCGCCAATCGCGCCATTTGTACCCCCATTCAGCAGTTGCCTCAAATCGCAGGCTGGCATTCGCAAGCTGACCATTTCCCCCGTCACCGGGTCAGTGCGCCGTATTTCCCTCTCGGGCTGGTAGGCTGCCGCGAGCTTGGCCGCAGATTCTTCATCGAGTTCCCCGCTCACTTGGGCAAGCCCCAGGTTTTCCGCATGTTCTTCGTCGTTGGCATCACAGGCGTATAGCTTACGGCGGTTGCGGTGGACAGTATCGGCTATGGCAAAAAGCACTTTGCCCAAAAGCCGTGGCTCTTTGAGTAACACGGCAGAGCCT
>CAIWDB010000093.1 GCA_903911305.1 uncultured Methylococcaceae bacterium | reverse complement strand
GATGCCGATGTCGCAGTGTTTCTGGACGGTCCACCAGGGCGGTTTGTCGAAACTAAACTGGCGTTGGCCGACATCGCCTATGATGTGTTGCTTGAAACCGGCATTCGCATTCAGCCTCTGCCTATTTGGGAGGAAGAGTGGGCGCACCCGGAGACTTATCCTAATCCTAGGCTACTGCAAAACATCGAACGTGAGGGTTTAGCACTGTGAATATGCAAGAACTGATGGAAAAAGTCCGAATGCTCAGCACCGTAGTCAGCTATAGTTGCGGCTGACTACTTAGCTTTTATCGAATCAAAAAACCGTATCAGAGGTATCCATGTCTATACAAACCAGCTATTCCCAAGCCAGTATACGGCTTGCAGATTTCCTCGACGAGGCCACGCATAACCGAGAAATTGTCATTATCCAACGCCAAGGCGAGGAGGATGTCGCGCTGATAGCCGCCGATGAATTGGCGGGCTTGCTGGAAACGGCACATCTGCTGCGTTCACCCGCCAATGCCGAACGGCTGTTGGCGACTTTGGCCCGTGTGCGCCAAAACCAAGGGACGCCGCAATCCATAGCGGAATTACAGCGGGAAGTTGGGCTTGACCCCGCTTAAAGGTTCGGCGAATGGCAAACAAACAACGTGATGCGGTTTTTCAACCTGAATTTAGGGATGATCTGCGATACTGGGTTGAAACTGACAGGCGCACAGCTTTGCGTATTTTGAACGTGGTGGAAGCTATCATGCGCGACCCTTTTGAGGGTGTTGGCAAGCCAGAGCCGCTGAAATATTTGGGGCATGGCACATGGTCACGGCGAATCACCCAAGAACATCGTTTGGTTTATGTGGTTAGTGATGCCCGGATCGATTTTGCACAGGCGCGTTACCATTACTGACATGCCCGACCGCCCCAACCCAGACCGACTGCTTGCCAAGATCGAGCAAGAACAAGCCAAAGCCCGGCGCGGGAAACTCAAGATATTCTTCGGCTCCGCCGCCGGGGTTGGGAAAACGTATGCAATGCTATTGGCAGCACGGGAGCGGCGCGGCGAGAATATGGATGTGTTGGTTGGGTTGATTGAAACCCACAACCGCAAAGAAACCGTTGACTTACTGGCTGGGCTTGAGGTTTTGCCCCGGAAGCTGATCGAATATCGCGGCACGACACTGAGCGAGTTCGACTTGGATGCCGCCATTAAACGCAAACCGTCGATTATTCTAGTCGATGAAATGGCTCATACCAACGTGCCGGGTTCGCGTCACCCAAAGCGCTGGCAGGATATAGAGGAGCTAAGGGAAGCCGGCATTGACGTATACACCACACTCAACGTCCAACATTTAGAAAGCCTGAACGACGATATCGGCCAGATAGCCGGTATCCGGGTCTGGGAAACCGTGCCGGACACCGTGTTTGAAGCAGCCGACGAAGTTGAACTGGTGGACTTGCCGCCGGATGAGTTGTTAATCAGGCTGAAGGAAGGCAAGGTTTACCTGCCGCAACAAGCCGAAGACGCCATTCGCCACTTCTTCCGCAAGGGCAACCTCATTGCCTTGCGTGAATTGGCCTTGCGTCAGACCGCCAGCCAAGTGGATTCCCAAATGCTGGATTACCGCGAGGGCCATGCCATTCGGGAAATCTGGCCGGTGGCTGAGCGTATCTTGGTGTGTGTTGGTCCGAATGAATTGGGTGAGCGTTTGGTGCGGGCGGGCAAGCGATTTGCCGTTGGTTTACGCGGCGAATGGATTGTCGCCTATGTTGAAACCCCGGAATTGCAGCGGCTGCCGGCGGAAAAGCGCGACGGCATACTCCGTGTCCTTCGGCTTGCCGAGCAACTGGGAGCCGAGACCGTGACGCTGAGCGCCAATGAAATGAGCGAAGCCATCATCAATTTTTGCAATGACCGCAACATCACCAAAATTGTCATGGGAAAGCCTAGCCGGCGCGGATGGAAACGTTGGTTATTGGGTTCGGTGGTGGATACGCTGATTAGCGAAGCACACAATATCAATCTTTATCTGTTGGGGAGTCCACAACCCGGAACCAGTCGTTACGAAGCAGAATTGACACGCTATAGGCGGGGTTCTCAACCGGCACTGAGGGAAATTCTGCGCAAGCGCAAGAAAGGGTATTTCTGGGGTTATGTTTGGGCCATAGGCGTGACCTTAGCCAGTTCATTGCTCAGTAGCGTGATGTTTGGACATTTTGAATTGGCCAACTTAGTGATGGTTTTCCTGTTGGGTGTGGTCTTCGTCGCCACACGCTTTGGGCGCGGCCCTTCGATTGTGGCCTCTTTCCTTGGCGTGGGGATGCTGGATTACTTTTTCGTAGACCCGCACTACAGTTTGTCGGTGTCGGATACGCAATACTTCGTCACCCTCGCTGCAATGCTGACCGTTGCGATGCTGATTAGCAACCTAATGGCGAATGTCAAATCCCAGGCTAAGGTCGCTACGCACCGGGAACGCCGAGCCACGGTCTTGTATGCCATGAGCAAGGAACTGACCATGAGTCAGAGTGAAGACGAAATCGTAAACGCTGCTGTACGCCACGTACATGCCGAATTCGGCAGTTTGAATGTG
The DNA here is from genome assembly GCA_903911305.1 of uncultured Methylococcaceae bacterium. Classification (GTDB taxonomy): domain Bacteria; phylum Pseudomonadota; class Gammaproteobacteria; order Methylococcales; family Methylococcaceae; genus Methylumidiphilus. Next base: position 279 of record CAIWDB010000093.1, on the reverse strand, counting down.
ATTTTATTTCCCGACCAAAGCGGTAGGGTAGCCTATCCCAAGGAAAAGGGATTGGCGCAATCATTATATGGCAGTGATTTAAGCGTGGCACAATGGGTCATGGATCATAACGAAATGGCGGGCCAAGGCACGAATACCCTACCCGGCGCTCAAGCAGTCTATTTTCCACTGAGCAGTCACGACAAAGTACTCGGCGTGTTGGCTTTGTTGCCAGTTAATTTGCGGAGAGTATTCCTGCCCGAGCAGCAAAAATTGTTGGACACCTTCATTCGTCAAATT
>CAIWDB010000092.1 GCA_903911305.1 uncultured Methylococcaceae bacterium | reverse complement strand
TCGCTGATGGCCTTGCCTGACCAAATGCCGGTGTTGACATAATTGGCAACGGTTTTACCTGCCAACAAATTCATCGGAATCGCGGCAAATTGACCGGTCGCGCCACCGGAAACAAACAATATCTTATAGTTGTCCGGCACACTTAAAATTTCTTTGAAATCCGCTTCGGCCTTTTCGGCAATGCTGACATATTCCTTGCCGCGATGGCTCATTTCCATCACCGACATACCCGACTTGCCCCATTCCAGCATTTCGGCTTGGGCGCGTTGCAATACTGCCTCCGGCATCGTCGAAGGACCGGCACTAAAGTTGTAGACTCTGGACATAATAAACCTCTTAGGTTAGGGTTGATAATATTTTCTTGATGCCACGCTGTGCATGGTGTCAAGAAAATTGATGAAATCCTTCCACTCCAGCAAATGCCGATAGGTCAGCTTTGAATTTCAAAGAAAATTCACCAGCAGAATATAATTTTTCGCTGAAATAAGAGCAATCGACCAATACTAATTTCAGGAACCCATTCATTTTTTCGCTTTTCTGGCTTACCTTACGATCATTTGTAGTTTCAAGCAGCCTCACGGTCGGGTTCATGGAGCGCATCATTATTAATCAGTTTCTGGCGCAATGACTCGGCCCCAAGTTCCAATCCATTCGGCCAACACAGCGCACCCATGTCAATAAAACAACGGGAGAAATACATGGGATCGCGCAACGGCTCTAGCAGACTTCCGGTGAGTTGCAAAGTTGGCTTGAAATCCAGTTCTCCCCATGAGTTATCGGAAAAAACCAGTTTCAAAGTGAAACCGGATTGGGGAGTGGCTTGGATGAGTTTAATCATTATCGGCTCCAGAAATGTGATCAAGCGGCTCAAAGTGTTGGGCAAGTATCCAGTTATGTTGGAGTTCGTTTTTATGTTCCTGGCACCATTCCCTCATTATATTGGCTGCACGGCGCGGTAAATGCCCTTTTATTATCTCGCCTGTTTCTATTTCAATGAAAGCTTCATGTCCTTGATATTCGGCATGAACATGAGGAGGTGGATGGTCATCATGATACATGCGGATAGTTATCCCAAAAAAGCGAGAGATGATTGGCATTTCCCAATTTCTATGAATGGTTACGAATTCTACATTTATCTTCATAGTTCGCGAATGATGGGTTTCGCAAGCCTTGCCCTCCCTATGGCTCTAGGGGAAAAAGGCTGTCATCAATTGGGGCTATTCAGCAAACTTTCATAAGGAATTCGTAACCCGTCGTGCAAACGTTTAACCATTGTAAGACTCAAAGGACGCTTACGGCTCAGTACGTCGGATACTCGCCTACTGCTACCGATATAAGCCTCCAAGTCGCGGATGGTCAAACCCTGTTGTTCCATCCTAAACTTAATGGCTTCTATGGGATCGGGTGGGGCAATCGCATAATGAGTATTTTCATAAGCCTCAATTAATGTCACGATAATATCTCTTTCATCGGATTCAGGAGTTCCTGCCGCGGATTGAAATACGGCTTCTAGTTGACGGAAGGCGGCGGCTAAATCATCATCATTTCGGATAGGTTTAATATTCATTGACATTCTCCACATCTATTTTATCATACTGCTCATGAGTTCCGATGAACTTCACCCATGCTATGTTGGCTTGATATTGTATTTCAACCACCAATCGGTATTTATTTCCACCGATATTAAAAACTACTCGATTATTTCCACAGATGCTTGCGTTACGGTATTGTGTTTTAATCGCTTGCGGAGATTTCCAATCGGCTTTAAGTGTTTCTTCATACCAGCTTTCAAGTGGGCCTTGGGCATCTCGATACTCCAATTGACCCCAGAATTTTTTCAATGTGCTTTTAGCAATGACCCGCATGTTATTATTTTCGTATTTTTCCAATATATCGCATGAACAAATGATTAAACCGTTTACCCACTCTACCGTGCCATCTTGGCATCTATGCGGTGTTTCATAGTAGTTTTGTTAGCCCGGATGGAATGAAGTGGAATCCGGATTTTTGGGTTATTGTTTCCCTGATTCCGCTATGCTACATACGTAAGCTTCTTTAACTTTAATTAAATGTGATGGTTCCCACGCTTCGGCGTGGGAATCCAGACTTGGACGCTTCGCGTCCGAGTACCGCAGGAGCGGTTGAAGCCGCAATCCCACGCCGGAGCGTGGGAACGATCAATACCCGCCCCTTGCCTTCCCTGGACGATGGATGTTGGCATCCATGCCAACATGACGGTTATTCAGCATTTGTGTTTAACGACGAGCGCTGGTGCTTGGGAACGATCAACTAAATCGTCCTTCGCTATCTTTGGCTTTGACATCCACCACGCTCAGTTTATCGTCCAGAAATTCCTTGTCGTTGTAGGGATTGAGAATTTCCGCTTCGGTTATCGGCGCACTTAAATCGCTGGTCAATATGGCATTGAGAAAATGCACCAGCAGATTGCGGTTTTCCTCAGAACCGAGCAATGCCTTGAATACACAATCTATCTTGGGATCTATGCGGTGTTTCATGGTGGATGATGATCTACCAAATTAAATCAATGCATGTTCTATTATAAAGGATGAAACGCAAGCCGTGTTCCGCCATCAACTTGGAACCGCCCATTCGGCGTAATACGCGGCGTAGCTGCTCGCGGTTTGGCTTTGGCCTTTGGGGATAATCCGTAAATTCCTTGATTTAATGATGGGATAGGCGGAAAATATTGGCGCGCCCGCGCCTGCGCTAACTCTGTATCCTTAACCCATTAAGGGGAATATCCGATGAAAGCGTTACCAAAAACATTGACCGGCCTCGTCCTGCTGGCCGGGATGGGCCTTGCCTCCACCGCCGAAGCCGCGCTGATATCAAGGCTTGGCGGGCTGGCGGTGTACGATGCTGACCGCAACCTCACTTGGCTGGCGAATGCCAATGCCAACGGCCTAATGAATTGGACCGCCGCCAATACTTGGGCGGCGGGCCTGAATGTCGGCGGCTACACCGGCTGGCGGCTGCCGACGACTTTGCGGCCAGACCCGAGTTGTTCCAGTCAATCTGGCGGCGATTCCTATGGCTACAACTGCACTGGCAGCGAACTGGGGCATTTGTTTTACACCGAAGGGGGTTTGACGCTAGGCCAGAGCATTACCAGTTCTGCTGTTTTGTCAAATTTATTTATTAATATGCAAAACTCCGTTTACTGGTCCGGTACCGAGTACGCGCCCAATCCTGTTAACGCGTGGTACTTCTATACCAGCAGTGGCTACCAGAGCTACGACGTTAAGGTCAATAACAACTATGCGTGGGCCGTGCGTTCTGGCGATGTCGCCGCCGTGCCAGAGCCGGGCGAGATGGGGCTGTTGGGGATTGGTGCATTGGCTTGGGCGGGCACGAGGGCACGGCGGCGTGGGTGATTTGGGTGTTTGAGTGATTCGACCCTTTGGGGGGTCCGGGGGCTTGCCCCCCGGTTCCGCCCGCAAGGGCGGACTCCCGATCTGGTTCCCACGCTCCAGCGTGGGAACCCGGCTTTAGTCCGCTCCTGCGGACATGCGGCGCAGGAGCGCCGCTGCCCTGCATTCC
>CAIWDB010000091.1 GCA_903911305.1 uncultured Methylococcaceae bacterium | reverse complement strand
GGCGACGCACGCGGGCCAGCCCAGGGAACCCAAGCGGCATCGCGACCGGGCGAAGAACGCCCCGGCCTTTGACCTGCGCACCTACCTGTTCCAGCTATGCGGGGTGGACCTGACCCGCATTGACGGCATTGACGTCACCACCGTGTTCAAGGTGCTGGACGAGGTCGGCGCGGACCTCTCGCGGTTCAAGAGCGCCAAGCATTTCGCCTCGTGGCTGGGCCTGTGCCCGGAGACCCGGATATCCGGGGGCAAAGTCCTCTCGTCCGCGACCAAGCCCGTCGCCAACCGCGCCGCGAAGGCCCTGCGCATGGCGGCGGCCAGCCTGCGCAACAGCCAGTCGGCCCTGGGCGCCTACTACCGCAGGCTATGCGCCAGAATGGACCAGCCCCGCGCCGTAACCGCCTGTGCCCACAAGCTGGCCCGGCTGATCTACACGATGGTGACCAAGGGCGAGGAGTATGTCGACCAGGGCCAAGCCCGCTACGAGGAGCACTACCGGGAAAAGGTCGTCAAATCACTGTCTAGGAAAGCCGCGCAACTCGGCTTCCAACTCGTCCCCATGCCCGAAACAGCTTAAAAGGGGCCTTATGAATCAGGTGGTTGCAAGTGTTTCTTGAGAGAGGCGGGTGGGCAGAGAGACAAGGCCGGGGATTCATGGTTTTTACTCCTTTTTCATTCAATTCCGTTAACGATCAATTGAGTCTGCTGCCTTTGATTTTAAGCATTGATCTGCCGTAAAACTTCTGGATGCAATATCGCTATTTTAATAAGTGTTTTCGCAGCACGAGAAGGTTTGCGTCTTTCTTGCTCCCATTCCTGAAGGGTTCGTGTGCTAACTCCCAAAAGCTCTGCAAATTTAGGTTGGGACAAGCCAGTTTTCATTCGCGCAACGACTACGGGCGAGACAGGAACGGGGGTTGCTTGCCCGGCAACAAACTCCTTCACAGACTGCAAAAGCTCTTCTGCTATGTTGCGTTTCGCGTCCCTTTCCAAAAGCTCTTTTTCACTCAGTGGCATGACCAAATTCCTCGGCTAGTTTTTTCAGAATATGGGGCGGGATAGTGTCATTTGCGCTTTTTGCGTACATAAGCAATAAGACAATAGCATTATTTGTCAAGCGATTAACATAAATAACTCGCACACCGCTCGATTTGCCTGATCCCGGTCGAGACCACCGTACTTTTCGACAGCCACCAGAGTGTTTGACTACATCGCCGGCCTCCGGGTTTTCCATAAGCCAAGCGGCAAACTCTCCTCGCTCATCCTCCGTCCAGTAGTCCGGCCAAAGCTTAGAAAAAGTAGGCGTCTCAATTACGGTAAGCATAAATCAATAATACGTCAATGACGTATGTTCTGTCAATGATACCAAATCTATTAGCTATGGTAGGGTGTGCTTCGTTCCTTAAAATATTCGGCAGAATCCGTCCATGGTACTGCCCTTACGGTCTTACGAATGCGCCTTACCGCGTTACTGTTATTGGTATTTAAGATACCGTGCAATGACGATGGATTAACGCCTAACGACCCCGTTCAGCCGCCCGCGCGGAAGGAGCCAGAATGAACACGCCAAACGTCCACGCGGGTCGGCTGGAACGGCGGGTTAGGCGGGTTAGGCGGGTTAGGCGGGTGGGCAGTGGACAATGCCGGGGTTCATGGCTTTTGCCCTTTTCATCATTCGGCGGAACCCGTCCATGGTTCCGCCTTACGGCTTTCATCGCAGGAAACCTTCGCTGTATCTCCTGGGGCTGGTCGATTTGTAAATCTCACGGTACATGTGCGAGGGGTGGTAGCAAGCACACGATGCATGACCAAGGTGGTGTTCGCATAGCGACAAACTATGCTCACTCCTTTTTGGGCCGGATCGGAAAAGACATATTGGTGTACGAAGGCCTCAACGCCCTTTTTAAAGCTACGCTCAATGCGCTGCGGCTTGAGTTCAAGACCGTCGGCAAAAGGTCCCGAGTAAAAAGCCACCGACCGTCGCACCAACGGACGCCCCGCGCTGGGGTCGGCGGTTTGCCAGTCCTTTGGCACTCCAATAACTTGCGTCACAACGTGCAACGTACTTGGACAAAAGTCTTCCTCGGACATTGCCGAAGCGTACATCTGAAACGTAAATGAAGCCCCGAAGGCGAGAACCGCTGCGGCGATATCAATCCGAGTCGGTTTCCTCATCAGTCCAACTCAATGATAGACATTGCGTCACCGTTGTTGCTTGGATCGATCCACGCCCCATCCTTTGCTCCCAAAAATCCCATCACACGTACTCCCGGGGGGCGTCCTGGCCACTGGTCTACAACTTTTATGCCATTGCTGTCTTGGCTAACGTAAAGCGCCGCGTGGTTGCCGTGTTCAGCATTGGGGTATATGCCGTTAACAAAAGTAGCGATTGCCGTGCCACGTTTGATTGTCAAGCAACCTCGTACGGCATCGCCCTCACGCCAATTCACTGCTCGGCCAACTCGCGTGTAGTGTTCCACCAGCGCGGCGCATTTACCAGTGCTCACCGCAGTGTCGGATGGGATTGTGTCAACGTCAACATATGATCTGTATCCGCCTTTTTTTACCATGAGGATTCCTCTAGTTGATTAGTAAGTCTGGGGCCGTTTATCTCGCATCCGCTCGCCTGCTTCATCGGCAGATCTGCGATAATCGCATAGCTTATAAATTACGATTTAATTGATTTCCGACCAGAGGTTAATTAAGTCTCTGTGCCTAACGCCACCGTTCAGCCGCCCGAGCGGAAGGAGTCAGAATGAACACGCCAAACGTAGACGCGGGTCGGCTGGAACGGCGGGTTAGGCGGGTGGGCAGAGAAACAATGCCGGGGATTCATGGATTCTGCTCTTTTTTTTTCCATTCGGCGCAATACGCGGAATACTGCTATTGCGCCCTACGGCCCTATAACATTTAATTCGTATCTGACCCCGATTATCTTCGATTATCTTTTCTATAGCCCTATGGTAAATTATAATTAAACTGACTGAGCGTTGGCTCATTCCGTTTAAGTCGTGTTGATTCCGCAGACCCCTGTCGATAGCCCGCACGCGTGAGGCTTTCTTCAAGGCACAGACGAAGACGCGCCAGTGCGGCTGTCAGGTCGTCAATACTTAATCCCCAGGAAGGGTTCATGCGTTCTGGTTTCAGTATTGGCAAGCCCTCTGACCAATTTAACAGGTTGATATTTTCCTCTGGATCGCCCTTCAGGTAATACATCTCCCATTGATCCTGAGCCTCCCCATGCTGATCCCAATAAAGTGCCAACTTCCAATCTTTCTCCACATAAGCCTTGATCGAATTGGGCTGGACAATTGAGCCTTCGGTCGTTGCCTGTTGGCCTGCCGCAATAGCCGCATTCACAATCTTGAGGTAATCCACGAAGCTGGAGGGCAAGTTACTGGTATCGGTGGGCAGGGTGATCTCATCATCCGTTACAAACAGAACTCCTGCATTTGTGTCACACGTTTCGCTGTCATTTTGACCATAAATCAAAGGACTTAGGTCACGCCCAACAAGGGGATAAACCTCATGACCCAGAATCAATTTCTCAAGTTGCGCCTGAGCCGATTTGTCATAACCTGCCAGCCCCAACAGGGTCGGAACCAGATCGATATGGCTCGTCACCATTGGAAGGTCGCGCATAATGCTTTCCTCTTGATTGACCAGTGGACTCGATACCATCAACGGCACGTGAATCGTTTCGCGGTAGGCATTATGCCACTTTTCAATTTGACCACCGTGGGCACCGCCAAGCTCGCCGTGGTCTGAAGTAAAGATAATGATGGTATTGGCTAACGAACCGTTCATTTCCAGGTTAGTGAGCACCTTGTCAATCTCAAGGTTCACCAAATACTGCATATAGATATAGGCTTGCAAATGTGCAGTTAGCCAGCCATGTGGATTATGAGTCGATTTGTAAGGCCAAAAAGACATAAAAGGCTGCATCTGCGAGGGAGCAGTGGACAGGAAACCTTGACTGATTTTATACGACGCTTCGAGCTGACAGCTCGGTTTAGTGGCAAGGTCGCAGTTCCAATTGGTCGGCAATATCCCATTTTCCTGGGGAAAGCCATCGGGATTGAGGTTGACTTGGTAGGTTCCGCCAGGAGGAGGCATACTCAGCTCGCCTATCGTGGGGATTTTCGCTGGCTGCGCTAAAAGTTTGCCGATTGCTTTAAAAACTTCGTCCTGAGTTGCCGATTCGGGTAATCCATTCACTGCTTGAATGCCGCCGAACCAAGGTAAAGGCCAGCCCGTGATGTCGTGGGGATTGACAAATGAGGCCACTGCGAACCAGGGCGTTTGGTCAGTCGTCGCATTGGTGCTGTTGTGGATGTTGCGTACATTGGTCTCATAACCCAGGGCCTTCTGATTCATCCAGGTGTTGGTCACGTCAACAAAGCCAATATCACGGAACACACCGAGATTGCCTGGCCCACCCCCTTGGCTGCTCGGCCAGGATTGAGACCAATTACTAAAGCCCCACTCTTCCAGAGATGGAGCTGGCGGAGTCGTAAAGTCGTGGCGTCCGAAGAAATGGGTGCTGTATCCAGCGGCACGAAACCAATCCCCGACTGTTGGTACTTGGTTATTGGGTAGCCAGGGAAAACCTGGATCGTAAGATTGTTTGAACATCCCAACAGTTTGGGTCACGCCAGTGCGTACCGAATACTGACCAGTAAACAGCGCGGAGCGACTTGGAACACAGGCCGCTGCGGCGATCTGATGGTTAGCTAGGCGTACCGAGTGTCTGCGAAGACGCTCGAAGGCAGGGAAAAATTTGATAAATGGATTGTCCGCCTCCAAACTGGGGTCAAAACTGAGTACCTGGTTGATTTGAGCGACCTGCGAAGTAAGATTGGACTGTGGAGGTGGCATACGCGTCTGATCGACAAGTATGAACAGGATATTAGGTTTTTGGGTCATGATTGTTTCCTTTTGATTAGTATGTTTAACCTAAAACCCCAGAGAATCAATGGAGAATCAATGGGGTCAAAAAATCAATGGGGTCGGACTCCATTGATTGAACGCCCAACGCCCCCGTTCAGCCGCCCGCGCGGAAGGAGCCAGAAAGATGAGCCAAACGTCCACGCGGGTCGGCTGGAACGGCGGGTTAGGCGGGTGGGAAGCGGACGGATGCCGAGGATTCATGGATTTTGCTCTTTTTATCCATTCGGCGCAATCTCAGCATTCTGGATTTCGGATATTCGCCGGGGTGGGCGGTTCACTACTGGACGAGAAGAACTTTTTTCTCGTTCGATTAAATCAGCAACAATAGCACCCAAATCATAATTAAATCGGGCGGCGTGGGACTGTCTATGCGCCCTTACTTCTTCGACAATAGGGTCATCAATCATTGTTAAATACTCCTAGCTCTTCGGGTGAACAGAGAATGGGGCAGATGTAGCCACTTGCTTCAATGACCTTCGCAATAAGTGACTTGGTTTCTGCATTATTGATGTGCTTGAAATTCCATGTAAGCAGATATTCCGTTCCTTGTGCCGCTGCGATGGCAATGTGCATGGCATCTTCTACGCAGTTGGAAGGTACAGCTTTCGAGGCTATAAAGCTTGCGGCTATTGCTTGCGCTTCGGGGGAGATTGCCACGCTAGAAATAGATGAAACGGCTTGTATACGCTGTTCGGCTGCAATGGGATCACCTGAAGAAATTTCCTGTTCAACTAGCGCAGAAATATAAACCTCGTATTTGTGACGTTGGTTTTGCCACCAGTCGAGTGTGATGGCTTGACGAGCAGCGGTAACGACATCGCGGCTTGGCCTAGCCGTAAGATAGCTGATTACGGATGATTCGATATAGACGGATGCCGACATGGTTGATATGCATTGTTTAGTTTATAGGAATGGAAATTCCATGCTTTACAAGGTGCGTTAATGCTCTGCTTGTCCCTGTTCTTCCAATATTGTTTCTTGTGGCCCTACCGATTTATATTGATGGGTTTGTTTCGCATTTGGGTCATAACCATCAATCAAAATTCTGAACTCATCTTGTGAAAGGACATTGGACAATTCGTTTAGCATATGGTCATAATTATTGTCTATGGTTTCGTTATAGACTTCTAATGATATTTCATTTGAATTTAATTGCTCAGATGCTATGTTGTTCGATATAGCGTTATTTGTAATAATGCTTGAAATAATTTCTTTTTTTTGGACATTAAACAGATTTTCTTCGCTAATTTTTTCTAAAGTGGAGAGAAATTCTTCTCGACTTGAATGGGATGCCTTATCACTATAATCCTCAAAGCTTGGGTTGCTGTTTGCGCTTTTAGTCGTTGGTGTGTTGTTATATTTAATATTGTTGGCATTATTTAAAATTGATGATTCTGTTTTTTTATTGGTTTCAGGTTTTATTTCTTTGCTCTTGGATTCAGGAAAATGAATTTGTGTTTCGGATATTTGTTGAAAAGTGGGTTCGGTATTCAGCATGGTTAGCAGAATTGCTGCAATAGCGGCAAAACCAAAAAAAAAAACAGAACAATACGTTTGGTCATGGTAAAATAAAATATAGCTTCAATAATTCCCGCCAAGCCAGTTTGTATGAGTTTCCGGCTTGACGGGAAAGTTCTGAATTAGAATTTCCTAGCCTTAAGATTAGTTCCTGTACCTTGCACATACCTCAGATACAAATGACTTTAAGCCTTTTTCGTCACCCGAATAGCGTAGACCAAAGGCACGCGCTCTCGCGCCTGCAATTAACTCGTACATATCTCTTTTTTTGCTTCTCCCATAAAGCGTCTTTTGGGCTTTACCTAACGTATCTTTTGCTCGATCAGTGTTACCAATCCAAGTTACGCCAGCTTTTGGGGGCACAGAATAATAGACGTAAAAGTCGTTTCCGTTCAATTCGTATTTTACAAAAGAAGTAGTAACCGAGCCGCAAGAATAGCTATTGCTTTTTGCAAATGATGGTTGGCTCAATAGCAACAGACTTACTCCAAAACAAATCATTAGTTTACGAGCGTTGTCTATGCGAAACGCAGGGACTGCCCAAAATTATACTCATCTCAAATCTCTTTATTAGTTTCCTAACGACCCCGTTCAACCGCCCGCGCCCACCACGCAACCCGACCCAGACACGGCAAGCGATGGGCGCGGGTCGGCTGGAACGGCGGGTGGGCAGAGGGACAATGCTGGGGTTGCATGGCTTTTGCTCTTTGCCCTTGTTATTCATTCGGCGGAACCCGTCCATGGTTCCGCCTTACGGCCTTCCGAATGCGCCTTACCGCGTTTTGACAACCTTAACGCGTTTATTTTTCAAATATTATAAATAAAACGCCCCCAGAACCAGGACCACCGTCTCCTAATCCTGATCCAACAGATAATGGAAGCCACCCATCGTCCATGATAGCATCAATCCCTTTGTATTTTTTTCCATCTTCTGGAAACTGGCTGGATTTCCCATAGCATGAAAATCCATAGCTTCCTCCTTTATTCATATCCACAATATTTGTACCACCAACTGCTGAACATATCATTCGATCTCTGGCATATACAGAGGCCGAAGTGATCATTAGTAAAAGGAAAACAATAGGCTTCATCATCGTCTCTTCCATATATTCAGGATTGATTATTCTAGGCACCAGGTGTTTTGCTCGCCTAACGCAAAGTTCATCGGGCTGAGCGTAGTGAGCGCGAGCAAACGAAGCGAAGCTCCGCTGGAACGTTGAGTTAGGCGTGGGTTGTTAAGTATTTGATGGGTTTCGCTACGCTCTACCCATCCTACAATTTACCCATCTTACGAGTTTACTGATTACATTCGACGTTAGTATTTTTTTATTTTGATGGAAAGAGGTTTCTGTGTATCTGCAAGTTTCGCTGATCGATACCACGAAAGATCATCATCTGGAGCATTCGCTTTATCACTATACAACTGTTGATAAAACTTGGTTCTTTTAAACTTGCCGTCTTCACCTTGATCAGACAATACATAAAAATCATTACGTCCTGGCAGGAAGAAACAGGTATCAGGTTGTTTTCCGTTCTCAGGGCAGATCCCCTTCCAACTTAAAGGCACTGGAAAAAGCACTGGCAATGCTTCCAGCAATGAAGCACCGACAGCATCCTCACCAGCCCGAATTTTATCAGCTTGACCTAAATGGGGAGTCTGACCATAGTTTGCTGCTTTTTTGATGTCAGTGTCAGACGCGTTCAAACCTTGCTTGTCCCATACAATAGCAGTCGAATGCTGATGATCTGGATTTAATAAAGCTAACCTCCTTTTCAGCGTCCATTCATAATTACTGCCATAAGCTACATTTTCAACATCAACAATTGTTATACGTGAACCTGTTTTACTATCGACTATCGGTATATTACTAAAATTTATATCGCTTGAAAGTGGTTTGATGGTTTCGTAGGGATTAGAAGAAGGATTGTCGTTGCTATTGTTCGTAGAAGGATTTATGGCAATGATCTTGTCAATCTCACAGGCACACTTTTCTACATCATAAATATGTGATTTTTCGATATATTTCTGAAAAAGCTGTGGATATAGAAGAGCGTGAATTTTTCCACTTTCTGATAAGACGTGACTCCCATCTGCTAAATCTACATCTTCAGCATGTCGAATAACCATAACAACTGGTTCGCAGGCAGGATACGGTGGTTTTCGATATACACTAAAAATATTGCAATCTGAGTCGGGGGGTATTATCTCCTCTGCCTTGCAAACACCAAATAGCAACAATATCGATATGATAAAAGTAAAAGCGGGGACTCTATTTAAATACGTTTTCATATTAAATTTTCCTTTTTAAAGATGCGTAAACACCTAATATTTACAGTTGGCTTGTGTTTTATACCTTTTAACATCCTAAAGCAGGATTTTAAATCGAATAGATAATATCGTAGCGTTCCCACGTCAGGGAGGCTGTGCAAGTATTCAGCTTTGGAGTCAATATGTATTTTTTGACTCCAGCAAGTAGCCCGTATGAAGCGTAGCGGAATACGGGGATTCATGGCACAACCTACCCGCATTACTGTTATTGGTATTTAAGATACCGTGCAATGACGATGGATTAACGTCTAACGTGGAATTAACCGGCTGGCGCGGCTTTATCGCGCCAGTCCGGGTTGAATGAAAAGTTAGGCATTGAATGCAGCCCTTTAATTCATTTGAGTTGAATGTCAGGATGGTTTAATTTTGACAGGGTCAATTTGCTTTATTTCATCTTTAAACTCTCCTGAATATGCTTTATGGTTACATCCAGTCATATATGTCGATCCAGAGAAGTATTGAAGATCAACATAATCATCATGTACAGATACAACACATCCATCTTGATCATAGGAGCTGTTACAGTAAAAATTAGTTTGCCTCGCCCCCTCAACATCAAATGTGAATTGGACAGTAAACCAATCATATTGCGTGTATCCCGAAGTTATTTGAACGGGTGCACTATAAGCGCCTCCATTAGGTAAATTCGTACCGGGGAGGTTTTCATTATGACCATCCCAAGAGTGAGAAACTGAATACGATACTAAAGTGTGGCTTGAATTATTTTGAACGCGCATACTTAATTGATGACTCATAACTTTCTCCAATCCTACTCATAAGGCTTTTCGGAATTCGCCCCGTTTATTTAAGTGGTTTCTGAAATCCACTGTTTTTATTTAGCAAAGGCTATCCTACCCACACCGCCTAACGCCCCCGTTCAGCCGCCCGCGCGGAATGAACCCGAAAAATGATGCCAAACGTCCACGCGGGCCGGCTGGAGCGGCGGGTTAGGCTGGTGGGCAAAGAGACAATGCAGGTTTGCAGTGCTTTTCCCCTTTTTCATCATTCGGCGGAACCCGTCCTATGGTTCCGCCTTACGGCCTTAGTTGCAATCATATGCAAGACCGCGCCGCCGTGCGACCGCCAGTTGGAGAAGATGCTCGCGGCGCTGGCGACGCACGCGGGCCAGCCCAGGGAACCCAAGCGGCATCGCGACCGGGCGAAGAACGCCCCGGCCTTTGACCTGCGCACCTACCTGTTCCAGCTATGCGGGGT
>CAIWDB010000090.1 GCA_903911305.1 uncultured Methylococcaceae bacterium | reverse complement strand
CTTGTCATATTATCTTGAAAACAGGTAGGGCGGAATAGTGGTTTAGCATATTCCACCAAATGTGTCGATTTCCCCATGCGGCGCAATACGCGGCGGAGCCGCTCGCGCCCTACGCATAACACGAATGCGCCTTACCGCGTTGGCGCTCCAGCGCCGTATAGCTGACCGCAGGAGCGGTCGAGACTGGTTACCACGCTGGAGCGTGGGAACCAGAGAAAACATCTTTCAACTAAGGCGTTTTTCTTTTCAGGTTCATTGAGATAGATATTCTTTAGAGCATTATTTAATGTTTTTATATATCTTTTTCTACTCATAACTCTTGAGGAAATAAATCTAAACTTTAAGCTTTTTAGCTGACAAACAGACATCACATACATTTCCTCTTCATTTGCAACCTTTTCTATTGGCAAAGATAATTTACATCCAGACCTAGAGGCAGAAATATCAGAAAACAAAATTAGTCTCTCTTTATCGTTCTCATCGGGACATGCAACACTTAAAGTACCAAATTTATTAGAATAACTAACAACCTCATCAAAGGATATGCCATGCTTTATTAGATTCTGACCATTTTTAGCTGGATCATATTCATATAGGTCTGACTTTGAGTAAAGATGTTCTTTGATACCGTGTAACTCAAATTCTGATAAAAACAATTCTTTTGCTACATATAGATGAATATCGAGAACTTCATGAAACGTAAGATTGTGCTGATTAGTTAGAACATTAAACAGTATGATTTTACGATCACTTGGAAGCTTTAAATCATTAAGGCACTTGAAAAGTTCATCTTGATTTAGCTTGCTGATAACCTCAGCTAACTGACGCAACGCCTTGTACTCCTCCACTCAATTTGCTCTCTTCTTGAACTCAATCAAAATACCTAATAAATATTCGGCCTAAATATTGAGGCCGAATCCATTAATCTTACACTATTGACGCATTCAAATACGTCAATAATGCTGTTTAAAAGTTCCTGAACTATCAACTTGTAAGCGCTAGTCAGGATTCTGTGTGGGCAAACGCTGAAGCCAATGCCCACACTCCTTAAGCTTCTTGCCTTCGTCAAGGGATCAACCCCCCTTCACCGCCACTTCCAACACAGCGCTCCACTGCCCCACGCGCTGATCCTTCAAACGGTAAATTGCACGATAGCGCCATAGCGCGGTGGTACCGGGGGCTGGAAGCGGGGCGGTGTCGAGGTGGCCGGGGTGGGTGTCGATGGTCAGCAGCGTGAAACCGTTGCCCCGGTCCACTTCCAGTTCCAAGGCTTCCATGTCCGCCTTGGCCCAATCCAGAAAGGGTTGGTCGTTGACGAACTTGACGCTCAACACCGGCTGCACGCTGTCCAAATCCACCGGCGTGGCTTTCAGGGCCAAAATGTTGAGGGTCTTGCCGATTGCCTCGGTGTAGTGGGCTTGGCCCTTGATAAAGGCAATCAGTTCGATGAGGAAGTTGTAAATATCCTCGAACAACGGTCCTTCGGGCGGGGTGGGCAGGGTGACGGGATGGACGACCAGCGCACCGGTCACAGGACCATCACGCACAGCAAGTTTCAAAGCTACCGCGCCTTCGGCAGCATTTTTCAGTGCCGCTTGATAATCAAGGGCGAAGCCGAAGCTGACCGTGGCCTTGTCGAGGCGGGTGAGCATGTCGGGGGGTATGCCCAGCAAATCAGCCATGCTAGGCAAAGTTGCGTTGAGATGGCGCAGCAGACTCAATCTGCCAGCATCGTCACGGGGAATCGCGGAATTAGCCATGGTGTAACCTCCAAATCAATTTGAGAAAATATCACCAACTTTTAGTGCGGCATTAGTATAATCCCGGATGGACAAATGGTGCAATAAAAAGAGGTTTTCGGCTGGATGCGCAGGTTTGTGAGCTAAGGTTTCACTGCCATGATGTATGACGGGAGCGTCAAAGCAAGCTTTGACACTCCAACACTAGGCATCCGTGTAAACATCCGTGCTTATCTTAATGGCTTTGAAGCTAAGGTGTGAGTACCCCGATCTTTATGAATAAGAGATCAGACCTTGCGGACACGGGCGCAAGGTTTCGGGCATAAGGCGCAACCACTGGGCCGCAAGGCATAGCCCTTCGATATGGGGCGCAGTCATTAGGCCGGCGGGCGCAGACGTTGAGGACACGGGCGCAAGCACCGGACCTTCGGCGCAAGCCCTGCGCCGCTAGGCTCAGTCTTTGGGGGGGTTGGGCAGCAAGCCGGAATGTCGGGTGCAATGTTAAAGAGATGTGTCCAACCCCGGCATGGCAACATGATCGGTAATATTTCCCTATGGAAAAGAGTTTCTTCTCAGCTTAATCAGCGTTAAAATCAGGGATAAAGAAGGAGAGTTTGACCATGCCCATTTCGCAAAAAAACCGCCCGATCCGGGTCGCCACCCCGCTGGGCGAGGATGTTTTACTGTTTTACCGGATGCAAGGCACCGAGAAGCTTGGCGAACTGTTCGAATACGAACTGGAAATGCTCAGTGAAAACGCCTCCATCGACCCGGACAAGTTGCTGGGCGAGAACATCACCGTGAGTGTCCAACTGCCG
>CAIWDB010000089.1 GCA_903911305.1 uncultured Methylococcaceae bacterium | reverse complement strand
CAGACCGAGCGCGGACAGCCCAAGCAGAACCAGCCAGACGCTGCCTGGCTCGGGGATGTCCACGTAGGAGGCGATGATGTCCAGTGCCCAGCCGCCGGTCCGTTGGATGGAGGGTTCGTACCAGAACGGGGTGGGTTCGCCGGTCGAAAAGCCGCCGAGTTGCGAGTAGGTGAAGTTGTCGGAACCCACTAGCACGGCGCTGTTGAAATAGGCATAGTCGAAGGTGGAAGTTGAATAGGGGCTGGAAACGACTAAACTGGTGGGGAGGAAGCCTTGGTCGAAGTTGTTAAATACCGAGATCACCACATAGTAATCTCCGGCGGCGAGCGCTTGTGCGAAGCTCACATCGAATTTGCCCGCATTCACATTCCCATCGCCGTAGTGAGTGATGATGTTCCAATAGTCGTCGGATTGTCCGTTGACACCGTTGAACAAGGCCACCACGGGTACAAAGCCGCCTTGGTTGATCACTGCCCCCGCACCATTGATGCCGCCGTCCGCGCCGAAGGTCTGGAAGGTGACGGATTCGGACTGAGTTAGCTTAAAGTGGATGACCTCGTACTGGTCGTCTTGGGTAAACGCTGCGCCGGTATAGGACACGCCGCGGTCAAACAAGGTGATGTCAGGCTGATCGCCGATGATGGCAGAGGCTTGCAAAACCCCGCCACGCAAGTGCAACAACAGGTTCCCAAGCGCATCCTGCCCATCCTCGTCCGCTGCGGGCAGGGTGATTGTCGGCGCGGTGTTGACGAGCGGGAAGGCTTGGGCAGGGTTGGTCAGTATCCATAGCGCCATAGCCCAGAGTACGGATATTGTTGTATTGTGTATCATGCTGCCCATTTCGAATTCTTCTATAAGGGTTGGATTAGGCACTTCCGTTTGATCACTAAGTTTCGATAGCGGGGAAACCAATAAAATTTCCGCACGTTATGGAATTACTTGTTTATAAATCCAAATTGAAACGTTTTCAAACCACGAAATCCCACGAAATGACACAAAATCAGGCTATATTACTGATTTTAAACATGTCGGAGTTAAGCGCCAAAGCTTGCTTTTATACTGGTTCCCAAGCTCCAGCTTCAAAGCCATTAACTTAAGGAATTTTCCGTTCACCCTGAGCTTGTCGAAGGGTGAACGGAAAAACGCAACTGGCTGGGACTTAAGCCGTTCATGGTTCGACAGGCTCACCACGAACGGCTTAAGTTAATGGCTTTGAAGTTCCAGCTTGGGAACGAGCGGAACCCAAGGATTTAACTCACGGTAAAACCCGCCCTGAAAATTAGCAAGAAGCGTTCAAACTCGCGTTAGCTATTCCAGAGTTTTACTTCACTTTCCCTTCTTTTGTTCAAACCCGGCACAACTTTACCGCCGGCCTTGTTCCAACGCATGAGTTGGCCCGGTACTTGGTCATATTGACCGTTATTGAGCTTTTTCAACAGGGTGCTGCCTTTAAATGCCCCGCCGCCCACATTAAAGGTAAATGAGACTAAGGCATCAAATTGGTTTTGGTTTAATTCAACCTTGACGTGATTGTTTACAGTGGTTTCGGCTGGCTTTAAATCCTGTTCCAACAGCGCGTCAGCTTGCTCTAATGTGAGTGCATTCACATATTTGACTGACTCGTCGTTAATGTCAATCTTGCCCGAAGATAGTTCGGATTTGGTCAGCAGATGACCAACACCTATCGTCAGCAAACCTGCTGAATCTTTATAGGCTTTTAAACGAACACCTTCCCATTCCTCTAATAATTTTCGACCGTGTGGACTCATGTGCATGATAATGACCTCTTATGTTTTATTATGGACATCAATAATGCTGGCTTGGCTATCCAATGCCAGCGTGGGGCGCAATGCGCGGAGTACCGTTATCGCACCGCCGCACTTAAGATTTATTTTGCCCGTCCATGGCCTTTTTAATACTGTCTATAACTTCGGGTGGGGCTTGTTTATCGATAGCATCCCTCAATACATTGCCTAAAGCAATGACGGTTTGTTGTCGTTGGAGGCTCTGCTGGTTTTTTGCTTCAGCCTGCAATACGGCTTCACGTTGTTTATAATCATCCTTGCCGCTACCTTTTATTGCCGCTACTAGCACTTCTGTCATGCGCAGTAGAATTTGATTCACCGCCTCCGATGAGTATCCTCCAATTAATCCAAGCACAATTGGATTGTATTCTTTAGCCCCTATGTCAGGCCCAAAACTAGCGAGTATCACACCCGAGACAATTCCTAGAAAGAATCGCAGTAAGTTTATAGAGTTATAAGCGGGTTCATAAGTACGTTCTGATATGTATTTATAAGCTGTAAAAAGCGTATAAAATCCTGCCCCGAGAGTTGCGGCTGATAAATTCATTAAAATATTCATCGTATTTTCCCCATGACCTTAGTGGATACAATTTTGTTTAGTCTGATTTCGGTAGTGTCATGGAACCAGTTTATGAGTATCTTGCGCATCATTCGGTACTGGCTTATGATCGCCTTGTGTAGTATCTGGCACTAGCTTCTGACTAGCTTCCTCTACATGAGGCATCGAACCCATGTTTATATTGGTTGACTGGTAGAGGAAAGTCAAAAACGCAATGACTGTGAAAAGAGCAATGATCGGAATCGCCCATACTTGTTTTAACCACTCCCACATTCCTTGTTCCGGGTCAGTGGCTTTAAGTGACCGAATGGTGGCAGGTAGCACTATTTCACAAAGTTGACCATGAATGCTTAAAGCCAACCTTAACTGTTCTTGGCTAATTCTTTCTGTATCTGAAAAATTATGTACGGCTAATTGACTGAGCGCATCTTTAGCCTTTTCCGTGATTCGGTCTCCGGGTAATGATCTGGCGTATGCCTGAAGAAAAGCTATTTCTTTAATCGTTTCGTCTAGTTGTTTTTCCAACTCGTCGGTGTTGATGTTTTCAGTAGTCATATCAAATACCAATGTATTTTGTTGAGATAGGATTCCAAGATTTTTCATATTTGCTGGCTCATGCGCCAACTCGTAGGGCGGCAACCCCTTGCCGCCGAGACAGGCTGAGAGATTGGTCGGCATGGGGATGCCGACCTACTCATTAATTCAACAGCATTGGAAGGCAACGCTAGATGCCAAAGAGTTTGGCTGTTCACACCATCTGTCGGGCAATAAATGCACGTTGCCCGACCTCTTCGGCTTTGTTTGCTACTTACTTAAAGTGAAGGTGATCGTCTGTTCCTTTAAATCATAAGAAGGGGCTAAACGTATGGAATCGTGCCCATTAATATCAGTAATGGAAGCCGCTCCTATCCATTTATTTACTTTGGTATCCCACCAAAACTGAGTGATCCAAACATTCCTATGTTTAGCGGGTATGCCGAGTATTTTGCCAGTCGCTTTGTCGGCCAGTAACTCAATATAGCCTTCTTTTTGATTAATCTTTAAATCATCACTACTTCCCATGCCATTCAACGATATCTCTTGAGTTTGTGAAAAAGTAAAACTTAAATCTTTATTGGGTTTAAGTGTTACTATCGAGTCTTCGTCTTCCCATTTCCCATTATCCCATTTAACCCGCAAAGGAAAGTCATATTCAGTTTTATTAACAATTGTTAACGTCCTAAAGTCCGAAGTAATATCCCTACCATAATTATGTCCTTCACGAATGTCTATAATGAATTCTGAACCTTTAACCAAAGGAACCAACAATGCATCATGACCATTGACATTATCAAAAGCGGGATTGACCAGCCAAGTTGAGTTTGTTTTGTTCCACATCAGTATATTGGAGGTGACAGCCCCTTTTTTATGTGCCTCCGATAAATAATCAATATAACCTTTAGCGTCATTAACGCCAATATCATCAGCCTTGCCGTTACCATTTAATGTTATTACCCTTAAATTGCTTGACAGAGGAACCGACATTTTCCCCCCCGGCTTAACATCAAGATAATCCCGACCGCTTCGGTCATAATAGGAAGTCAGCGTCGGTAAGCTGTGTTTTGTATTATTGATAATCGTCAGAGTTTTTAATTCCGTACTAATCGTTTTTCCATAGCCATTTTTATTGGCTTCATCCATTGCATCTTTCAAATCCGTTGATTCATCTGCATAAGATTTGGCAGTCGTGAATACGAGTAAAGAGTAAAATAGAAAAAGCTTGAATGTTTTTAAAACGGATGGATTGGTGTTCATGGGTCAACCTCATAGTTAAATGAAAATTTATTTCTGGTTCCAGGCTCCAGTTTAGGAACCCGCAGAAATTTTTTGCAACTGCCTCCTTATAAATCCAAGCATGATCTTTTGCAAACCACGAAATCCCACGAAATAACACGAAATAACACAAAACTAGACTATATAATTGATTTTAATCATGTTTTGTGTGGCTAAGCTTGCTTTGGCGGTCAAAGCAAGCCCTTCGACTTCGCTCAGGACAAGCTTTGACGCTCCCGTCGGACTTAGGCAAAGCCGTACTTGGTCTATGCTAGTCGATGATGGAGATACTCCCAGTAAAGCAATAACCTATGCTGTGGAAGGTATGGATGGGGCATTCCAAACCAGAATTTTGGCTGATTTTTTTCCTAAGCCTTCGTATCAATTCGGTTAATGCGCGGCCCTCCCAGTCTTCCTCTGAATAATGCAGGGAACTCATCAATTGCTTGCGTTCCACAGACACCCCTCCTGCCAAGGCGAGTATCTGGAGAAAATCATATTCCCTGCCGGTCAGCATGATATTGACACCCGTTGGCGAGACCAATTGCCAACCTGACTTTTTTAAGTGCCACATACTTCCCAATCCAAGGGCATGATGGTTGCGTTCCAACCGGCGTTTTGCCATGCTGTGGATAGCCGCCAACAGTTCGCGTATGTTGACTGGCTTGACTAGGTAAAGATCGGCGCCGACTGCATAGCCTTGCACTCGTTCTTCAATGCCGCCTTGGGCAGTCAGGATGATGATGCCTAAATCGGTGTTGCGCCGTAGCTTTTCAGCCAACACATAGCCGGACTCATCGGGTAGCCCAATGTCAATCACCGCGACATCAAAAGAACCTTGTTCCAATACGCGGAAAAACTCCTTGGCAGTACCGACCCCGGTCACGGCAAACCCTTCATCTTCAATGTAAAGGCTAATGCTTTCGCGCAGGTCGGTGTCGTCTTCAACGATCAATACTTTGTATTCGGATTTATTCATGGGTAAGCAATATGAAGGCGATGGTACGTTAAGCCCAAACTGGCTTGAACGCTACGAGTCCGTTACAACAGGCAAGCGAACCGTCAATGTCGTACCAGTACCATTGCTTTGAATGGTAACGGTGCCATGATGTTCCGCAACAATTTTTTTTACCAAATATAGCCCCATTCCAGAGCCTAGGATATTATCATTGCCGGGTATCCGATAATACTTTTCAAACACCCGCTCGCGTTCTTCTGGCGGGATGCCTACCCCTTGATCGCACACATTGATGACCGCTTCCGTTCCTAGCCGGCAAACATTCACTTCCACTGCACTTCCCTCTGGTGAGTATTTGATCGCATTATCCAACAAGTTCAGTAAAGCGGTTTTTAATAAACGACGGTCGGCTGAAATGATCATGTCAACATCATGCCTAATGGAAAAAGCCAACTGACTCCAAGGCCAAAACTCCTTGGCTTGACCGATGGCCTCTTCAGCCAAGCCCGAAACGCCGACATTCTCTAGCCTGAGCTTAAAATCATCCTTGGCAAACCTTGCTTTGTCCAAATTGACTTCCAGCAGTTCCATCAACCGGGCAGTGGCCCGTTTCATTTTATTGACGGCAAAAGACAACACCCCATCCGGGTCATGTTTCTTCTTGGACAACAAATCAAGGTTTATGCGTATGACCGCCAGCGGTGTCCGGTATTCATGGGTTACCATGGACACAAAGCGTACTTGCCGTTCCAAAGTATCTTCTAACATTTGCTGCTTTTGACGTAGTTCCAAAGTCATTTCGGCGGCCATTTCCTGTGCATTTTGTTTGGCGTTGCGCTCGGCCAACAAAGCGTTTTTATGGTCAATTCGCAGCTTGTCGGCCAAGCCCAGCGTTAGTAGCATGATATTGCCAAACGTCACTAATTGGACTAAGTTGCTGATAACCATGGTGATCGGGAGTTTGCCAGTCAGACGCAACAGTTCCATGGCAGGCCCGATTAATATCATGGAAAATGCCATGCAATAATAAAGACTGCCAGATATTTTCTTTTGTAAGCATTCAAAGCTGAGCCAAATCATAAGGCTAAATAGGCAAATCCCGATTATGAAAATGGTGCAAAAAATCACGGCAACCGGTAAAAACGGTGTCGATACGAACGTTAGGGAGGCGACCGCCAATAGTAGGTAAAATAAACGCCGTTGTCGCTGACTCAACACAGCTTGAAATAAGGTGAAACCAAACAGGTTAAGAAAAATACATGCACCACAAGCACTTTGATATACCATGAAATCACTGATACGGTGGGCAAAGGATGGAAATACTAAAGGTAATATGCCTGTCGCCGAAAGTCGGTTACTAAATAAGAACAGCAAGAATATTCCATAAAACCCAAATAGCCTTTGCCGAATACGAATATAAAGCAGCAAGCTAATTGATGCCGTCAACAAATAAACAGATAGCATAATCATTTGCAGCATAATGGTATGATTGCTGCTTTTTAATAGACTATATCCCGGTTCTATAGACCCGTATAAAGAGAGATTGCTACTGGTTTTTAAGCGTAGGTAAACCCAACGTTTCGAATCTTTAAGTAGATTTAATGGAGCGACAAAATCCGGTTGTAGCCTTAGACTATCAATGGCCGGTATATGGTCGCCTAAGCGAAACTCCTGATAGGCATCAGGATTGCTTGGGTCATTCCCGGTTTGCACATACACGGTGACATAATCCAACATGGGAGGGCCAAGGGCAAGGTAAGTCCCACTATTGAACGGGTGATTTTGTATCACCTGAAAACGGAACCATATCACTTGACTGCCAAAGCCTTCGTTAAAAAAACCTGGTATGCTTTTGAAGTTTCGGATAATGGGTTCAGATAATATTTCACCAAAACCAAGCCTTGCCGTAGAGTCATTGAATACCTCAAGATAACCCGCGATTGGATAAGTTCGGTGTTCGTCAATCAATATCGCTTCAGTATTTGCGATTGCCCCGCCAACTTGCCAACACCAAAATATCAATAAAAAACTACGGAGTATCTGCATATTGATGATGGAAACGGAGTTTGAGTGTTAACTTGACGGAAAATAGTCTTAAGCTTGCCTGATTGGCAAGATTCTTCAGCTTAAACCAGAACCTTGTCATACCGGCATGGATGGGAGCCTCGAAAAACTGGATACGTTCATGGTTCGACAGGCTCACCACGAAGGTAACCTACTGATTAGCTGTATATCGTTCGCACTGAGCCTGTCGAAGTGCGGGGTTTTTCGAGGTTCCCGAATGCCGGTACCCAGGCTCAATACTGTTGAATTAAGCCGTTCGTGGTGAGCCTGTCGAACCATGAACGGCTTAATCCTGATACAGTTGGATTTTTCCATTCACCCTTCGACTTCGCTCAGGGCGACCGGAAAAACCTTAATTCAACAGCATTGGTACCCAGGCTCTGCCTGTCCTGAGAGAAGCCCTAGGGGATGGTAGATTGACGGTTGTACAAGTGCCTCATTTGGGCAATCTAGTACGCCAAAGTTTGTCTTCCCTTACATGTTGATTTTAGTTTCTGCATTGAGTCAAAATCCCTGATTGATCATCGGAAGGGAGGTGGGGAAGACGAGCCATCCCTTAGGTCCAGAACCTGTTGTACAGATAACTCCCACATTCGCCTTTGCAAGTCCGAACGGTATGCGTAGGACCCGCTTGGCGGTGAGCCTGTATGACCATAAGGCTGGACTGGGCGTGTGGAACCAGCGATCAAAACCATCTTGGAACTGCTCGACCGGGAGATGGAGGCAACCCGCAAGCGGATTCGCAAGCACATCGACGACGAACCCGATCTGCGACATCGCGGTGACTTGCTGGATAACATTCCCGGCATCGGCGAAGCAACACTGGCCCATCTGCTAGTCGCGTTCAGAGACCATTACGGCTTCGACAACGGCAAGCAGTCGGTCGCCTATGCGGGGCGTCCAAATCTGATCCCGGCTGATTTGTCGTCGTTCATGCCGAAATGAGGGCGTTTTGAGTCTTGGCTGAAACGACTACTTGCCAATCAGGATGATTAATTGCGCACCGTAACCCATCATGGCGAGGCAGAGAACCGCCGTAATCCAAATTAGCCTCTCACCTGCCCGTCACCCAACACGACAAATTTCTGCGTAGTCAACCCTTCCAACCCAACCGGGCCACGGGCATGGAGTTTGTCGGTGCTGATGCCGATTTCAGCCCCTAGGCCATACTCAAAGCCGTCGGCAAATCGGGTCGAGGCATTGACCATCACCGAACTGGAATCCACCTCGCGCAGGAACCGCCGGGCGCGGGTATAGTCCTCCGTGACGATGGACTCGGTGTGTTGGGAACTATGTTGGTGGATATGTTCCATGGCCTCATCCAAATCAGCCACCACCCGGATGGACAGGATGGCCGCCAGATATTCTGTGTCCCAATCTTCTTCAGTTGCGGGAACTGCATCGGGTATCATGTTTAAGGTTTTGGGGCAGCCACGCAATTCCACGCCTTTTTCCTTCAACAACCCCGCCAGTTTCGGCAGAATTTCACTGGCTATGCCTTCGGCAACCAACAAGGTTTCCATCGCGTTGCACACTCCATAGCGATGGGTCTTGGCGTTCATCGCAATGCGGATAGCTTTGTCATGGTCGGCTTTGTCGTCAATATACACGTGACAAATACCGTCCAGATGTTTGATGATGGGAATTCGCGATTCTGCCATAATCCGCTCGATCAAGCCCTTGCCACCACGAGGTACAATCACATCGACATACTTTTCCATCCGCAATAACTCACCCACTGCTTCGCGGTCGGTTGTTTCGATTAATTGCACGGCCTCTTCAGGCAAACCCGCTTCGGCCAATCCGGCACGGACACGCTCGGCGATGGCACGATTGGAATGGATTGCCTCGGAACCGCCACGCAAAATGCAGGCATTGCCCGATTTAAGGCAAAGTGCCGCAGCATCCGCCGTCACATTGGGACGGGATTCGTAGATGATGCCAATCACTCCCAATGGAACCCGCATCCGCCCAACCTGTATGCCGGAAGGGCGATAGGCCAGCCCGGTGATTTCCCCCACTGGGTCGGCCAGCGCCGCCACTTCCCGCAATCCGTCAGCCATGGCTTTGACGTTTTTTGCCGAGAGCGTCAGCCGGTCCAACATGGCAGCATCCAAGCCTTTGGCACGGCCTGCTTCCAAATCTTTGGCGTTTTCGTAGATGAGAGATTGTGCGTCGGATTCCAATCGACTGGCGATTCCCAAAAGGGCACGATTCTTTGATGCCGTTTCGGCTCGGCCAATCAAACGAGCAGCCGTTCGGGCATTTTCCCCGACGGAGAGTATATAAGCTTTTATATCGTTCATGGGTTTGCCGTCCATTCTTTACGAATTGGTCTAAAAGGGCAGTTTTATATCGGGCTTAACCGCCAAGAGCAAGTCTCTAAATTGTTCTTGTATGTGGGCAAGCGCCTTTTCATTGTCGGCTTCAAATCGGAACGTGATGGCCGGCAGGGTATTGGATGCCCTCACCAACCCCCATCCCTCCAAAAAGTCCACTCGCAAACCGTCAATGTCTGTAATACGGGCATCGTTAAAATCGGCAAAGGCGAGCAGCTTTGCCATAATGGTTTGATTTTCACCTTCTTCCATCATCACGCCCATTTCGGGGGTATTGATGCTATCAGGCAATCTGCCAAACACTTCGGCACTCGAATCTGATTCGTTGGACAAAATTTCGATCATGCGCGCACTGGAGTAAACCGCATCGTCAAAACCATACCACCGCTCTTGGAAGAATATGTGCCCGCTCATTTCACCCGCCAACATAGCGCCTGTTTCCTTCAGTTTAGCCTTCATTGGAGCATGTCCAGTTTTTGCCATGATGGGCCTTCCTCCACTTTTGACGATTTGACTGGGTAGGTTTCGTGTACATTTGACATCGTAAATAATATCGGCACCAGGTTCTCGGGAAAGCACGTCAGCGGCCAATAGCATCATTTGCCGATCAGGCCAAATAATTTTTCCGCTAGAATCAACCAATCCTAAACGATCCCCGTCACCATCGTAGGCCACACCCAAATCGGCCTCAGTTTGCAGCACTTTCTGGATAAGTGCTTCTAAATTTTCCGGATTGCCAGGATCTGGGTGATGGTTAGGGAAGCGTCCATCCACTTCGCAGAATAATTCAATGACTTCACAACCCAGTGAGCGAATTAGTTTTGGGGCGACGACACTAGTCGATCCGTTGCCGCAATCCATGACGATTTTTAGCGGACGCCCAAGCTGGGTATCTCCAACCACCCGCTCAATGTATTCTGGAAGCAGATTATAGGTGTTCATTCTGCCCTTGCCAGTGACAAAATCGCCTTTTTCAATGCGCATGCGGATGTTTTGAATATCCGGCCCGGAAAGGGTGTCGCCACCAAGGACAATTTTCAGACCGTTGTAGTTGGGCGGATTGTGGCTCCCAGTGACAATCACACCGGATTGGGCATTCAAGGTGTGGGTGGCAAAGTACATCAGCGGTGTGGGCACCAAACCGATATTGATAACGGTCCGCCCACTGTCAACCAAAGCCTTGCAGAGGGATTTGCAAAGTTCAGGACTGGACGGCCTTCCGTCTTGACCGACGGCGATGAAGTTTTCCCCGCGCTCATTCATTTCCGCTGCGATGCCAAGCCCTAATGCATACGCCACGTCAGGGGTTATGGTTTCTCCAAGAATACCCCTTATGTCATTAGCCTTGAATATATTCTTGGAAACACTCACCGAAGTGACATGATTGCTGCGAATCTCTGCTTCTTTCGGAGATTCTTCGACCTTCTCCAGAGGCGTTTCTGGTTTGATAGCTACCTGTTGAGGTTCTGGCCTGGGTGCTTGTGCTTTTGTATCCCGCTGTACTCTTTTTAGCCTGGATATTTCAGTTGCAATATGCTCAATTTCTTTAATCTTGAATGTAAAATCACCCAGTGGACTATTGTTGATCATGTCATTGGTTAAAACCAGCAAGCTTTTACGGTCTTGGCGCAGTGCGGCATATTGAAGTCGGATAAGCAAAACACCGAGACCGCCAATAATCAACAGGGAAAGCAGGAGACTCGTTGCATACCAGATTATATTGAGTTGTACATCCGGTAAAACCCAATAGGCAATTTTCCAAGGTGTGCCTTTAACGTCAACTTCCCCGTCAGGTTGTTTCTCTTTGTCCTTACAATCAGCCCCCCCCTGGAAAATAATGTTGACATTTTCCTGATTCAACGCAACCCCACAGGCACCCTCATAGGCCAATGTCCCGTTGAGAATTTTGATAGGCCAACTGGCATGTATCACACCGCCGCCATTGCTCAGTCGCTGCGCCATCGCCAAGTGTGCATCCGGTGAATTGGGAAGATGAATAGCGGGTGGAACCGGCCCGCTGACCGCACTAATCACCATGTTCAAATCGGAGAAGCCCATTTTTGGCGGACGGGATTCATCCGGTGTATCCAGTCCCTCAGGCAATAACCTGACTAACCAGGCGCTAGAGACGGCACGGGTGATACGATCTTCCTCGTGCCGGGTCACTCCAGGGTCGGCTTGGGCAATTATCTCTGCCAGTCTCGAATCGTTTGCTTGCGCCAACATACTCTGGTTTAAGATAGCCATAAGGTTAGCCAAATTGCTTGCATCATTTTGCGCTGAGTTAGAGGCGCTTTGCCTATTGGACTCATGCGCCGATCGCGAAGACACCAAAAAAAGCACGGCATGAACCAAAATAACTATAATCAGTGCCACAACAACTAAACTGCCGGTAATACCTGCAAATGTCAATTTAGTCTTGATAATCCCCGAGGAACGCTTGCTCATATGCTCACCTCCCCGTATGCCCAAAGCCGCCTTGCGAACGGATGGATTCTGTGAATTCTTCAACCTGCTCGAATTGAACCTTGGCGACAGGTACGAAAACCATCTGGGCAATGCGTTCGCCTACTTGGATTTCATATGATTGATCGCCACGATTCCAACAAGACACGAATACTTGGCCTTGATAGTCAGAGTCAATGAGTCCCACCAAATTACCCAAGACGATGCCATGCTTATGGCCCAACCCGGAACGCGGCAACAATACCGCTGCAAGATGGGGGTCGTCAATGTGAACGGCCAAACCAGTGGGTAGCAGACGGGTTTCACCCGGTGCCATCAAAATGGGTTCTGCAATGCAAGCTCGCAGATCGAGACCTGCCGATCCGTGTGTGGCATATTCAGGAAATGGGATATCATGACCTAGACGGTCATCTAGAATTTTAAGTTGAATGTTTCGCACGATAGTTTTCCGAGATCAATTCGATAAGTTGAATGGCGATAACGTGTTTGGACGCCATAGTCAATTTTTTTTCACCGCCGTTCCAGCCCACCCATAGGGCATTTTCTTCGCTGTCAAAGCCTCCTTGGGGTTGTCCAACGCGGTTCGCGGCAATCATGTCCAAGCGTTTGTTTTTAAGCTTGGCAAGGGCATAGGACTCGACCTGGTCGGTTTCGGCGGCAAAACCTACGGTGTAAGGTTTACTAGGAAGGTTGGCAACGGTCGCCAAGATATCGCGTGTGCGGGTTAGCCGAATATCCATGGACTCGGCATTTTTCTTTATTTTTTCATTCGCTGCCACAATAGGGGCATAATCCGCCACCGCTGCCGTGCCGATGTAAATGTCATGATGCGTTGCCAAACCGACCACTGCATCGAACATTTCAGCGGCACTCTCCACTCGCACCAGATTTGCCTCGACCGGCGGAAGCAGGGATACCGGCCCGCTTACCAATGTGACCTTGGCTCCTGCGTCAATCGCGGCTTGCGCCAAGTGGTAACCCATTTTCCCGGAACTCCGGTTAGTAAGGTAGCGCACAGGGTCTATAGCCTCCCGCGTTGGCCCGGCGCTTATTAACACTGAACAGCCGGACAAAGATTTCTTCCCTAAATATTTTTGCACCGCCCGGCAAATGTCGGCGGGTTCCATCATCCTACCCAAGCCAGTTTCACCACATGCCTGACCACCTTCGGCAGGGCCAAGCAAGCCTATGCCCCGTCCAGAGAGACAGGCGGCATTGTCTTGCGTGGCGGGGTTGGACCACATGGCTTGATTCATTGCCGGTGCCAGAACTATGGGGACTAGAGCCGCCAAACAAATCGCACTCAACAATTCGTCAGCAATGCCAACCCGCAGCTTTGCCATAAAATCGGCAGTGGCCGGGGCAATAAGGATTAAATCGGCCCAGCGGGCCAACTGGATGTGTCCCATAGCCAATTCTTCCTCACTGTCCAACAATTCCAAACTCACAGGGTTACCCGACAAAGCTTGGAATGACAGTGGTGCGACGAAAGAGGTGGCAGCGCGGGTCATGACCACGCGCACACTGGACCCCGCCAACACCAACTGCCGAGTCAGTTCGCAAGATTTGTAGGCGGCAATGCCACCCGTGACACCCAGTAGGATGTGCTTACCAACCAGAATGCTCACTTTTGTTCTTCACTGCCAAAATATGCAATCATAAACATTAATTATGGCAAGTTTGGCGGTATCCTTCTATCCTTTTTATTGGTAATTCAAAAACAGATTTTTTCTGGGGGTGCGAAATGACAATTACGGACTGGCCGGAGGACGAAAGGCCACGGGAAAAACTCTTGCAACGCGGGGCTGCCGCCCTGTCTGATGCGGAATTGTTGGCGATTTTTCTGCGCACTGGTGTGAAGGGAAAATCCGCCGTCGATTTGGCGCGAGAGCTATTACAGGAATATGGGTCGCTGCGCGCACTGCTAGAGGCAGACTTTGAACGCTTCCAACGCAGCTTGGGCTTAGGCATGGCAAAATATGCATCATTGCAAGCGGTGTTGGAGATGGCCCGCCGTCATCTAAGGCAAGAATTGAATCGAACCGATGCACTGACCAGCCCAGAACTGACCCGACGTTATTTAATTTCGGCTTTGCGGTCATACCCCTATGAAGTATTTGCCTGTTTGCTGCTGGATAATCAGCATAGGGTCATTCAATTTGTGGAGTTGTTCCGCGGCACGATTGACGGGGCCAGCGTCTATCCCCGCGAAGTGGTTAAAATTGCACTTGCCCACAATGCGGCGGCAATCATTTTCGCGCATAACCATCCGTCTGGCGTAGCGGAACCTAGCGAAGCGGACAAGTTTATTACCCAACGCTTGAAACAGGCGTTGGGATTGCTCGACATTCGCGTCCTCGATCATTTCATTGTTGGCGACGGGTTAAACGCTTATTCTTTTGCAGAGCATGGATTGCTCTGAATTATTGAGCGTGGTGGAAGGATTGCTTGTCCATAATGAAAATTGCTTTATTTCAATACTGGGAACCTCGGAAAACCCCGCACTTCGACATGCTCAGTGCGAACGGTATTAAGCTAATCAGTAGGTTACGTTCGTGGTGAGCCTGTCGAACCATGAACGTAACCAGTTTTTCGAGGCACTCTAATGAAGAACACCCATTGGTTGAGTTATAATTTAAACAGACCCCTATTCAGCTATGAGTGAATCATGACACACTTAATCAATATCACTGTCGTCAAGAAATCCAATGTCTATTTCGATGGAAAATGCATTAGCCATACTTTATTCCTTCAAGACGGAACGCGAAAAACCTTAGGCGTAATTTTCCCATCAATGCTTACCTTCAATACGGCCTCACCTGAATTGATGGAAATCGTAGGCGGAACCTGCAAAATCAGGCTAGGTGGTGAACAGGAATGGAAAACCTACACATCGGGTGAATCTTTCAATGTACCCGGCAACAGTTCTTTTGACATTGAAACCGTCGATTTTTTAGATTACGTGTGTCATTTTGATTGATATATTCAAAAAGAAACTGCAAAACCTGCCCAACTGAGTATGGAGGGTGCGTATGGGTCAATGCCACCACTTATCTGACCGAACAAAGCAACTCGACTGTTCACGGTATAGGTGAATCCACCGCCAATCACTGATGCGCCTGTCGAAAATGTGGCTTGGGGAACTAGGATAGTCGGCGAAGGCAATTCAACCGAGTTATAGTTTCCGTGTATGAACACCTGCAAATCTTCAAGAAAGAGTTTGCGTTGCAAAGCCCATTCAAATTGAAACTGCCAATTGTTTTGTCCAAAATCATTGCGAACCCTCAACGCACCAAATGTATAGTTGAGCTGAATATCAAAAGGGAGGGAATTGACAAAAGTGAACATGAGTTGCGGCTGTACCCCGCCTATTGTATCCGAGTTGCCCAACACGTTAGTGGTCACCAAAGGCTCAAAAGCCATCGCCGGCAGAAAATATTCAGGCATCTCATCCATGATATGGATTAACGCACCGAATGTAGGCGGCTCGAACCCCCGATAGCCTTGATCACCCTCGTACCAAGTGAACCCATTGTCATATACTCGAAGTTCAATCTCGTCCGTCACACCATATTGCAATAAAAATGGCGTGTTGTACCGCCCGTAATCTTCCCTATCGTGCCCCACATACCCGCCCGATAGCTCAACATAGGCAGCACCCGCCGGTATCGTGTCAACATTCTCGGGGAAAGTAGGCAATTCCGGGCCTGGATTTCGGATGTCTGGCTCTGCAAGGCAAGCCGTTGCATAAGTGACCCATCCAATTCCGACGAAGATGAGTTTTAACTTCATGTATTGATGTGAACTGAAAGCCTTTTCCAGCGTATCCAGTTTGTCGGAGATACTCCTAGCATCGCCCTACCCAAACAAGCTTAAATCCTACCCACGCGCACGGGTTGCCGCCTCGCCCCCCAAAAGCCGGGCTTAGACTCGATTAAGCCGGCACATTTTGCACCGCACTGTGTACAGCTTCCATCATCGGTCAAGTTCCATTCAGACAGTTGATACCAATCCCGACCAATGAGCAGTTGTCCGCATTGATGACAGAAAGTGCTGGACCCATCCTTATTATGCACATTGCCGACATAGACATAACGAATACCGTTTTTCAGCGCGATTTGACGAGCCTTCATCAGTGTCGATGGCGGTGTGCCGATGGTATTTAGCATTTTCCAGTCAGGATGGAAGGCTGAAAAATGCAGTGGAACCTCTGTGCCCAATTTTTCGAATACCCATTGAGTCAAGCTGTCCAGCTCAGCCTCGGAATCGTTTTCACCGGGAATCAATAATGTGGTGATTTCCAGCCAGACAGTTGTCTCATGCTTAATGTATTCCAGAGTTTCCAAAACGGCTTGTAATTGCCCGCCACACAAGCGGTGGTAAAAGTCTTCGGTAAAAGCTTTCAAGTCGATATTGGCAGCGTCCATATGCCGATAAAACTCGACACGGGGTTCGGCGCATTGATACCCGGCTGACACGGCTACAGACTTAATGCCCAGTTCGCGACATGCTTTCGCAGTGTCAATGGCGTATTCATGGAAAATCACCGGGTCATTATAGGTATAGGCCACACTCCGACAACCCGTGTCTAGGGCAGCATTGGCAATGGCTTCTGGCGATGCCTGATCCATTAAGCGGTCCATTTCGCGAGACTTGCTAATATCCCAGTTTTGGCAAAACTTACATGCCAGATTGCAGCCCGCCGTGCCAAATGATAAAACAGGTGTGCCTGGCAAAAAATGATTAAGCGGCTTTTTTTCGATAGGGTCAATGCAAAATCCACTAGACCGCCCATAGGACAATAATACAACCGCTCCGTCCACATTGCCTCGCACAAAGCATAAACCCCGCTGCTTTTCGTGCAATTTGCAGAAACGTGGACAGATTTGGCATTCAACCCGCCCGTCATCCAATTTTTGCCAATGGCGGGTGGGGAAAACATCGGCGGGGTTCACAATATTGGTATCCACAGAACATGCCCTCGTAATAGTTGAGTATCGAGCAAAGGCTACCTAACGGCGTAGGATTGGAGCGTCAAAGCCTGTCCTGAGCGAAGCCGAAGGGCTTGCTTTGACAGGCGAAGCAAGTTTTGCATTAACTATTTGGTAAAGCAAGCTTTGATGCTCAAAATCCTAGGTCACCGCGTATCTAAATGATTCATATGATTACATCCTTAAGAGCGTACCTAAGCCCGCGATAACCGCATAAAATCAATTCCGCGAGCATGGTGGCCCTATAGGTGCAATCAATTTGCACCCACCTCCCAACTGTCATAGCCTTTGTATAAGCAATTAGGCTGCACTCCCAAATTCGCTAAAATCGGGTTAAAGTATTCAAATTTACATCGCCAAATATAGAAGGCTTTCAATGCGCCAATTGCTGCTTGTTTCGCTATTGTTCCTCATTGGTGGATGCACCGCCTATACAGGCTACCAACTAGACCAACGCTTTGGCACAGCCAACCCTTCTCGCTTTGATCAAATGCCTAGTCAAACCAATGCCAAGATTCCCGTGAAATACTGGCATGATGTCAAGCCGATAACGGACAATCGCTGTACTGTCTGTCATGGGTGTTTTGATGCACCCTGTCAGTTGCAGATGGGCAGTTACGAAGGCATCACCCGTGGTGCCAACAAGACCAAAGTGTATGATGCCGTTCGCTTGTTTCCTGCCAAACCTAGCCGATTGTTTGTCGATGCGAACAGTAATGCCGAATGGCGATTACAGGGATTTACCCCTGTCCTCAACGAACGGGAAGATAAACCGGAAGCCAACTTGGATGCCAGTGTCATGGCACAAATGCTATCGCTAAAAGGTAAATATCATTTTACCGAAGGTAGTGTCCTACCCAGTGAACGATTCGACTTTTCTCTGGACCGCGACCAGTCTTGCCCGACCATCGAAGAGTTTGAAGATTTTGCCGATAAGCACCCCGATTGGGGTATGCCTTACGGATTGCCTTCGCTATCAAAAAAGGAAGAACAAACCCTCAAGCAATGGCTGAAAGCAGGTGCCCCCGCCGATTCACCCAACCCGCCATCTCAGGCAGAATGGGAACGGGTGGCTCAATGGGAAGCATTTTTCAATGGCACTTCGAAGAAAGAACAATTGATGGCCCGTTATATCTTCGAGCATTGGTTCCTAGCACATCTTTATTTTGACGATTTGCCGAATAGTGGATTTTTTGAACTGGTGCGCTCAAAGACACCGCCCGGTCAACCGATTCAGCTTATCGCCAGTCGCAGACCTTATGACGACCCCGGCGTTGCACCCGTATTTTACCGATTGCGCCCAGTAAGAGGCACACTATTGGCAAAAACACACATGCCTTATGCGTTGAACCCGGCTCGCTTGGAAAGGCTCAAGGCGTGGTTTGTCGATGATCCATACACGGTCACAAATCTTCCTTCTTATGACCCTATCGTCGCAGCAAACCCCTTTGTCACGTTTGAGCAAATTCCGGTTCGATCCCGCTATCGCTTGATGTTGGACGAGGCTCAATTCACTTTAATGGGCTTTATCAAAGGCCCTGTCTGTCGGGGACAAGTCGCCCTGAATGTCATCACTGATTATTTTTGGGTGGGTTTCACTAATCCTGACCAAGAGGTCGTCGAAAATAACGCCAATCATTTGTCCAAACTGCTGCAAAATGTCCGACTCCCTTCTGATCAAGAGAGTAATGCGGGTTTGTTTAAATGGCTATCCTATGCCGAGATGCAAAACCGATACCTACGCGAAAAAAGCGAATACTTGAACGAACAGATGGTTGGCAAAAAACTGCCTAATTTGGATATGCTTTGGGGTGGCGACGGGGTTAACAAAAATGCCGGGCTGACCATATTCCGCCATTTTGACAGCGCCTCCGTAGTGAAAGGCTTAGTTGGGGACAAACCGCAAACTGCTTTGATAATGGGTTTTACCTTGCTGGAGCGTATGCATTATCTGTTAGTGGCGGGTTTCGATGTCTATGGCAATACCGCGCATCAACTTGAATCTAGGCTTTATATGGACTTTCTACGCATGGAAGGCGAATATGCTTTCCTCGCTCTGTTGCCAAAAGACACCCGCAATCAGGTGCGCGACTTTTGGTATCGCAACGCTTCTGATGATGTGAAATCCTATTTGAACGGGAGTAAGGCATTTTTCTATCAAGACAGCGGCATTGATTACAAAACAGACGATCCATTGACTGAACTTTACACGATTTGGAAATCTTCCCTGAAACCAGTTTTAGATAAACGATATGATTTAGACAAAGCCAAGTTGGATAAGGAAGATTTAGGATATTTGATTGAATTAGCCAAACTCAAAGGCAAGGCACTTTCGTTCTTGCCCGAGGCGGTTTTTTTGACGGTGATCGACGAAAGGGGCAAGGAACATCATTTCACAATGCTGCGCAATAGCGCCCATAGCAATATTTCACAAATGTTTAAAGAAGATGCCCGCCGCCTACCCGATGAAGACACTCTCACCGTAGTGCCCGGTTTTTTAGGCGCTTATCCCAATGCATTTTATCGGGTGACGGCTAACCGACTGCCTTGGTTTGTAAAATCGGTGGGTAATTTACAGTCTGAGGCTGACTATGCCCAACTCAGTTCAAGCTTTGCCTTGCGACGGACAGATAAGCGGTTTTGGCCACATAGCGATGACTTGATTGAAAACTATCGCAAGACTTACCCTATTGAAGCAGGCTTGTTTGATTACAATCGGTTTGAAAACCGCTGAAATGATTGATTTTACGCATTGACCAAAAGTCGGAGCGTCAAAGCTTGCTTTGCTTTTCCAGTCAGAACAAGCTTAGGCGCTCTTGGTCTTGAACTAGGCTGGTTCCTGTTCGCTTTTGCTATAGACCCATGCCATCAAAAGCTGATAACCCAAGGCCAACATCACCGAACCTAGAAACAACCCGATAATGCCTTGGGTCGCCATGCCCCCCAGTGCGCCCAATAATATCACCGGCATCGGAGCACCCGCACCGCGACCCAACATCAACGGCTTGAGGACGCTATCAACCGACCCGGCAACCACTGAATAAACGGTGAACATGATTGCCACCGTGCTTGAGTCATTAGTGGAAAAAACATAAAAAATAGTCGGCAGCACGACGATAAGGGCAGGAATCTGCGCTATCCCTAACAATAAAACCACTAATGCCAGAACGCCAGCCGCAGGAACCCCGACCAAAATAAACCCCGCCCCCAGCAACAAGGCTTGAATACAGGCAATGCCAATCACCCCTAGCGCCACGGCGCGTATCGTTGTTGTCGAAATATGGATCAAGCCATCCCCTTTGTCGGGTCCAAGCATCCTCTGTGCGATTGCCCTAGCCGAGGCATGGGCCGAATCGGCATAGGCCATCCAAATCCCTGCCACGACAAGAGAAACCAAGAATTTCAACATGCCCGTGCCAGCGCTGGTGGCATAACCTAGTATTTCTTTGGTGATGTCCAAAAGCTTGGGTTCATACTTTGCCAAGACAGCGCCAATGTCATCGTGCGCAGCCGTCCATAATGCAAAAAGATTATCACCCACCACCGGCCAACGTGCCACAGAGGCTGGAGGTGACGGCACTTGAAAACTACCGTCGCGTATCTGGCTGACAAATCCCGTACTTGAATCAGCGAAGGATAGGGTCAGCAGCGTGGTGGGAACCAACACGCCCACCAGTATCGCCAACACTAATATGCTTGCAGCACGGCCTTCTTTATTACCCATTTTTTTGGAAATGAATACGTGCAGAGGATACAGGGTTACGGCCAATATGATCGACCACAGCATCATCCGCATGAAGGGCTTAAAGATGTTATAACATTCAAGCAACAAAAACCCAAGTAAACCCACTCTAAGGAATAAATCCATCAGGTTGCGGGATATGAGGCTTTCAAGTTTAGCGTCTGGTAAAGAGGGGGGTTCTGAATTCATCTTCAATGCTCCTTGGTTTTTAATGCATTAAACTGCCTCTGGGTCATCAAGGATACGGGTAAACCGATATTCGGTTTCTTCCCCTGTCTCAACCATTTTGATGGAAACAAGCCAATCGCCATCATCCAACCGTCGAACAGGATGACCGATTTCGTATTTCGGCCCGAAAACACCGAAGGATTTTATTTTGCCGCTTAGTACTGTAGGTGCAGAAAGTGGGTTTGGTTGCATGAGTTGTTTACCAAAATAGTAATTTGTAGTCTATTCGCTTCATTCCAAAGCTGAATCTAATTTGCTCAAATAGGCTTCCCAAGAAACAGTATCTTCATGTCGGGTTTCCTCTAATAACTTTAAATCATCTATATCTTCCAATGTAGATAATTCCACATCTGAACTCGCATAGCGTTGCAGATGATTTAAAATTTCATCAATCACAAGATAAGTATCTTATTCAGATGCATGAATTTATGCTGCATATTGAAGCCTTTGGCTTACGTTATCGAACAGACTAACATCGTAGTTCAGCGACATGAGACTTTAGGCTCGAAATCTGGTAGGGATTATTAGATTTTGACTTTGCACTTTTTCCAAATGGCTCATTTGAATGTAGTATCAAATTTTCAAAGATTGCTGTTATCACAGGAACAGATACTGAGTTCCCTAATTGACGGTAAGCAAAAGAGTCATTAGGATGCAGAATGAAATCATCTGGAAAACCCTGTAATCTCGCACACTCCCTAGGCGTAATACGTCTGGGTATTCCATTTTGAACCACTCCTAATCTGTGAGCATCACTTGTTACAACAGTAATCGAAATACTCTGAGGATCTAAGAATTTAAATACCTCGAAAGACATATTTCCGCATGTTGGATTGTATTTACCATCAATTATACGAAGATAACCCTTCGCGACTAGATTCGCCAAAACATCTTCAACACCGGATTTTTCCCAAAAAGTTTTGATTTGTTCTAATGTAAGCTCTTTTCCATCCTGCTCTACGCCAAAATGCTTTTTTCTACGATTTCCGATAATAGCATTCATAAGCGCCCGCTCCTCATCTGAACAATGTCCCTTAATCCCCAAGTCCCAAGAATGAATCGAGTTACCTCCACGATAGTCTATCAACCGGACTCCATGAAGATTATCGAATGATTTGTTCTGTAAAGCATCCTCTAATTGGTTGATAAACTTGCTTGAACACCTATAACTATCATCAACTTCCAGTTCCAAAATATCCTTTACGCATTTGTGAGGGATATTTGTTGCGAATAAATCATCTTGGAGGATTGCTTTCTTGAATTGATGAGAGTCTGCCGCACCTAAATTTGATTGAATACTTAGATTGGGTAGACATCCCAATGTACAGACAAGGTAAATTCTTACTCTGTTCTGTGGAACACCAAAACTGGAACTGTTTAACAATAACGATTTTACCCTGTAACCTAATGATTCTAGCCTTGAAACCACTGTATTATAGGTTCTACCGCCATCATGACTAGTAAAACCCCTTACATTCTCCAACAACATCAAACTTGGTTTTTTGTTTGCAGATGTGAGTAACCTTTCAATTTCAAAAAATAGTGTTCCTCTAGTATCGGCAAAACCCTTTTGTTTTCCTGCGTAGGAAAATGCCTGACAAGGAAATCCAGCAAGGAGTACATCATGCTCGGGTAGAGTATCAACCAACCGAATATCCCCATTCGGAACTTCACCATAATTTAGAAGATAAGTTTCTTTGGATTTATTGTCGATCTCGCTTGAGAACACGCATTTTGATTGATAACTGTGCCTATCCAAGGCGAGCGAAAAACCTTTTCGTATACCGCCAATTCCTGCAAATAAATCTACATACCTAATCATTGATTGTTGCTCCACGCCGCGTTTGCTTCAACCAAGTAAACAGCCATATGCTGTATTTCTTCAACCGACATCGCGACCGTACAATCGCTGTTGCTGCAAAGAGTCCGTACTGCTTTTTCGCGTATGTTAATGTTCCCCGCACCATCAATGACATGGCAAATTTTGTGACCAGCACTATGAACACTAGCCATGAGCGAATCTGATTCACGCGCCTTTCTTTCGATAACGCTATTGGTCGTCACTTGAAAGCTGACTTCAATTCCAAAGTATTTACCTTGAGGGGACTTACAGCGTTTTCAATATCAATTGATTACTTTATTTGATCCGTAGGAGCGGGCCATGCCCGCGATTGTTTGGGCCAAGTCTTCAAAAATAGGCTATTTATCGCGGGCGTGGCCCGCTCCTACATGTTGCAT
>CAIWDB010000088.1 GCA_903911305.1 uncultured Methylococcaceae bacterium | reverse complement strand
TCTGACCGGAAATATTTTCTAGAAGAACAACCAAGAAACCGCAAGCTTTGGTGGAAATCGGCATCATTTTATATCATGGTCGCCTTGGTATCGGGTTATGGAGCCTATTGTTGGCAAGTTTTATTAGTCAAAGATGCAGAACCAACGAGTATCAATGGCGTTATGGATAATACTCAAAGAATATTACAATCCATATCGACTATGGATGCTAGGTTGCAAGTTATAGAGGCTAAGGTACAAAATAAAAATTCAAATCAAACTCCACTTCAGAAAGTAGATCATATTCAAAATAATACACCTATACAGTCAACTGAAAATGAAAAACCTTCAGACAAATTGACACTCATTTTGACTGCAATGGGACTTATGATTGCTCTTGTCACTAGTATTATCATGACTATTTCGCGTAATGCAGTGGAGGATATGCGAAATGCTGTTGAAGACATTGAACGTAAATATCAGCTAAGGAGAATTTTAGAAGTCCAACAAACAATCAGTGCATCCTTACAACATTTGAGAATTACCACTAATGCAGCGATTATAAATTATCTTTTAACTGACAAAGAAAATGAAAATATTAATTATAATCCCATTCCTTTATTGGAAATTAAGACAAACTTCCTTGAAGAGGCTTTGAAATTCCAACAACCCACATTTTCCTCGTTAATATTTGGCAATTTATTAAAAACTCTTGACGATCTTATTAATCACCCAGAGTATAAAAAGCATTTGTCGCTATTCTTTAATAGTCAAGATGTGGAAGCCTATAAGTTGCTGATTGATTACTTTAAATCAGAGATGAGAGAATCTTCCAGAACAGATTTGCAAGAA
Organism: uncultured Methylococcaceae bacterium; assembly: GCA_903911305.1. Taxonomy (GTDB): domain Bacteria; phylum Pseudomonadota; class Gammaproteobacteria; order Methylococcales; family Methylococcaceae; genus Methylumidiphilus. The sequence continues at coordinate 8,820 of CAIWDB010000088.1, read as the reverse complement.
CCCATGCAAGCCTTGATTAAATTTGTTCGGGCGATTGAGAAAATCTAACTCAAGCCCTTGCACAGCCCACACATCAATCCGTTGAATGCCTGCTTTTCGCAACACTTCTACCAATTCATCAACCTTCGCACTATGGTGACCACGCCAATAACTTGGGATAGCATTTTGACCGTTCCCCAACGGGCGGGTTAGCCCATGGCGACCGACAACTATGCGTTGAATTTCGTCGAGTACATGAAAGGCGTGGGCGACTCGGCAGTCAACCTTGCCAAGGAAGGCGCTTATGGCGTGTATGATTTTGGTCAAGTGGCGGTGGGTGGCGGCAAAATCCTTGCCAAAGAAGGCTTGTCCGCCATCGGCGCTCATGATGCCGCCGCCCACATTGTACTTGAAGATATCCGGCCGTTAAGCAGCCTCGGCAAAATTGCCGCCCAAGGCGGCTACCAAGGCTTGGGGGAGGCGGTCAAAGACATGCCCGGAAATGTCATCGGCGCCGTCACCGATGCCGCACGCCAAGGCGACATGCGGGCCTTGGGCAGCGCAGTGACCGATGCTGTGTTGATGGGCGACGGCCTCGCCAGTGCCGCCAAGGGTTTGGCGACGGGGGCGCGGCGGGTTGCCGCCACGGCGGGCAAGGCCAAAACCGCCTTCGGCAAGGCGGCGAAAGCCGGCAATGTGGAAACCTCCAACGACGCAGTGGCCAGGTGTGGCAAACAAAATGACGTAGCCTCGCGCCAGTCCAAACAAACCCACCACCAAAATGCCGCGTTTGGCGAAAAGACCGCACACGATAAAATGCTGCAACGGCAAATGGAGCCGCTAGGGTCCACCGACGGTCAGTACCGGCCCGGCAAGACCGGCATAGACGGGGCGTATAAAAACCACAGCCCTCCGCCGGAGTATGTTATTACGGAGGCGAAGTATGGCAAGTCAAAATTGGGTTGGACTGAAGATGGGAAGCAGATGAGTGATAGGTGGTTAACGGATGAGCGATTAATTGATAAGGTAGGCGCAGAAGATGCCGATGCAATTCGACAAGCGATGAAAAAGCAAAATGTTGAAAAATGGCTTATTAATGTCAGGGAAGGTGGTTCTGCACGGATGATTAAATTGGACGGAGAGGCGAACAAAATCGGTCAGTGGATATCTTTTTAGTAATTCAGAGGCTAAGTATGCGAGATACAATCCAAACTAAAGAATATTTTGATAAAGGCATTTCGTTTAAACAAAAAACCATAGATCGCGATAAAAATTCAATTAATGACATCCCCTTGCATTCAGGGCGAGCAATGGATTTGTTTAGCTTATGTGAGCGATCAGCCGCACTTTGCTCCCAACGCTACAGCCGAGGTGATGCGCTAGCCGATATGGAGCCTAGCATCCGTCAAATGCTGCAATTGTTCCAGTTGCGCAGTGTGACTATGCCGACATTGAATTTAGAGCCTAAAACCCGTGAAATGTGGAGTAGCCTCGGCCTGAGCGAACTTTATGACACTTTCACTTGCTTAGCCTTTGCCGTCAGCCAACGCTACCCGATGGAAAGCTACCACAAGCTATTTCATTTTATTGGACATGTGGGCGTGGACGGTTTGTTGGATCGAGTGGCCGTTCAGATGGGTGAACAGCAACGCCCTGTTGCAACAGACTCTAAATTTACCAAAGTGTATAACGCACTCATTGCCGTGGTGGATGCCAACGCTGAAGCCCGTCCCGCGTTGCTAAAGACCTATGTGGAAAACTGGTACAAAAAGCACATGCGCGGTTCGCCACTCTATGGAACCGACAAAAGCGAAGCCTATGACGGTTACTGGTGCTTCGAGGCTGCACTCGTCGCTATGCTTTGGAAAATCGACGACAGTAGTTTTGCCGAAAATCCTCATTACCCGGTTGATTTGGTGCGGCATTACCGGGCGCAAACCCCGTCTGCTTAGTTTGCAAAGAATGATTTCAGCCGTTGGCCGAATGATTTGAAATGCCAAAATAGTCTGAGTATTGGGGGGCTTGCCGTGCTTGGACTCATGCTCCTATCCTGCGCCAGTCCAGCACAAAAGCTATTGCAGCAGGCAACCGATCTAGGATTGCCCCGTCAAACGTTTACCGCTGATGGTTTTCAGCTTGAAAGCCATACGAAGGACGGCAAACCAACCGACAAGATTTTGCATGTCTATTTGGAAGGCGATGGTTTGCCTTGGGCTTCAGAAACGAGCATCTCAACCGACCCCACCCCAAGAAATCCACTCATGCTGCGGTTAATGGCTTTGGACGCTTCTCCGTCATTGTATTTGGGACGGCCCTGCTACAATGGTCATGCCGAAGACACTGGCTGTTCGCCGCTGCTATGGACGCATCGGCGTTATTCGCCAGAAGTGGTGGACGCCATGGCAAATGGCTTGGCTGGATACTTACGCACCCATCCTTATTCTTGTTTGGTTTTCATGGGGCATAGTGGCGGGGGCGCTTTGGCATTGTTGTTGGCGCAACGATTTCATACCACCTGTGCCGTGGTCACTTTGGCGGGCAATGCCGACATTGACATTTGGGCGGATTGGCATGGCTATAACCGTTTAGAAGGCTCACTCAACCCATCCCAATTTGCGGGAGGGCATTATCCTGAATTTCACTATTTGGGTAGCAAGGACAAGACAATACCGCCCTCTATTTTCCAATCAGTGCTGCACAAAAGGCCCAATGCAAGGATTATAATCATCCCAGAGTTTGACCATGTGTGCTGCTGGGAAGATCATTGGCAAACCATACTTGAGACATTGATTAAATCATTGCCTGATCACTAACAGTTTTTCTGATTTATTCGCAACTTAAAAGCTTGCTTTGCCGTTCCATAACCTAACATTCCCCAATCACCCGCAATGGAGAACACAATCATGGACCCGCATGATTCCAACAATGATGATGAACGCACACGAATGGCCGAAAGTAATAACGCACCAAAACCTAGAAGCGATGGCAGTGATGCTAGATTGATATTACCGGATGGAACGGCAGAGACAGATAATGACGCAACCCTAATTAACCCCGTCCTCCCATCAGTGCCGGACAATGATGCCACTGTAGTCATCAGCGAAGAGGATAAGCCGACATTGTTTCAGCCCTCGCTGGAAAGTCTTGCGACCCAGCCTGCCCCAATCACCTCCCCTGGCATAGCCAAATCATTGTTAGATACTTTGGCAGGGGAAAACTTGACCGCATCTTCTTCGCTTAGATCAGATCAAGAACTCAGCATAGGCGTGGTAATTAAAGACCGTTTTGTTCTCAAGGAAGAGCTGGGAAGGGGCGGCATGGGTACGGTGTTCAAGGCATTGGACATGCGCAAAGTGGAAGCCAATGACCGCGAGGCATATGTCGCTCTAAAAGTCCTAAATATAGACTTCCGCGACAACCCGGTTTCCCTGATCGCTTTACAGCGTGAAACCAAACGGGCGCAGACACTCTCTCACCCTAACATCATCACCGTTTACGATTTTGACCGGGACGGGGCGCATGTGTTTATGACCATGGAGCATTTGCAAGGATGCCCCTTAAGCAACCTAATACGAGGACTGCCACCGGGCGGCATGACATTCAAGAAAGCGTGGCCCATCATAGAGGGGATATGTGCCGCACTGGCTTACGCCCATAAGAAGAATATTGTCCACTCCGATTTCAAACCCGGCAATGTGTTCATCACCGAACAGAACGAGGCCAAGGTGTTGGATTTTGGCATCGCCACAGCCATAGGCCGGCCCGACAAAGGCGCGGATGCCACAGTGTTCAATGCCCGTGAATTGGGCGCGATGACGCCCGCCTACGCCAGCCTTGAGCAAATTAGAGACCAAGCACCCGACCCGCGCGATGACATCTATGCACTTGCCTGTGTATGTTACGAGTTATTGTCGGGGCAGCATCCTTTCCGCAAGCTATCGGCTGAAAATGCATTGGACTTGAACTTGCACCCTAAGCCCATTGCCGGTTTGAAACGCAACCAATGGAAGGCATTGCAGCATGGTTTGGCATTCAAACAGGAAGACCGCGTTAGAACCGTGGAAGAATTCCAAGCGCTGCTACAACCGCATGGAAAATTATTCTATATGGCGTGGGCGGCTGGTGTTTTGATAACCGCTATCACTGGCGTAAATATTTATCTGAATTTCATTGCCCCTCCCCCCGCCCCTCCCCCCATCGTCCGTGAACTGACTCCAGAGCAAAATATAAAAATCAAGGATTTGTTGGAACTCGCGGAGATTCATTTCGATGTCGGGTATCTGACCGCGCCGACAGGCAGTAATGCTTTGTGGGCTTATCAGGAAGTGTTGAAAATAGACCCTTATAATCAAAAAGCCATTGCGGGCATCAAAAAAATCGCCGATACCGAGGAACAGGCCGCTTGGGAATTTTATGAAAAAGGCGAACGGGCGCAAAGCCTGAAAAAAGTAATGGAAGGCTTGGAGGCCGATTCACGGCATGAAGGGCTGTTGAAGCTGAAAAGCAAGCTGGAGCATTGAAAAGTGGGTATGCCAAAGCTTTCTTGATGCTTCGTGGAAGGGAGAATCAAGCCAGTTTTGCCGTCAACAGCTTCTTTGGATTCACCGTTGCGCCCAAGGCATAAAAAACGCTTGACGTGGGCGTAACTTCAGAGTAGCTTTTTGTCCTACCGCGTTGGTAGGTTTTCCCAAAAGCGCGGAATTCGGCTAGAGTGTTTTCTGTTTCTGACCATAATAATCAGGGAGACATGGCTAACGTATATGCAATACACTCTGTGGGCAGTTCGATTATGACCTTCCTGCGGAATACTTATCCGAAACAGCTTGCAGGCCATGCCATGCCCGCTTGCCAGTTTGAGCTTGTGTCAAGTTCGCAGCTTGCCGAAGGCTTGGAAGAAGGGACGCGCATCACTTTCTATCTCTACCGTATCACCGTCAACGAACATTCCCGCCAAACCCGCCGATCCAACACCAGTAGCGACAGCTTTGTCCCGCTTGGCCTTGATCTGCATTATCTGCTGACTGCATGGTCGGGCAATGCTTTGGACGAGCAAGTCGCCTTGGCTTGGGCAATAAGGCAATTGCACCAGTATCCGGTGCTGGATGCCTCATCCTTGTCACCCGAAGCAGGATGGTCGGGCGAGGAAGTCGTTCAGATTATCCCGGCGGAATTGACCACGGAAGATATTATGAGAATTTGGGATGCTTTGCATCCTTCATACCGCCTTTCAGTATCTTATGTGGCGCGCCTAGTCCGCCTAGACCCAGACAGTGAGGCCGAGGGTTCCCGTCCGGTCGTTGCGGCCCGTTTTACCCATGGCGTTGAGGCAAACGGATGAGCAAGGCATTGCGCGAACTTGAAAGAATCGAATGGCGAGCCCACGGTGCCTTGCGTTTTGTGGATGCCACTACCGGCACGACCATACAGCGCCCTCTGTTGATTGATGCGCCGGGGGCAAAATTTACCCGCAATCGCAGTGCATTGTATGTGCTGAGCCATTGGGACGATCTCAGCGCCCATGAAAATGAATTTCTAGCCCAGCCTTTCGCCCCCCTGCCAAGTAGCCGCACACTCAAGCTTAATGTGGCCGACCCGGAAGGCACTTATCTTCCCATAGTCTACAATTTCAAACTGCCGCGTGTCGCCTTACCGGCATTTGCTGGTGAAAAGGATTCATTGTTCCAAGCCCAAACGGTTCCTCTTTATCCGTCAACCACAGCACCAGTTGGGGCAAATTGGGCAGTGCTTCGAGTCAGCCTAAGCACAAGCCAAGGCGGCGATTCCTTGGGAGGTGCCCTGCTTCGCGTGTCCAACAATGGAAAGATTATGGCGCGGGGATTGACTGATTGGCGGGGCGAGGCTTTGTTGCCAGTGATGGGTGTGCCCGTCACCACATTTTCTGAAGACGTGGGGGCAGTGGTCATTTCTGAAATCAATGTCAGCCTTAGGGCAGCTTTCGACCCATCATCGGGTAGCCGGACCCCATTGACTAGCGTTCATTCCAATCAACCGCCTTCCAGTCTTCCCGCAGTTGACCCAGATGCACTAGAAGCGAATTTTGAGGCTTTGCCAAACACTCCGCCGCTTGTTTTGGGCATAGCGGCCCGGCGTAGCCAAACAGTTTCCTTGACCCTCGAACTGCCATGACAGTCCGAGTTTACCCACCCAGTACGTTTGCAGAAAGGAGATAAGCCATGCCTGAATACCTTGCACCAGGCGTGTATGTCGAAGAAACCAGCTTTCGCGCCAAATCGATTGAGGGGGTGGGAACCAGCACCACTGCCTTCGTCGGTCCAACTCGCAAAGGCCCTTACCGCAAAGACTTGAATACCCCTGAAGCGCCTGAGTTGTTGACCAGCTTTGGTGACTTTGTGCGTATTTATGGCGGTTATTCCGATCTTAGCCTAGGCGGAAAGACAAGCACCAATTATCTTGCCCATGCGGTGTCGGCTTTTTTCACCGAAGGCGGTTCCAGACTATACGTGTCACGCGCAATCGATACGGCGGCTGCCAAAGCGTCCGCAGCGGTCAGCGATGGTGGCGGTGATAAAGATTTGGAAGTCAAATTTGAGGCACGCTTTCCCGGCAGTTTAGGCAATGGCAAAGTCGTGGTCCGAGAAGTGCCGACGCCTGCCTCGGAAGCCACCATGAGAACAGCGCCCGAAGGCACTTTATTGTTCACGGTTGGCTCGGAAGCCGATAGCCCGAGAAACTATTATTTAAAAATAGGCAGTGATTGGTTTGCAACCCAAGCACCAGCCGGTGCGACCGGCGGAACAGGTGCGACCGGCGCAACGGGCGGTGGAACCGGGGGTACCGGTGCAACGGGTGGGGCAACCGGGGCTACAGGTGCAACCGGGGCTACAGGTGCAACCGGGGCTACAGGTGCAACCGGAGCCACGGGAGCTACCGGAGCCACAGGCGGAACGGGTGCAACCGGGGCAGTGGGCGGCACAGGGGCGGCCGTAGCCGAAGTCGTGGCTACCTTGGCGGGAAAAGGTCCGCAAATTGTCACGCTATCGGTTACATTCACGGATGCCGACGGGGCAACCTTCACCTATGATGGGATGGGGTTTGATCGTACTCATCCCAAATGGATTGGATATGTGTTAATGGGGAACCCCCCCAACCGCAGCGATTATCTGCAAAATCCGTATGCGATTAGCTTGGGTGGCAAGGTTAGCGCCGTGGGTTTGCGCAATGCCTTGCTCAAACCCGGCGAAGGCGGTTTCGTCTTGAAGGATGGCAGTGACGGTGGCGAGCCCAGCAACGAACGCTATGGGTTTGCGTTGATGGAAATTGAGGGTTTGGAGGACGTATCCATCGTGGCCGCCCCGGGTTCGCAATCGTTCCAAAGCGCCTTGGCGCAAGCGATCAACAATGCATTGATCTCCCATGCATCCAAAAACCGGGCCTACCGTATCGCCGTGTTGGACACACCACCCAACCAAACTCCCGGACAAGTTAGGGAATACAGGGGTAAGATTGATTCCACACGTGCGGCAATCTATTATCCATGGGTCATTGTCTCCAACCCCAATGCGAGACCGGGGCGCAATGACATTCCACGTGAACTGGCTTTGCCGCCATCCGGCTTCGTATCTGGCATCTATGCCCGCAACGATGTCGAGCGTGGGGTGTACAAAGCACCGGCCAATGAAGTGGTGCGCAGCGCATTGCGCTTTGAGTTCGATGTGAACTTTGGCCAACAAGAATTGCTCAACCCGCTGGGTGTGAATTGCTTGCGATTATTGTCCGGTCGTGGGTATCGGGTGTGGGGGGCGAGGTTGATTTCCTCCGACCCAGAATGGAAGTACGTCAGTGACCGCCGCTTCTTCAATTATTTGGAGTCTTCGATTGACCGGGGAACCCAATGGGCCGTGTTTGAACCCAACGCTGAAAGATTGTGGGCCAATGTGCGCCAGACGATATCCGACTTCTTATACAACGAATGGCGGAATGGGGCATTACTTGGCGCAAGCACCGATGAAGCGTATTTCGTCCGCTGTGACCGCAGTACGATGACCCAAAACGATCTCGACAATGGCCGATTGATCTGCCTAATTGGTGTTGCCGTGATTAAACCTGCTGAATTCGTGGTCTTCCGCATCGGCCAGAAAACTGCCGACGCGAGTTCTTGATGACGGCTAAACTGACTGGAGATCATTCATGGCTAACCGCACCACACCCTATGGGGCATTTAACTTCCTCGTCAATTTCGACGGGGGCGAAATTTTCGGTGGATTTTCAGATGTGTCTGGCATCGGTTCCGAAATCAAAATTGCCGAATACCGCAACGGCAACGAAAAAGAAAACCATGTGCGCAAAATTCCCGGTGTGCATACTTCAGGGGATGTCACGCTCAAACGCGGCATTGTGAACTCCAAGTCGCTATGGGATTGGATTGGTAAAACCCGTAAAGACGGCCCGGCCGCACAAAAGACAGTGACGATCACACTGTTGGACGAGGCCCAAAAACCCGTGCAAGCATGGGTGTTGCGGGGGGCGGTGCCGATGAAATATACCGGGCCTACTTTGGCGGCCAAGGGCGGGGGGGATGTTGCCATGGAAGAAATCGTACTATCCTCCGAAGCGTTTGAGATCAGTGCCTGATTAGGGAAAAACTAGGATATGAGCGGATTGTTCTTTGAATACGCCGCCGCACAGGTGCAGGCCCACCCCAATCGTAATGATGTGGCTTGTTTCATTGGCTATGTGGCACGTCGCAAAACGGTGCCTTTGCCTGTCAATGGCATGGCAGAGTTGCAAGCCGGCGGCTGGGTGGACGGCCCTTGGCGGAAAATGCCAGAAGCGGTGCAAAGTTTGGAGCAACTTCCCGTC
>CAIWDB010000087.1 GCA_903911305.1 uncultured Methylococcaceae bacterium | reverse complement strand
TTGATGGGGGCCGGGACAACACCACGGGCACGGTTGCACCCGACGTGAAACGAGTCATCAGAGGACAAGCGCAATGAGCAACGACCCTAATCCAATCAATCCCACGGATAATCAAGGCCCTGAACCATTGCATGATGACCACGGCTTGCCTTCCGTCAACCGTAGGCGCGGGGGTAACAGGCTCGTCACCGTATTGGGAACCCTATTTCTAGCGCTGGCTGGCGTTGGCTCGATTGTGGCGGTCAACTCTGGCGATAAGGCTAAGCCAGTGAAGAAAAATCCAGTGGCTGACCGGGTGGAAAGCAATCTGCCGAAGTTGGTTATTCCGGCTACACCGCCTCCGCCGCCACCGCCACCGGTTGCGGCGGCTCCTGCGGCTGCCCAACCGACAAACCAACCGGCATCAGCGACTGGCCCACAACCTCCGCCCATTCCTTTAAAGCCGGCTCCTGCCCAACCCCAAAAGCCGCCAGCCAATACCAAACCGCCGATGACTTGGCAGGAGCGCAAAATGACCGGGATTATTCTGGTCGATGACAAGGGCGGTTCCAATGCCACGCCCCCAGCTAAAGTGGATGGCGTTCAAGAGCATGAGCGGACAGGGGAAAGGGGCGAACTGGCAACCAAGCTTGAAGCCACGGTGACTAAGGCCGCGTCGGCCAGCTTGCTCCCGAACCGGAATTTCATCATTGCCAAGGGGACTACGCTGGACTGTGCATTGGAGACGGCCCTTAACACCACGGTACCGGGCCTTACCCGATGCCGTTTGACCAGCGATGTCTATTCGGACGATGGCAAGGTTGTACTGCTTGATCGTGGCTCTCAAATGGTGGGTGAATACGCGGGAGGAATCAAACAAGGGCAAGCCCGGATTTTCGTCCTGTGGACTCGCGCAAAGACACCCAACGGCGTGGTGGTCAACCTGAACTCGCCCGGTACTGACGCGCTAGGCCGTGGCGGTCTTGAGGGATGGGTGGACAACCATTTCATCGAGCGGTTTGGCGCGGCCATCATGATAACCCTGCTGCAAGATGCCGTTGCCGTCATTATTGCCAATCAACAGAATCGAAATACCGGCAATGGCAGTAACAGTACCATCATGTACGGGCAAAACTCGTTGCGGGGCAATGAAAAGTTCATCGAGAAAACGCTGGATGCCCAACTCAACATACCGCCAACCTTGTACAAAAACCAAGGCGACCATATTCAAATCATGGTGGCCCGTGATTTGGACTTCTCCAGTGTGTATGCCTTGCAGGTGGCAGAATGAATCAACATTCCAACGTAAGCACCTTACACAAGCAGGACGGGCAATCCCATGACATGCTCACCGAATATCTGATTCCGCTGCGTGACTTCCTTGATGACGAATCACTGACAGAGGTTTGTGTAAACCGTCCTCGCGAGGTTTGGACTGAGGGTAGGGCAGGGTGGGTGCATCATCATGTTGAAGCCATGACCTTCTCCCATTGTCGGCAATTGGCGGTTTTGATCGCGGCCTACAACAACAAGTCGATCAGCCATGAAAAGCCGGTGTTGTCCGCCGCGCTTCCCGACCGTGAACGGGTCCAGGTGCTCATGCCCCCCGCCTGTGAATCCAACACCATATCCATCACGATCCGCAAACCCAGCCTAATTGACAAAACCCTTGCCGAATTGAACGCAGAAGGGGCTTTTGACGAATCGCAAGAAATTCTTGAAGGGCTTCAACCCGTCGAACATGAGCTATTGAAGCTAAAGCAGGAAAATCGGTACATGGAATTTCTCGATCTGG
>CAIWDB010000086.1 GCA_903911305.1 uncultured Methylococcaceae bacterium | reverse complement strand
TGGGCAAAACAAAGGCCGCTTGGAAATCCGCGTCATCAAGCCAGAGCAGCCCAAGAGCGAAAACGGTGGTCAACAGGGTAATCTTCCCTCTGGACAGGGAAACCCGAACAGCCAAACCCAATCGGACATGGAACTGTTCATTCCGGCTGGCAGTATTTTGTCTGGCAACCTGCTCAACGGCCTCGATGCTCCAACCGGCAAGGGCGCAAGGCGCGAGCCGTTCCCGGTGCTGGCAAGGCTGAAAGACGAAGCCATCTTGCCCAACCGCTTCCGCGCCGACGTGCGCGAGTGCTTCTTGGTCTCTGCCGGTTACGGCGACCTCAGTTCGGAACGCGCCTACATCCGGGGCGAATCTATTTCCTGCGTCCGCGAAGACGGGGGTGTGATCGAAGTTCCCATTGACGCTTACGCCGTGGGCGAAGACGGCAAGGTTGGAATACGAGGCCGGGTGGTCAGCAAGCAAGGCCAGTTGCTCGGCAATGCGCTACTAGCCGGTTTCCTCCGGGGTTTCTCCGATGCCTTCGGGCGCAACCAGACCCAAGTGCTGGCTTTGGCAGGACCCGGTGGTGTGGCGGCCACGCCGTTTCAAAAATCGTTTTCCGAAGCCGGGATGGAAGGCGGCACACTGAAAGGCGCGGGGTACGCGATGGACAGGCTGGCGCATTACTACATGGACATGGCGGAGAATCTGTTCCCTGTCATCGAAGTCGATGCCGCCCGAGCAATCGAGTTCGTCGTCCAGAAGGGAACCCAGTTGAAGCTCCATGCTGGAAATGATTCGCGCAGCCGGAATTTAGCCAGCCATTCAAGGCTTGAATAGCCTTGCCACCATTTTAGTCCAATATCGAGGGGATTTAATCATTAAATCATGATGCCTACTTTCTCAGGGCTGGATACGGGATATTTGCAGGGGACTGACTCGTTATTCCCCTGCACAAATCAACCCATACCGCCTTAACTTTAACATCGCCGAAACGCAATGGGCGGTTAAATCCACTTGTGTGTCGAAAGTATAGACACCGCCACGAAAATGACCGGAAAAACCCTGCATACGGGCCGCAACCACTTTGGCATTTGAGAACACGACCTCTGTCTGTCCCGGCTGAATCTGTAGCTGCATCGCCTTGGTAATTTCTGCCCTCGCCCATTCATGTGCCTTTTGTGCCAGTTCGCTGCCTCCTTCCCCTGCATTGTGCATTGCGCCCAAAGCATCCGCGACACCTTCAACCAAGGCACAGTTGTTGTCGTTTTTCAGCTTGGCCTTGTTGTAATCCAAAAATCCCTGAGTCAAAGCTTTGACGAAATCGAGAAATTTCACATCTTTGGTATCTGCATAGCGCAATGCAGCAGCCATTACTCCCCAGTGGAAAAAGTCGAAATTGAAATCCCCCGAGTATTTTTTCATCAAGGCGGCGTCAACATCAGGCAGGATTTCATCCACGCGAGACGCATGCGGGAAAGTAGCGTGGTACAAGGCCAATGCCAGCCAAGGTTCGCCGTCGAAATAAGGGACCGTATCAATGGAAGTGGGGAATTTGCGGAATCCATCCCCAGGAATACGCATTGCCATAAGCCCATCCAACCACGCATTCCGCAGGGCGGAAAAGCTGGCATCGCCACTGGCTTGTGAGTAGCGCAGTTCCGTCAGCAGGGCAAGCGCGGTGGCACCTGTGTATGCATTGCTGTAGTCGGCACTTGGTGAAAGCAGCTTTCCCGATCCAGTGGCTTCATGAAGCAAACCCAATTTGTCCAATGCGGCAGTGATCTTGTATCGCCCAAAAGGAATCGAGAAAATGCGGGTCTTCTCAATCAGGGCTTGGGTATTGCTCTTACCAATGGGCAAGGAACTGCGCCCCATTGCCGTCAATACCCTTTGCAGGGCCGGACGCGCCTTTTCATCATGGGTCAAATTGTAATAGTCTGCGAAAACAGCCGCAGCGTAGGCTTGCCGGACAAGGTTTGGGGCCGACATGCTGCTTGGCTCCGACTCCTTGCCCTCCAAAAAGTCAAATCCATACGGCATGAAACCGGAGGGTTTCTGATCAAGCAACCAGCGGTCAACCGCCAAGCGGATAGGCATTGTGCAGTCCAATGGCGTTGCACACGCGCATTCGGCCATGAACAATGAGAGCAAAAAAACGGCTAGGCCAAATACACACTTGGACAGACGAATCAGATCAAGTCCGTGACCTGTCATCAATTGAGTGGTGAACACCCTTCTTTCG
>CAIWDB010000085.1 GCA_903911305.1 uncultured Methylococcaceae bacterium | reverse complement strand
TCAAGCGCTTGGAGGCCATTGAAGCCTCAGGCGAGTTAGGCGCGGGGTTCCTGATTTCTTCCCACGACATGGAAATACGCGGCGCGGGCGAACTATTGGGCGATGAACAGAGCGGCGAAATTCATGAAATCGGCTTTAGCCTGTATTCTGAACTGTTGGAGCGGGCGGTTAAAGCATTGAAATCCGGCAAACAGCCCGAGTTGGATGCGCCGATGGATATGGGTCCGGAAATCGACCTGCAATGCCCTGCACTGATCCCCGACGATTATCTGTTTGACGTGCATAGCCGGCTGGTTTTGTATAAGCGCATTGCCAGCGCCAAAAACGAAGAGGATATTCGCGCCTTGCAAGTGGAGATGATTGACCGTTTCGGACTGTTGCCGCCACCCACCAAAACCTTGTTCGCCATTACCTCGCTCAAATTGATGGCAGAACCGCTAGGCATACGCAAAATCGAAGTGGCGGCGACTGGTGGGCGCATCGTGTTCAAGCCCCAACCCGATATTGACCCGATGCAGATCATCCTACTCATCCAGCAGCAACCTAAACTCTACAAGCTGGACGGGCCGGACAAGTTGCGCTTTACACATGCCTTTCCCGATGCGGAAAGCAAGATTGAATTTGTGACTGGATTGCTGGAAAAGCTAAAGGATAAATCCTGACAAGGTAGGTTCATAGTATAATCACGCAAACATCTCTCCTTCCAGAGTACTCAACCATGCAAACCCAAGTCACTCATGTCATGCGAAAATTAGAATCCCTTTCGCCCGAACGACTGGCGGAAGTGGATGACTTCATTGATTTTTTGCAGCAACGCGACCTCGATAAAAACCTGCAACATGATTTTGCGCTAGCCTCGGAAGCAGCCTTTGCCAAGGTTTGGGATAACGAAGACGATGCCATCTATGACACCCTATGATTTTGGCGACGTGGTATTGGTGGCTTTTCCGTTTACCAGTCTGCAAGCCATCAAAAAACGACCCGCCGTTGTCATCAGCAACACTGCCTACCAACAAACCAGACCGGATATTATCCTGATTGCAGTCACTAGCCAAATTAAGCACGGACTTTCCATGGGCGAGTATAGCCTTAAAAACTGGCAGTACGCAGGCTTAGCCAAACCATCCATCATTAAACCGCTCATTGCCACCTTGGAGCAAACCCAAATCATCCGTCAGTTAGGCAAGTTGGATTTGCAAGACGAAACCGCCTTGCGAAAACTGTTGGCGGAGATTCTGCAATAAGACTCAGCCGGGGGTGTCGCTTCGCTCAACCCCCGGCTGATTATTGGCAACCCTTTGGGTTGCACTGCTAGTTGATTCTCACCAATCAAATCATCCGAGCCGACGGGAGCGGGTTGCCGACCACGCCAATGCACCGATGCCCATCAAGCCGAGGATACCGGGTTCGGGCACACTGCCGCCGCCGACATCGCCAGTTCGCACGGCCCACGCAAGACCGGAAGAGTTAGGGGCAGCCTGGGCGCCACTTAAGGTTCTGAAATAATACCCGTCCGAACCTAACCAGTAAAAGGAGTTTTGCATACCCGTAAAGAATTGGTTCAAATAGGTGGAACTGGTGATACTCTGGCCTTGGCTCAACCCGCCTTCGGTGTAAAACAAATGCCCCAGTTCGCTGCCGGTGCAGTTAAAGTTTAAGCAGGGTCCGCTGCCGTCGGCATTCAGCGCGGTCGGCAGTCGCCAGCCAGTGTAGCCGCCGATGTTCAAGCCTGCCGCCCACGCATTGGCGGCAGTCCACGTCATCGTGCCGCTGGCGCTGGCATTCGCCTGCCAAGTGATGTTGCGGTCGGTGTCGTATACGGCCTGCCCGCCCAATCGGGAAATCAATGCAGCGGAGACGGTGGAGGTGCAGCCCATGCCTGCCAAGAGCAGGACGGTTAGCGCGAGATTAGATTTGGTTGGTTGGTTGGTTGGTTGGTTGGTTGGTTGGTTGGTTGGTTGGTTGGTTGGAAAATTTTCATGCCTTTTCTCGGTTTGTCAATCCCGCAAGCCCATCTGATTGTGTCCATCCTGAAACCACCCCATCCCAACATCAGCAACGAGGATTCAACCAACAGCCTGTTTTTACTAAGGATAATATCTTCAATGACCCGGATGCAGTTCTCTTGCTGTCCGCATAGGCAATTATAAACCTAAAATTTATCCGATAAACAAAAATGTCAAGACAAGTACCATAGCCCGGATGGAGCGGAGCGTAATCCGGGAGATCGAAGCTTTGGGTTTCCCGTATTCCGCTTCGCTATAGTCGGGCTACCGGCTACCAAACCGCCGGTTCAAACTCCGCTTCGTTGCGGATTTCCAGATGCTCACCGCTCTGGCCGATGACAAACAAGCCTTTACTCATGGCGTAACGGGCCACATTGTCGGGTATCACCATCGCCGCCAAAGCGCCCATCAGCTTGTAATGTTGATATTTTGGCGACAATCTTTTCAATTTTGCCAAACGTTCCAAATGCTCGTTGACATCATCGACTTTCAGATTGCTCTTGCATTCCACCCCGATAGCCTCGCCGTCATTCACGACCAACAGGTCGATTTCCAATCCCTCCCCATCCCTTTGCATGGTGACGTTTTGATAGACCTCATGAACCTCAATGCCACGATCTTTAAACAGGCGAACAGCCACAGGGCGCACAGCATCCTCAATGAAATCGCCCAAGCGGTTGCCCAGTTTGCCGATGCTGGTGGTGACTTCCTTGATTTTGCGATCGGTTTCTTTGAACTGCCTGTCGGTTTCTTTGAACTGCCTGTCGGTTTCTTTGAATCTCTTTTCAGTTTCTTTGGATTGCTCGGCAACTTCCTTGATTTGCCGGTCGGTTTCTTGAGACCTTAAAGTAATC
>CAIWDB010000084.1 GCA_903911305.1 uncultured Methylococcaceae bacterium | reverse complement strand
TCGCACGGAAACAGAAGTCGAATCGGGGCAGCGCCGTTCCGCTGCAAGTGATGGCTTACCATCTTAAATTCGGCAGTAAACTGTCTTAACATAAGGGTCCACTGTAACGTACGGATGCAAGTTTGCTTATTTTCTAGCGTAACGGGAGCGTCAAAGCTTGCTTTGACTTGGAAATGCGAAGCTTGCTTTGCCTGTCAAAGCAAGCTTTGACGCTCCAAAACTAGGCCGCTGCGTAACATCAGTGACTATGTCGTTAGAGGTGCCCGGCATCATTAAACCATTTCATAATTCTCGCCATTATCCTCTCTCCGAACTCAATTTCCACATTCGCTTCAAAAGTTCTTGTTCCAGTTGGGTCAAACTTTGCCTCACCTCGTCTAAAGCTTGCTCTTCTGCCAATAACTGGTTGATCAACGCATCGGTGATTCGTTCGTAGTCATCATCTAAAAAATACCGGCGTGTGCTAAGGCTCAGTAGGTTGTCTTGGAAATAAACCACTGCACCCGGCATGGCAAGATATTGCCAAGGCCCTTCATGGGTTCGGAAGCGGGCAAGACCGAATTCCAAACAGGTCATGAAGCGGCCGTGTCCAGCCATGATTCCAAAGCAGCCGGAAGCATCTTCACCGACAAAAGAGGCAAGCCCATCAAGGCGGGTGACAGTTGACGAATCGCGCAGGATTAAAGTAAAACTTTTCATGTCACCCCGCCCAAGGACCCACACATATAGCATTGTTCTTCGCTAAGCTGATCAAAGTGTCCGGCCATGAACTGATCGCAATCTTGGATGGTTTGCTCCAATGGAACAGAAACCCCTTTGATACCAGTGAGGGTTGACGTCACCCAAAAGGGTTGGGTCAGATATTTTTGCAACTTACGGGCTCGCATGACAATACGCCGGTCCTTTTCGGAAAGCTCAGCCAAACCCAACATGGTGATAATATCCTCCAATTCCCGATAACGGGCCAAATGTTCGCGCACACCTTCGGCGACCAGATAATGCCGATCACCTAATGAATGGCGATCCATCAGCTTGCTGCCGGAACGCAAAGGGTCTATGGCTGGATAAATGCCCTTGGCTGCTTGGTTTCTGGAAAGAATGACCGTGGTGTCAAGATGGCTTAAGATGGCACTCACTGCCGGGTCGGTCATGTCATCGGCTGGCACATAAACCGCCTGAACCGATGTAACGGCGCCCGCTTGGGTGGACGTGATGCGATCCTGCAATTCTGCCACTTCTGTACTCAACGTAGGCTGATAACCCACTGTCGCCGGCATTCGGCCTAATAAACTGGAAATCTCACTGCCCGCCTGCACGAAGCGGAACACATTATCCACGACAAACAACACTTCTTTACGAAGGGTGTCGCGCAAGTATTCTGCGTAGGCCAGGGCTGACAGCGCAATGCGGAAACGCACACCCGGCGATTCGTCCATTTGACCGAACACCATCACGGTTTGTGACATCACCCCGGCATCTTCCATCTCATGCCACAGTTCATGGGCTTCACGAATGCGCTCGCCGACACCCGCGAAGACTGAATAGCCTTGGTGGATGGAAGCAATGGCATGCATAAATTCCATCACCAACACCGTTTTGCCCACCCCTGCCCCGCCGAACAAGCCGGTCTTGCCTCCCTTGACGAATGGACACAGCAAATCAATCACTTTAATTCCAGTTTCCAACACCCCGCTCACCCCCAAAGCCTGATCCAAAGGCGCGGGCTTGCCATGAATATTGCGAAACTCCACAGATGGCAATCGACCTTTACCGTCCAAGGGCTTGCCAAAAATATTCAACAACCGGCCTAGGCATTCGGGGGAAACCGGTATTTTCAAAGGCCCGCCCAAATCATAAATGGTCATGCCACGCCACAAGCCAGATGTCCGGTGCAAGGTAATCGCGCGAATATGCTGCCCGTCCAAGTGCTGGTGTACCTCGAATAAATAAGTCTCACCGTCCATGCACGCACACAAAGCTTGTCGCAAGGGCGGCAAACGCTTACAGGCAATCACCACCACCGGCCCATGAACCTCGACGATCACACCAATTGGTTGTTTAGAACCTTCATAACGGAAATACTCGGTCATATGCGATACCTCTGGTCTATTTTATGCCCTATTCCCCTTTCATAACCATAGGGGTGATGCCATCGTAATTTTGAGAATGCCTATTGAGAAAACATACAGCGTTTTCTATATTTATTTGTCACTTGAAAATTAATAGTTGCAGCATGTAGGAGTGGGCCGTGCCCGCGATAAATAGCCCGTTTGCGATATCGGTCAAATCAATCGCGGGCTTAGACCCGCTCCTACGGCTTAAACAAAGTAATCAATTGACATTGAAAACGCTGTAAAAGCATTTAACATTATTTTATTTCTGGGCTTAATAGCGCTACAATCAGGCAATTCCCCTACCATTGATAATTACCATGGAGTGTACGCGCAATGAATATGAACCGGCAAAATTACCGGAAAAATCTGAAAATTGACGGAACCATGGTGATTGGCGTCAATGAAATTAGATTCTTCACCACGAATGTCTCGCTGAATGGCTTTCAGGCGTGTTTCTCTGAACCAGCCAGCTTGGAGAAGGGCGATATTGTCTATGTGCGCCTGCCGATGCTGAGCATGAAAGGTATGGCATCCACAATTTGGAAAAACGATGGTCATGAAAACATTTACCATATCGGATTCAAATTCTTGAACATGCGTGGAGTCGGGGGAAGAGCCTATCATTATCGTGAGTCTGACCGGCACGGATAGGCAAAAGAATAGCAGAAACGACACATTACTTATGTGTCCAATTCGCCGAATTTCATTTGATCGAGGCATGGTCATGCGCACTATCACTATATTATTTATCTTTATTATTCTTTCTATCGGTCAATCGGCCACTTCGGCTGAAATGGCGGAATCCAAAATCGAAGTGTTTTCCCCGCAAGGCACTGTCAAAAATATCAGGCAAGTGTCGGCACGTTTCAGCTTACCCATGGCTCGTTTTGGTGATCTGCGTTTGGAAGAGCCCTTTATCGTCGAATGCCCGATGAAAGGCACAGGGCGATGGGTCGATGGGCGCAACTGGGTGTTTGATTTCGAGCAAGACTTGCCCGCCGGACTGCGTTGTTCGTTTAAGCTAAAACCCGGTACAAAATCCCTATTAGGCCAGCCAGTCACCGGTCTTGCTGACTATTCCTTCGATACCGGCGGGCCCGCCATCACCGGCTCACTTCCCGATGAGGGTTCCGACGACATTGATGAAAACCCTGTTTTTATCTTAAAGCTAGATGCCCCGGCAGACTCAAAATCCATCATCGAACATGCCCGTTGCGAAGTCGATGGGTTACAGGAGCGCATTGAAACCAATCTATTACCCGCCGAGGAGCGGAACAAACTTCTATCGGGTTCGCTACGCGAAGTTTACGACTATTTTTTTGAGCAAACACCGGATGATAGGCTGGTCTTCCTGCAATGCCGACGCAATTTTCCGCCTGAATCCCAAATCAGGCTCGTTTGGGGAGTGGGCATCTTATCCGCCACCGGAATAGCCACCCAGAAAGATCAAATCTTAAGTTACAAGGTTCGTGAACCATTCACCGCACGGTTTCAATGCGATAAGGTCAATGCCAACTCTCAATGCATTCCTTTCTTACCAATGAGCTTGCATTTTAGCGCACCCATACCAGCAGAAAAGGCCCGACAAGTGCAATTGCTGGATAGTCAAGGCAAGCCCTACCCCGCCGAAGATTTTGATCCCAGCAAAACGCCCGTAGTGGACTCTCTCCAATATAAAGGCCCATTTCCCGAAAGCACACATTTCAGAATTGTCTTACCCAAGGATTTAACCGACGATGCCGGGAGGTCGCTGGAAAACCTTAGCCAGTTCCCACTTGCCGTACAAACCGATGAATACCCGCCATTGGCTAAGTTTAACGCCGACTTCGGCATCTTAGAATGGAAAGAAGGCGGTGTGCTGCCAGTCACCCTGCGCAATTTAGAACCCAATGTCACGGCCAAAAGCCTGATACCCGGACAGGAAGGCATTCCCGGAAAATTGCAAAAATTAGATCAGAACGATCAATCCATCGCTGCTTGGATGCGCAAAGTCAATAAAGCCGGTGATGAACGTTACGAAGAACTTCCTAAAGCCCATCCTGATGATGAACCCCGCTTCCGCAACCTAACCGGAACCGAATCTGTATTTACAACAAAAGATAAGACGGATTCGTTCGAGCTTCCAAAACCCAATGGAGCCAAAACCTTTGAGGTCATAGGCATCCCGCTGAAATCCCCGGGTTTCTATGTCGTGGAACTCGCCAGTCCACGCTTAGGGCTTGCCCTGTTGGGAGAAAATAGGCCACGTTATGTTGCCACTTCGGCGTTAGTCACGAATATGTCCGTGCATTTCAAATGGGGGCGTGAATCTTCATTGGTATGGGTGACAACATTAGACCAAGCCAAACCAGTCGCCGATGCAGAGGTGCGTATCACTGATTTCTGCACCGGCTCCGAATTCTGGCATGGTCGCACAGGTTCGGACGGAACGGTGAAAATTGTCGGTTCGGGTGTATTACCTGAATATGATTCCAGCAATTACTGCACAAACGGCTCAAACTCGCATCCCCTGTTCGTGACCGCCAGAACGGGTGAAGATTTTAGTTTCGCGGTTTCCGGGTGGAATAAAGGCATTACGCCGTATGACTTTGAATTAACTGTCGGCAGTGCAGACGGAACCAAGCTGGCTCATTCGGTGTTTGATCGCAGCCTGTTCCGCGCTGGCGAAACCGTATCCATGAAGCTTTTATTACGCAAACGGACTTCAGAAGGGTTTGCCGCCTATGACGGGAATGTCCCCGACACGCTGGAAATTCGCCATGATGGCAGTGATGAGAAGTTCGAGCTTCCCATCACATTTGATGGACAAGGCATAGCCGAGTCCAGTTGGAGCATTCCCAAGGAAGCCAAGCTTGGCAATTATCTAGTCGGCCTTCGCAAAGGGGATGACTGGATCGCTGACACGGGTTCTTTTCGTGTGGAGCAATTTCGCATCCCAAGCATGAAGGCAGTCATTCAACCGACTGCCGAATATTGGGTCAACGCCAAAGAGGCCACATTGGATTTGTTCGTCAATTACTTGTCAGGCGGAGGGGCTTCCTTGTTGCCAGTCAAGTTGCGCAGCCAGATTCGCGCGCGTGATGTCAACTACCCCGGTTACGAAGACTACCAATTTGGCGGCAAGGATGTGAAGGAAGGCCAAGTCGAAAACAACGAACAAGCGGATGAAGAAAGCAGCGAAAGCTCACCAGCCCAGGTGATACCTCTCAG
>CAIWDB010000083.1 GCA_903911305.1 uncultured Methylococcaceae bacterium | reverse complement strand
GTTGAAAGAAGCGGGCATCTGGATTGTGGGCGCTGCCGGAGAGGCCGAAAAGACGATTTATCAAACCGACCTTAACATGCCGTTGGCTTTAATCATGGGCGCGGAAGAAAAGGGCATGAGGCGGCTGACGCGGGAAAACTGTGATTTTCTGGTCAAAATTCCGATGCTGGGGCAAGTCGAAAGTTTGAATGTGTCCGTGGCGACAGGTATAGTGTTGTTTGAGGCTGTTAGACAGCGAAGCAAACTTTAGCAAAGCAATCATCGGCATCATGATTTTTCTTTCTTATTCGAGTGAACATGCCTTTGAAGCCGATTTGCTTCAATTTGCATTTGAGACATTGCTTCAAGATATAGATGCAAAGGTATGGACTTACCAACGTGACCAAGCCCGTGACGAAAAAGCCATCGCACGAAGCCTAAAAGAACGGGTTAAGCAATCCAAAGTTGTTGTTTTTCTTGTTACACCTACTACTCTAAACAAAGGGGCCACGCAGTGGATGGAACTGGCTTATGCTGATGCTTTTGATATACCGACATTCGTCCTAATGCATCAAATCAAGTACGATGAGTTAAAATCCAGAAATGCCCCACCTTTGTTGCTTTCCGGTCAATGTAATGATTCAGACCAATGGCGTAGATTGGCAGAGGATATACGACCCCTTTTGCATCCCAATTTAAAGCAGGTGACCTAATGACCAACCATATTTTTTTGTCATATTCACAGCAAGATGAAGGAAAGATACCATCCATCCTTAAGAATCTGAGAGAACGGGAAATATATAGCGGTAACGAGTTATCGGTAATGACGCTTACACCAAAGGAATTTGAGGATGCAAGACAAGGAATCAAGCGTACTATTTCACAAGCTGATACAGTAGTAATTGTGTGGACACCGGCTGGTGCGCGTTCAGACTGGGTCAATTACGAAGCAGGCATGGCTGATGCGCTAGGAAAACGGATTATCGTCGTGCGTCCTGATGAAAATTCTCCGGCATTGCCCGCTAATTTTGATTCTACAAATGTCCAAGTTGTCGATCTGGCTGGTTCACCTATACCCGTTTGATTACCACTAAACTAATTTAAAACAGCTCTTTCAACCAACCAACTCATCAGGGGTATAACAATGAAAACAATCCTCCTCCTTTCCGCATTACTGACACTACTCACGGGTTGCGAAGCACAAGACCCGGTAAACGTCGAAGCTGAAAAACGCATCGCCGCTTGTCAAGAAGTCATGAAGCTTTACATGACCCAAGCCACAGTTTACGAGCGGGACCGCAAACGCCTACTTGGAAGCTGCCATATCTCCCAGGGCAAACGAACCTTGGAGCAATGGCAATGTACCTTGAAAGCCATGCAGACTGGGGAAAAGTTTAAAAACTCTTCGGATCAATGCGGAGCGAAGGATTCCACGCCTCCTCAATAAATCTTGATTAAATCAAACTTTAGAGACGATTCGGGTGCGATTAAAAGTGATGTGGGAGTGCAAGGCTTGCCTTGCGAGGGCGCGTACAGGCAAGGCAAGCCTTGCACTCCAGGCATAATTTCAACGACTGCCAAGCTTGTGCGCATCACTATTAATCACACCCAGACGATTCCCACTCACAAAACCTAGGAACTGCATCCAAAGGCCCAGCAAGGCTTGTTACACCCTTAATGACGGCAATGGCAAGATTGACAGGTATTCACCGACAAATCAGTGTCATCACCCACAAAACATAACATCGCCGAGGGCTACATAATGAACATCAAATCCTTCACCCTAACATTAGGTTTATTCCTAGCTTTAGCCCTTCCATCATCCGCCTTTTCCGCCGAAGCGCCTTTAGTTTTAGCGAAAGATGAAGCTAAATGTGATATTTGCCTGAAGAAATTGACGGCAACCTGCGAAGGCGAATTTAAGTTATGTGCGAGCAAAGACGGTGCAGCGGCTTGCCAAGCGTATTTTGAAAAGTGCAAGGCCAGCGTACCCAAAAGATGCGGCGGACCTACACTCTGCGATTAAATTCCACATGGCCAAGGCCGACTCGGTTGCTAAAACCGAGTCGGCCGTCATGAGGATTACCCCTCGGTATTACTTTCCACCCATCGCTCGCCATCCTTGATGGTTTCTTTTTTCCAAAACGGGGCGGTGTGTTTGAGTGCTTCGATGATATGGCGGCAAGCTTCAAAGGCTGCGCCTCGATGTAGGGTCCACACGGCGACAAGGACTATGCTTTCACCCGGAGTGATTTCACCCACCCGGTGAATCACCAATGCATCCAGCAAATCCCAACGGGCTTGTGCCTCCGAGACGATCTGCCCCAATTGACGCTCAGTCATGCCGGGATAATGCTCCAAATTCATATGCGTCACCTCGTCACCTAAATTGAGGTCGCGCATAGTGCCGACAAAGATAGTCGTTGCGCCATAACGCTTTACATCATCCGCCATTAACTGTTGATAGGCTTCCAGTTCTGCATAAGGCGAAAATGAAGATTGGCATAGAATGACTGTCATCTTGCCCCCCCAGTCACTGGCGGGAAGAAAGCCACCTCATCCCCATCTTTGACTTCAGCTTGCGCATCGGCATACTCCATATTAACCGCACATAGTAGATGGTCTGGGATGGGACGCCCACTGCTGACTGCCCTCCAAACGTCGGCGACTGTGGCTATATTTTCGTACACCAAAGTGTCGTCGATACGGCCCATTTTTTCACGCAGACTGGCGAAATAGCGTACTTTTATCGTCATTTATTGTTCCGATGTTGTAATGGGTTCGCTTAGTCATCGCTTAGCGAACGGCTTGGTTCAACAGTACCGATACTGAATTTCCCCGACCGCTGGAACTGGTCATTTGCTATCCTATGCAATTTGACACTAAAACTGCCGTGTACACAATGATTGTAAACATTTTCGATGGTTGGCTGGAAGATGCCGAGAGGATTATCCCCTCACCGAATTGCAATGAAAGACCCGATGAAGCCGATATTTCAT
>CAIWDB010000082.1 GCA_903911305.1 uncultured Methylococcaceae bacterium | reverse complement strand
CCAAACAACATGGCGAGCATGGCGGCTAGGGCGTTTATGCCCCCGCAGGGCGACGCCGGGATTGATACTTCCCCAGAGGGTCAGGCTATGAAGCAATCGGCTCAAGACGCCGCATTAAGGTTTGGCCTTCCCGCCGCAGGTATGCTTGCCGGTCCTTACGCCCCAGCCGCCATTCCGGCCCTGGTTGGCCTAGGAACAGATTTGGCCCAGCGCCTTGCCATGAAGCAGGGCAGGCAAAAGGATTATAATTACGGGGAAACGATTGCCGCTCCCGTTATGGCCGCTGCCTTTCCCGGTGCCGGATCAATGGTTGGAGCACCCGTTGTTCGACAGGTGGAAAATGCCGCCATTAACGGCGCCCAGATGGCTTTGGCTAAAGCTGCCGAGACGGCGATTGACCAAAAGCGGGCTATAACTCCGCAGGAGCTTATGCAGGCCGCTACGGTTGGTGCCGCAGGTACACAGTTTGGAAATGCCTTTGATACCGGAATGTCTGCGGCTACAACGCTGGCAAAACGGGGCGGGTCCATGATGACTAGGGCCAAGGCTTTTTCCGATGAGTTGGGGTATGTTCTGCCCCCCTCGATGTTTCATCCCACGCCAGTAACTAACGTCCTTGAGTCGATTGCGGGAAAAGCGGACACGATCAACAAGGCCGTAAGGATTAACGAGAAGGCGACTACTAACGCCGTTCGTGAGCATTTCGGACTAGAGCGCCAAGACATTGCCGGTGCCATTCCAGAGCTTACCCCTGCGACCCAGAACACGCTTAAACTTCGAGCCGACATACCGTTCCAGAAAATCTCTGGTGCCTCGCCCGATGCGGCAGCGGCTTTGGAGCAATTCCAAAAAGCAAAAGATGTGCAGCGCGGCCTTGAGAGAACCTTAAACTCGGCTGGTGGATATTCAACGACGCTTGTTAAGGAAATTAACGACGCAAAGATTGAGGCTGATGGTTGGCTTGATCTGTTGGAACAAGAACTAAAAGCTCGTGGAAAATCCTCTTTGATTGGCGACAAAACCAAGCCCGCCGTTTGGCCTCCTGAAACCCTTTGGGACGCCAGAGTTGCCAACGCCCAGTTGGCGCTTGTTAAGGATGCAACCAATCTTGGGACCGGAGCCATTGATGGATCTTGGATTGGCAGGGCATTGGGAAATGGCGCAAAATTAACCGGACCACTTGAGAAAATTGGTGTCGTCCACCAAGCGTTCTCTAGGGCGATTAAGGATGCCGCTTCAACCCCGACCGTTGCGGTTAGCGCCCTTCGCGGGGCAATGGGGCTTGGCGGGGCTGGATATGCGCTTGCAAGCGGGCAACCGGCAGTTGCTGCGGCAACAGCGGCGGCAACCTTTGCGGCACCGAGCGCAGCCCGCAACACCGTCCTTAGCCCCAATTTCCAAAGGTTTGTCGGTGCAAGCGGTATTCCGATGCCCCAGCCAAGGGCTGATGCCTTTTCGCAATTCATGGGCGCTGACGCAAGGTTGCTCGGGAATAAAATCCCTCCCGTCAATCTCGATCAGTTCCAGAACGCGCAGGATCAATAAGTATAATTATCTTCGCCAATGGCCTTAACAGACATCCTTTTCAATGCGGTTAGTGGCGGCGTCTTAGGCTCGGCCCTGCACGTTGTTACCGACTACTTCGACACGAAGAACAAGGTGAGT
>CAIWDB010000081.1 GCA_903911305.1 uncultured Methylococcaceae bacterium | reverse complement strand
TCACTTACTGGTTGGGTCGATTGCTCATCAGCATCAAATTCATTGGCCTACCTAATATTTTGGCGGGAAAGGGAATTGTCCGGGAGTTTATCCAGCATGAAGCGAGTGCCAGTAACATTGCGGCTGAAATTAGCAAAATTGTCGAAGATAAAGCCTATGCCAATCAGATTCGGGAAGAACTGCATAAGGTGAAAGAATTACTCGGCGAAGGCGGGGGGTCCTACAATCTGGCCCGTCTGGCTCAGTCTATGCTGGATTCCGACATTAAATGAAGTTCAAAATCAAGCGTTTTTCGAGGTTTGGAAAAAGTTATCCACTGTCAAGACCTTGACATCTCAAAAACTCAAGTCAACCACAATAAAGCGAAACAAGACAGTGACTTATCCAAGACGATATAAGAATATAATTTACAATCAATATGATACAAATAAACTGCAACAATTAGGCGAGATTGCAAAATAATTTGCCAATGCCTCGAAAGCTTAGCCAGAATGCCGCTTTCGAGACTACATCCACATAGTTATCCACAGCTTTTTCCACCATTTCTGTGGATGATACTAAGCATCATAAGGAGCAACGGATGACATCAAATTTTCAGCTTACCCTAGTTATGGTTTGCCTAATGGCGCTGGTCGGATGCTCCAATCCGAAACTTCCTGACTCAAAGCCAGACTTTGCCAAGGGCAACCAAATATTCAACCGATCCTGTGCTGAATGCCATTTGAACCCTGAAAGCGAAGCCCAACAACTGGATGAGTCAGACGATTGGGATATGCGCACACCTCATTGGAATGGCGTACTCAAAGATCATGTCAAAAACGGTTACTTGGAAATGCCAAAAGTCGGACAATCCGGCGTGACCGATCAAAACATGAGCGATGTCTTGCATTATATGGAAGTGAAGATTCGCGCTTTGCCTTAAGGGAGCCTCGAAAAACTGGTTACGTTCGTGCCCTTCGACTTCGCTCAGGAGAGCGTTCGACAGGCTCACCACGAACGTAACCTACTGATTAGCTGAATACCGTTCGCACTGAGCATGTCGAAGTGCGGGGTTTTTCGAGGTTCCCTTAAGGTTCTGATGTTACGCAGCGGACTAGGTGGAGCATCAAAGCAAGCCCTTCGACTTCGCTCAGGACAGGCTTTGACGCTCCCGTTATCAGTGCTGCAAAAAAATTAATTTGCAAACAACCCATAGGCGAATCCATGACGTTCAAAAAAACTAGCCAATCATTACACCAAATTCCATCGGGCGTTTGGGTATTGGGTTTCGTCAGCTTGTTGATGGACGTCTCCTCGGAGATGATCCATAGCTTATTGCCCTTGTTCATGGTGACGACACTGGGGACCAGTGCGTTCGCTGTGGGCGTTTTAGAGGGTTTGGCAGAATCCACCGCTCTAATCGTCAAGGTATTCTCAGGTGTGTTGAGTGACTACTTGGGCAAACGCAAAGCCTTGGCCTTATTCGGATATGGATTGGGCGCATTGACCAAACCCTTGTTTGCCATTGCACCCAATATCGGCGTGGTGTTAACGGCAAGGCTATTGGATCGCTTCGGCAAAGGGGTACGAGGCGCTCCGCGTGACGCGCTGGTTGCCGACATCACACCTCCAGCCATTCGTGGCGCGGCATTTGGGCTAAGACAGTCGCTTGACACCATTGGCGCTTTTCTAGGGCCACTATTGGCGGTGGGCTTGATGTTGTTATGGGATGATGATTTTCGTGCAGTATTTTGGGTTGCAGTCATTCCAGGTCTGATGGCAGTGACTCTGTTGTGGTTTGGTTTGAAGGAACCGGAACAGAAACAATCTGGTAAGCGCGTCAACCCAATTAGTCGCGAAAATTTACAACGTTTGGGGGCTTCCTATTGGTGGATTGTGGGTATTGGGTCCATTTTTTCTTTAGCCCGCTTCAGCGAAGCGTTTCTCGTTTTGCGCGCCCAACAGTTCGGCATTCCTGTCGCGTTGGTCCCTCTGGTCATGGTTTTAATGAATGTGATCTACGCTTCAACAGCTTATCCATTTGGTAAACTCGCTGACAACATGAGCCATGCCAAGCTGCTCGCCATTGGGCTTTTTATGTTGATGGCAGCCGATTGGGTGTTGGCCCAAAATGGACATTGGATTATCCTGCTGATAGGCATCCTTTTTTGGGGCATTCATATGGGGATGACTCAAGGTTTATTGGCGACCATGGTGGCGGACACAGCACCTGCCGACTTGCGGGGACCGGCCTATGGTTTTTTCAACTTGATGAGTGGCATTTCCATGCTGGCGGCAAGCATGTTGGCGGGCTTGTTATGGGATAATCTCGGTGCGGCTTCCACTTTTTACGCTGGCATTGGGTTTTGCATACTGGCTTTGTTTGGTTTGGCATTGCAACCCAATCGGCTGACTCACTGATGTTGATTGAATTATAGGGACGAACATCCTGCGATAAAAAGAATTTGATAGAATAGACGGGTTGATGCAAGCATTGGCATTGGGCAACCTATAGGAAAAAATTACCGGGCCATGATATTCTGAACCAATTGCCCTTCCCTACCCATCAACTTGATGGCAAAATCACAACCATTAACCCGCCGAACATTAACTTATAGAATGCCATCCCGTGAAAATTAGCCTATTCGTGGCTAGAATAGCCGAACGTTTCGCCCGACACCCTTGGTGGGTATTAGGTGTCACCCTAGCCTTGTCGATCATTGCCCTCTGGGCAACATTGCAATTGCCGATTTATACATCGCGTCAAGCCCTATTGCCCAAAAACACTGAAGTCACTCAGCGTTTTGACGCTTTTCTAAAAAATTTCGGCGCTGCCTCCGATTTGATTATCGTCCTGGAAGGCGCACCTACCGAGACCTTGGAAACCTACGCAACCCAACTGGCAAACAAGCTTCGGGTAGAGCCAGAAATTGGTCTAGCGACTGACCGGCTCGACATGGGGTTCTTTCTGCAACATGCTTATTTGCTGATGCCTTCATCCAGCTTGGAGCAGATCGTTTCACTATTGGGTAAACCTACGCCAACGACATCTGCAAAGAGTGGATTGCCCTTGCAAAACGCATTGCAAGAGGGTGTGAAATGGAGCAAAAATCATCCCCCGTTGGCTGAAATGGGTTTCAGCATAGAAAATGCCGGGCAGACACTCGGTTTCGCTGACTTTATTTTGGGGCAATGGCATCGTTATTTGTTTTCCGACAAAACACCCGATGGTTTGGATTGGAATGATTTGCTCAGTCAAAATGGCGCAGGAGGCATGGGCAATGGATATTTCACATCACGCGACGGGCGCATGTTGTTTTTATTCGTCCATCCGAAAGACCCTTCTGAAGACTTTAAAAGCCTTGGGCCATTTGTCGATAAGGTCAAATCCGTCGTGGCGACATTGGCTGCCCAAACTCAAGCGGCTGGCGGAACCCCGCCAACCGTTGGCTTGACCGGCCTTCCGGGGATTGAATATGAGGAATTTATCAATATCCGCAAGGATATTAAGCTGGTCATCATCACTTCTGCCTCGTTGATTGCCGCATTGATTCTGATCGTCGTGCGCAGTGTCCGTTGGGCGGTGTTGATCTTTATACCGATGGGCTTAGGCGTGTTATGGAGTTTGGGCTTAGCCTTGGTCACTGTAGGCCACCTAACCATCATCACCGCTGCCTTTATCGCTATTCTTTTCGGCTTGGGGGCAGATTACGGCATCTTCACATCGTCCCGAATCGCCGAGGAACGCAGGAAAGGCAAACCCTTGATTGAGTCCATCAGCGTGGGCATCGGCGCTTCATTCATTGCCGTGCTGACGGCGGGTGGTGCTTCAGTGCTGATCTTTGGGGCTTTGGCAACGGTTGATTTTCCAGGCTTCTCCGAATTGGGCGTGGTGGCGGCAAAAGGTGTGTTACTGATACTAATCAGCACTTGGGTGGTGCAGCCCGCCTTGTATGCATTACTGCCGCCTAAATTAAAAGACATTCCCGGCGGTTCCGGTCCAACCGACATTGAGCCGGCCAAGATTGGGACTGGCGCGTTTCCCATGCCGGTGGCGATTAGCTTAGTCGTGGTGGCGATAGCTTGTGCCGGCTTCGGGGCAATCAAAGGGCTTAAAATCCCTTTCGATTATGATGTCCTATCCATGTTACCCAAGGATTCCCAAGCGGCTCATTATCAACGGCGCATGGTAGCCGAAAGCGATTATCAAGCCGAAGTGGTCATTTTCACCGCCAAGGATATGACAGAAGCCAGACGCATCACCGACGAAGCGGGCAAGCTTAAAACCGTCGCCCAAGTTCAATCCTTGACCAAATTTTTCCCAACCGATGCGGATGTCAGGCTGCAACAAGCCATCACAGTGGGAAACTCAGTCAATCAATCAGACTATGCCAAACGCTTAGTCAGCATCAACCAAACAGGCTTGACAGAAAAGAGTTTTGCCTTATTACCCGATTTGCTGGATGGAAGCCTCGCTTTACTAGATGATGCTCAGGAACAAGCCTTCTCTTCCGGCCATGCTGATATTGTCAAGGACATGGAAAAAATACGCGGCAAACTTGAAGCCATCCAAGCGAAGATTGCTCAAGACAAAGACCTGGCGCGTACTCGCAGCGAACAATTTTTACGGGCATTACTGACCAGCGCAGAAACTAGTCTTAAAGTTGTTGGGTCTTGGAGTCAGGCAAAACCACTCACACCGGAACATTTGCCGCCGGTGTTGAGAGACCGATTTTTTGCCTCCAATGGCAGTATCGCCATCTATGCCTTCCCGGCCAAAACAGTCTACGATCCAGACAATCTGGATCAACTCATGCGCGATATTTATAGCGTCTCCAAGGATGCGACTGGGTTCCCAACCACCCATCAAGCCTTTTCCAAATCGGTGGTGGAAAGTTTCTCCCACGGTACCATTCTGGCGCTGATTGTATGTCTCACATGGATTGCGGTCACTTTGCGCAGCGTGACCGGCTTTGCCTTGGCCTCTTTGCCGTTGTTAATTGGTGGAGGCTGGATGTTGGGGCTGATGGCCTTGACAGGAATCCAATATAATTACGCCAATATCATCGCCTTGCCCTTGGTCATCGCACTGGCAGTCGATTATGGGGTATGGTTTAGTTACCGTTGGCGCGAATTGCATAATTACAGCCCATTCCAAGTCAGTCTAATTTCCGGTAAGGTAATTGGTTTGGCGGCTTCAACCGAATTGGCCGGGCTAGGTGCGATCACCTTAGCCAGCTATCGCGGTGTATCCACCATGGGTG
This sequence comes from uncultured Methylococcaceae bacterium, assembly GCA_903911305.1. Classification (GTDB taxonomy): domain Bacteria; phylum Pseudomonadota; class Gammaproteobacteria; order Methylococcales; family Methylococcaceae; genus Methylumidiphilus. Next base: position 1,299 of record CAIWDB010000081.1, on the reverse strand, counting down.
TGAGTATTACCATAGGGCTTTTATGCTGCCTGATCGCAACCTTGTTCGTGGCCCCTGCCATCGGACAGTTGCTTGACCCGAAGAGAAAACAATAATGAAAAAATCCTTTTTAATGTTGCTTGCCAGTCTACTGAGTCCTGTGTCAGCATTTGCTGCCGCAGACGCGCCGATTATCGTTTGCTACCCCGGCGGGCCTGTCAATGCCAAAGATGCCAATGCCGCCATGGGTTCCATGTTGCGTGTGGTGGAGCGTGTAGGACAATGGCCGGCTGGAAGCTTGAACAGCATTTTCACCGCCAAAGCGGACGAATGCAGAACATTAATGGATGACAATAACCCAAAGTTCGTCATCACCTCGCTAGGCATTTTCTTGGAACAGCGTGACAAGCATCATCTCGTCCCCTTGGTCCAACCCACCATCAAAGGCCGCACCTCCGAGCAATACCGAATCGTCGCCCAGCAGGGCAAATACGGCTCGATCACTGAACTTAAAGGCAAGACTTTGGGCGGCACGGTGCTGGACGAACCGGAGTTTATTGGCAAGATCGTATTGGCTGGCAAATACAAACCCGACACTTATTTCCAACTGCAACCGACCAACCAAGCCATACGGGCATTAAGATCGCTGGATAAAGGCGAGTTGGATGCGGTGATGCTCAATGAACAGCAATACAATGGGTTGGCTTCATTAAACCTGAAAGCCCCTGTCGAAGCCGTCTTCACCTCCGAAGAAATCCCATTAATGGGCATGGTCGCAGACAGCAAACTCAGCACACCCGAAGAACGCACTCGCTTGGGCAATGCCTTGGCGGGCATGTGTTCCGATGCCGAAGGCAAGAAGCTATGCGAGTTGTTCGGGGTGGATACCTTTGCCGTGGTAGAACCCTCTCAATACGATGCGATGGTCAAACTTTGGAAGAAAGGGAAATAAGCATTGAGCAACCAACATCTGCTAAACATGGTCAAATCGAAATTGCCACAAAGCCCCCTAACCTTCCGCAAAACTATTGAATTGACAAAACTAATCCCCTCCCCCAACGGGGGAGGGTTAGGGTGGGGGCGAGTTAAATCAGATGCTTCGCTACCTTTTGATCGCCCCCCTCCTAACCTAAATACTGTTGAAATAAGCCGTCATACTGGCATGGATTGCCGGTATCCAGAACACAGGGATGTGAATCTAGTTTGCCCTGCATGGCTTCTGGGTTCCGGCAATCCCTGCCGGAACGACGAGCATTTTCTTAATTCAACAGCATTGCCTCCTAACCTCCCCCCGTTGGGGAGAGGTACTAATTCAACAAC
>CAIWDB010000080.1 GCA_903911305.1 uncultured Methylococcaceae bacterium | reverse complement strand
TTCACGAGTCATTAAATTCGTTTTCGAGCCAGTCATGATAGGTCTCCTGTTCGTCCCGGCTGGCCGGGCGAAAGCTTATAATATGTGGATGCCGACCAGGTAGGTGAACCACGGTCAGCACGGTCAATCGTTCAGCCACATAGGCAAACCATTGAATGCGTTGCTCACCTGCGAGTGCTGTCGATGTCCAATCGAAAACGGTTGTCCAACACCAAGGCAGCGTCCGCAAAGTCCAAGCCATGCTTGGCAAGATTACTCCGGCGCTTGGCCTCTTGCCAAGTATAAGGCGTATGCATTGCTTAATTGTATATGCGTAAAATAGTCATTGCAACTAAACAAGGACGGTAAGATGCAGTGAGTCATCCCTCACTGCATGCTAAGGCAGATTAGCGCATCTTGTTGCGCAAACACGCATGGGAGTTTGTTTTCGTAAATCATTCAACTCGTATGATACGCCATACCCACTATTGCTTATCACCCGAAGTATCTTTTCCCACCTCCTTGTTGATAAAAAATGCACCCAATGCAGCCGCAACCAGACCTTGCAGAGGACCTAGCCATAAATTTGATTTTTGGAATCCTTTCAGTGGGGCATCGTCAAATGTATTGGTTAATGGTTGTAAGACAATAACGAGAATAAGCAGAAGCAGATAAAATGCTGACAATGCCAAGCTCAATTTGAACAGGAACCTATCAGCGGTCGGGACTTTATTTTCAGTGTGTTGATTGTCAGATACAAGTACGGCAATCATTAATGAAAGCGTAGGCATGACACTGGGTAAGAACCAACTCCATACCCCTTCGGCAATGTCTTGGTAAGCTCCAACCATGGTAGTGACCACCATCAGAAGAAATAAGATGGCGGCAAAAGAGAACCAGACTCCAGCAAGCCATTTCTTACATAGACTCATCGAGATACGCATTTTATTCTCCTAACGCTTTATAAAAGCCAGAGGCTTCCAAGTGGGTATGTGCTGCCAACTTACCCGGTGAAAGAAGGTGGGGATATTTCTTGGGGCTGGTTTGCTCAAATTCATAAATAAGGGCAGTACAGACATAACTTTCAGAAAATTGTACCGAAGAAAGTTCATTTGGCAATCTATCATAACCCAGCCTTAACCACATGATTGCTTCCTCTTCGGTAATTGTATCTTCATTTTCTCTCCATTCTTTTGGTGAAATTACAAAAACAATTAATCGATAAAAACCTTGTTTCGCAAAAAAAAGACCTTGAAGGTATTGCCCGAGGGAAACATCATTCCACCCATATAATTTATCTTCCCAACGTTCAACCCCCGGTTTTGGTTTACCATTTTTTTGAAACTTTTCAATTCGTGTGACCAAAGCATATCCGGCAGGAATCCAAAAATAGCTATACTCACTATGCCCTATTTTTCTCAGTGCTTCGCTAATTTTGGTATCAATATCTTTAAATGTCGGCTTGGAAGCATCTTGAGCTAACAATTTTCTAGGAATTACCTCTTTAGAAGAGGCTTTAGGTGGGGGCCAAGGGAAAGTATGTAGTTTATCATAACCTCCACCACCTCCGTCAATGGAATTAGGTTTAACTGGAGGTGGTGGAGGTGGTTCTTTATTACTTTCGTTGTTTTGGAGTGGCATAGAAAATTTTCCCCGTCCATCATACAATGAAAAATAAATAAAGAGAATAATTCCGACAATGAAGGCAAACTCTAAAACTAATAATAACTTATTAGATTTTTCATTAAGGTAGCTATTTAATTTTAAATAGAAAATTACTGCCAAAGTTACACTGACTATACCATCGATTATAAATAAATTGTTAGATAATTGAAAATCAGTCCATCCAATGCTAAATAAAAGATAAAGAAGTCCAAAAAATACTAAACCCCCAGTAAATGCTGCTATGATAAAAGACGCTAAAATTCTTGCGATCTTACTAAGTAACATGTCATTTACTCCAACAATCAATAATTATTAGAAACCAATGATGTTCATAGCGTATATACCCGTTGATTTATATTTGACTACTTATATCTATTAAAGAAAACCAAACACCTCCCCCAACGCCAAAACCTCCCCCGGCATAAACCCTAATGGTAAATCTTCCGAAGGATCGAGAATCTCTCCTGCCCCATAAACCCCGTCAATCAACACAAATCGTTGCACCCAAGCTTGCACCGGGTCAAATACGACATATTCATTGACCCCCGAGCGTTCATACAGGGCTTTCTTCTCGCGCAGGTCTTTGCGGGCCGTGCCGGGTGATAATATTTCGGCAACCCAATCCGGTGGGCCTTGAATATTCCGCTCGGTGATTTTATTCGGGTCACAGACGACAAGTACATCGGGTTGCACCACATCAATATCGGATAACACGACATCTACCGGGGCGATGAATGGCTGGCAGGTTTTGCCTTGTAACTTTTGCTCAAGCCTACTATAAATTCGACCAGTGATTTGTTGGTGGTTGATTCTCGGTGCTGGGGACATATCATAAGCTACACCGTCGATCAGTTCCCAGCGCTCTTCGTCCGGCCAGTTCATATAATCGGCGACGGTGTAATGTGCGGTTTTTGGCTTCAGTATCGAATTCATTTTACTCTCCGAATATGAAGTTAATCGAAGGGGTGTGATCGGTTTTATATCACGTCATCCAATCGGCAACCCAAACTCAATGATTCCAGTATTGACTAAAAGATCATATGTAGGGGCGGCTTTAGCCGCCCACTGGCGAATAAATTCGCCCCTACAAAACATTACTCAATAAATGAAAAATGTTATAGATCCTTATACCGACGTCTTCCCCAACAAATAATCCAACCACAACGAAGATAATTTCTCCTGAACCGAGTTTTGTTTCAAGCGGGCGCGTAGATTGGGGAAATCCACCCGGTTCAAGTCCTGGTCTTGGTTGTTGCAGGAATAAACGAAATATTCCTTGCCAGTTTCCGGGTCGATATGCTTGCACAAGCATTGGGCGCACACGCCTTTCATCATGCATTGCATGGGGGAATTGATGGAACCAATGGCTTCGTGGTGTTCCTTCAAATAAGGCTTAAGCACACCATAACGGGCTTGCTTCACTGCGTCCATCATCCGGTCGGAACCAATCACGATAAGATGGTCCACATCATCCAGATGAATTGGCGTTTCACCGAGTTCGCCCTTGGCATAGGCGACGATGGATTCGACAATATTGCCTACAAAGGTTTTGTCTTGTGGACGGGTCGGTTCGATGGCAGTGTTGCCTTCGCGTTTGTCCACCGACCAGACAATCAAATCGGCAGCGGCTTCAATTTCTTCAATTTTGAACACATCGCCCCGGTTGCGGTAACCGGCAAAATAAATCACTTGGTTACCAGCAGCCCGCATGGCTTTGCCGATGGAAAACAATACCGCATTGCCTAAACCACCGCCTAACAACATGACAGTGCGTCCACGGGGTATGTCAGTGGGTGCGCCGGTCACGCCCATGACGACAATCGGGTCGCCAGGATTCCATGTCGCACACAGACGCGAGGAACTGCCCATTTCCAAGGCGATCAGCGAAATCAAACCCCTGTCCTTGTCCACCCAAGCACCGGTCAAGGCCAGCCCTTCTGTTGTCAACACCGTGCCATGTACGACGGGGGCAAGCGATTCGAAATTCTGCACCCGGTAGAACTGTCCCGGCAAGAAGTGTTTGGCAGAAAGCGGGGCTTTGACGATCACTTCAATGATGGTTGGGGTCAACCGGCGGATTTCCACAATCCGGGCCAACAAACTCTCGTCCAATTTGGCTTGAAATTCTGTCAAATCTTGTTCGCGCTCGGCTTGCAAATCTGGGGGCAGCGAAGCCAATTCCTGCTGGAACAATTTGACGATATACGGATATCCATCTTTTGCGCTTGCCATGGCCTTGACCACGTTGCCCGCATAGACTGGGTGGTTGTCACCGTAAAAGGTGATGTAACGTCCATTGCGGTGGTAAGAGGTAAACGGTGCGGGCTTGCCCAATTTGGGCGCAGCCGTATCTTCCATTGATATCAACGCCATTTCATTCTTTGCCCCTTCTCCCCCTTGCTGAGAGTTGAATTCCATTTCATGACGCTTATAGAATTTACGATCCATGACAAACGTATTGGGATATTCACTCTCATAAATTGTGTTAGGGGACGTGCCGGCTGCCACAAACAGGCAACGCAGCGGCACCTCAAGTTCTTCGGCTTTACGCCAACGGCCTTCCTGTTCTTCCAATCGCTCAAAACGGACAGTGCTTAAATGACCGTACTCGTCATCAATGGCCTCCAAGGGGCTCATACCCTCTGCCAGACGGATGCCTTCATCCAATGCTTCGGCAATTTCCTCATGGTTTTGTCGATAAGCGGGGGAATCTTTGATGCCCTTACGGTAGAAGAGAGTAACCCCGCCCCACTTTTCCAATAGCGGCACGAAATGCGGCTTTTCACCTGCTGCTTCGGCACGTCGCCGCTCGGCTTGAATCGCCTTGCCATGAACAAGGAATTCATCTAGTATGCCAATCTCTTCGCCATCATAACGACCGCGCACTTCATGTTCGCCATAGAGTTCAGATAGCTTTTCATATCGATGCAGAATTTTCTCCACTTGCACAGGGTAATAAGCCAAGAGTTCGGTTGTCGTGTCAACCGCCGTGAGTCCACCGCCAATAACCCCGGCGGGCAAGCGCACTTGCAGATTGGCCAAGGATGATTCTTTGGCTGCACCCGTCAACTGCAAGGCCATCAAGAAATCTGATGCTTTGCGAATGCCACGAGTCAGGTTGTTTTTCAAGTCGATGACGGTGGGTTTGCCTGCACCCGAGGCTATCGCAATATGGTGGAATCCTAAATCCCAAGCTTCGTTGACGGTTAAGGTTCCGCCGAAGCGCACTCCCCCGTAACAGCGAAAGGCTTTGCGACGAAGCAAGTTCAAATAGATCACCTTGAGGAAATTTTTATCCCACCGGACAGTGATGCCATACTCGGCAACACCGCCAAAACCCAACATGACACGCTTGTCCAAAGCCTCATACAGCTCATTAAAATCATGGATGGGTTTGGGTGGGTGATCGCCATAACCAGTCAGTTCCTTGGGCAAAGGCTCAATCTTAAGGCCATCTATGCCGACAACGCCAAATCCCTCATTCAGCAAATAGTGCGACAAGGTGTAACCGGCTGGACCCATGCCAGCCACCAAAACATTCTTCCCGTTATAGGGCAAAGCATGGGGGCGCTTGACGTTGAGTGGGTTCCAACGGGTCAATAGGCTGTAAATCTCAAAACCCCAAGGCATAAATAATACGGAGGTGAGTACATTGGTTTCAATCTGTGGAATATTGACCGGCTCAGTCTTTTGGTAAATGCAGCCTTTCATGCATTCGTTACAAATGCGATGACCAGTACCGGGACACATCGGGTTGTCGATGATGACCAAAGCCAAGGCGGCAATATTGTCGCCCTGCTTTTTCAACAGATGCATTTCGGAAATCTTTTCCTCCAATGGGCAACCGGTAATCGCGACACCCAAAGGATTCGTTTTATAGGTTCCGTCTTTTTTGTTCCTCATGCCTTTGGAACAAGAATCCGTGTCACGGTCATGGCAATAAATGCAGTGATCCACTTCATACATGACCTGGCGGTTACCAAAGCGTTGGTCAGTGAGGGCGAAACCCTGTCTACGCCGCTGATGCTCAGGATGGATGGCCCATGCTTTGTATCCTCCAAGGTCAACGGTTTCGTGTTCGACCAAGTGGTTAAAATCAGTCCTTTCAGGAACCTTGAAGCTGACCCAATCGGCAACCTCAACTTTGAGTTTTTCCACCTTCGCAGCAGCAAAGCTCCACCGACAGACGCATTCAAACAGCGCAGCCACTAGTCCCGAGTCATCCAATGCAAGACCGTCGGAAAACAAGGCTTTGGTTTCTGCGGACGTTTCCAAACTGCTACGGATAGAATCAACTTCCGGTTTTTCTTGTTTGGAAAAGATCAGCAGATCCACGGCCAACCTAGCTGCGGCGGACTCACGATCACCGTCCACTAACGCGGCCGGGACCAACGCCCTTAACAAGGTTTCAAATCGCTCGCTGATGGCTGAAATATCCCATTCCTCAGGATTTTGGCCCTTATAGCGCGAAGCCAGTTTGCCTACCACTTCATTGCGATAGGTGAAAATGCCTTCAAACTCACCGTGGGCAGCATGCATTTGCTCACAGCGCGAGGATTCCACATTAAACAGCCAAGCGACAAACTCCCCCACCATGGGGGCCATTTTCACCAGCAAATCGGAAATATGTTCGGGCGACATACCCTCGCCCCGGCAATTTCGATAAGTTTGGAATTCTTCAAACAGATATGGGTCTTTCTCTTGTGACGCTCGATCAAAAATCAATGTCAGGTCGCGCAACCTGCTTGGTTCGTAAAGATCAGCGTAGCTGAAGCCAGCAATGCCCAAAGTTTCTAGGTTTTCGTTTTTTTCAAGATGGCCTTTCATCCATTTCTCCAATCATTTCGTGAGATCGCCCACTATTATGCAGACGAATTGTGCTACAAGTTTATCGGTCTTGGGTCCGGTATGCGAGAGCCAAACAAAAATCCAGCTTCTTACGCGGATTTACTTTTGATAAAGTAAGCCAGTTTTGACCACTTTTACCCCTTAGAGCAAGCTGCCATGAAACCCGTCGCGTATCCGTTTTATCCGCCACTTTTACACAAAGATAATAAATCTCCGCCTTCTATTCCCTCTGTGGTTCCGATGGAAGCGGGACTCGGTGTCATTGACGAATCCACTTTTCGCACCTTGGAAGTGGATACATTATTCGAGTCCATTGATCACACCCAAACACGCACCGGACAAGCCGTTTTATACCGCTCGCTGGCAAGGCCGTTGTCGGATCATGCCAGCATCGTTGCCAAGCAAGCAGCATTGGCGGAAATAGAAGCCGATCAATCATTGCGGGGCAGGCTGGAAAACCTAATCGGCAAGGCAAAAAAAAGTGAAGGCGATTTTTATGATCTGTTATACGCCAGCTTTTTAGGGTCCATTGGCAGACCTGCCCATCCGCTGGAAATTGGCGGTTTTGGCTATGACTCCTATATCCACGGGACTCGGTTCATGCTCGACCTGTCAGCCGATGCCACCGCCCTACCCTCCCCGAAAAGCCAATATCTGCTTTCATTGCTCGGCACCCTGCGCGGCTTCGCGCAATCACGCGCCCATGCCTTGATGCAAGGACCAGTATACCGCAGCGAAAAGGAAATATTGACCAAAACGGAGAAACGCTGGTTCACGCCTGCCATCAAATTCCGCCCGACCTTGTTCAAGCCAGGGATTTTTGTCGTCGGTTTGCTCCTCATCATGCTGGCCTTGGAATTTGTGCCGTTGCTGATGGATTTAACGGCTTCCATCTCTCCGGTATTATGGCTATTTTTACTACCTCTAGGTTTGGTTTACATCCCCGTTGTAGGTGGGTTTGACCGCGATGCCTGTATTTATCCGCTACGAGAAATCTTCAAAAAATCACCCGAGGTCCAGGCCACGCTGGACGCAATGGGCGGCATTGATGAATTACTAGCCTTCATTAAATACCGGGAAGCATTTGGTCATCCTTCCGTTCTAACGGAAATGGTGGATTCCCCCCGTCACAGCTTAGCCTTGAAAGGTGTTCGCAATCCCATACTCGCCAAAGGCAACCCCAACTACGTCGCAAACGACCTCGTGTTGGACGAGGAAAGACTGGCGCTTGTCACCGGACCCAACAGCGGGGGCAAGACGGCATTCTGCAAAACCCTCGCACAAACCCAATTACTCGCTCAAATTGGCTGCTTTGCACCGGCACTGGAAGCCAAATTGGGCGTAGCCGACCATATATTCTACCAGACTCCTGAAATCAGCCATCTTGCCGATGGTGAAGGCCGCTTCGGAACCGAACTTAAACGCACCAAAGAAGTGTTCATGACATCCACCGCACAAAGCTTAGTCATCATGGACGAGCTGTCCGAAGGCACCACGCATGAGGAAAAAATCGAGATTTCAACGGATATTTTAAATGGCTTTCGCCAAAAAGGGGCGACTACCATGTTAATCACCCACAACCATGAATTAGTAGATCATTTCCAACAATTAAACATTGGTCTGGCTAGGCAAGTCGAATTCAAAAATGAATTGCCGACTTACCGTTTGGTGGAGGGCATTTCCCGTGTCAGCCATGCTGATCGGGTAGCGAAGAAAATTGGATTTTCCAAGGAGGATATTGCGAGGATGTTGAAGGGGAAAGCTTGAATTAATTGCTAATGTTACGCAACCATAAACAATAAAGATGCTGAATTTGGAGTTAGTGCGTTGCGGAGCGACGCGCTAACTCCACAATATACGAAGGTGATTTTCAGACACTGACATCTTGCGCCAGTGGGGAAAGACTGCGATTAGGGTCACAATAATGTTTTCTTGCCGCCGGAGACATTGCCTCGCTTATCTCCATCTCTCTGCCGCCTAACCCAGAACTCCTTGTCAATCCAGCGATTTTCAACGCTATAAAACTTGGCTCGATTGCTCAAATACGCAGTATGAATGTCTGCCAGATGATCGGCATAAGCGTCCAAGGCAGAAGGTTCGCCTTGCAAACAGGAATCTAACGACTTTCCGGCCCGGATGCCAGTATGCAGGGCATTGAGTATGCCTTGTGAGGAAAGTGGGTCAAACGACAAGGCGGCATCTCCCACCGCCAACCAATTTGACCCAAAGAACCGATCCAAACGGGCGCTGGACGCATCCGCACCACGCGGTTTTTGACTGAGGTGGTAGCCATGCTGAATACATAGCGTGTGCAAATGATTCGTTTGAAAAAGCTTTTCTTGGAAACCCTCCGACGAAAGACACGCGGGGCGATCTGCCAAGTCGGCATCGGTCAGATAGGCTGCCAATCGTTTCCCCGACGGCAATAATACGCTGTACCACCAGCCAGCGGGTTCGGCTTCCACCAAGGTCCGTCCATCGCAATCTCCGTTGTCCGAGGAATCGAGCAATGCCCAAAATGCGAGGAGACGGTCCTGGTTCACCCGACTCCCCCCTCGTGTCCGGGCAATGCTGGCAGTCCGGCCCGTGGCATCCACTAGCCACTTGGCAGAGTATGGACCAACTTGAGGCTTTTGTTCGTCAGTCAAGCGGAATTCGGTTACGCCAGATTGTTCAAGCAAGGGTTCCAACCGTGTGCCTTCGCAGACTTCCGCCCCGGCTTCCCGCGCTGCTTGCCTTAGCATGGCATCGAACCTGACTCGGTCAAGCTGATAACCATGCCCCTGTAGGTTGAGCATAAAATCAATGGCCTGAAGTTCATCCGAACCCCAAGCCGACACTGTGCCATAGCTAATCCTGTGCTGGTCGGTCAAAAATCGCTCCAACACCCCCAATTCGCGCAACAGCGAATGCCCCATGGGTGCGAATCCTTCACCGACACGGAATGCCTCCGCATCGGAAGCATCCGCCAGCAAGACCCGCCAACCTAGGCGGGCCAGAACAATAGACACTGCCGCGCCAGCGGGTCCACCGCCGGCAACGGCCACATCATAGTCACTCATTATAATGATTTAGGACGGTGACGAACCGGCACAGGCGCGAGTGACGCCTCGGCAGAAGAAGCAAAGTTCGCCGAGCGAGGCGAGCGAACGCCTGAGGGTTTGGCTGTGGCTGATGCTTCTTGCGCGCCGGATTCGGCCTGATCCAACGATGCTGAGTCAGGCCCAAAAGTAGCCACTAACATCGTTTCAGGGAACGCAGGATCGCCATAAACACCCTGTCGCAACTCTAACAGCCCCATTGATCCAAAAATGCGGACCATTTGCTCCATCTGTTGCGCCACGCTACCGTGCAGGGGTTTATTCCAAGACGTGCGCTGCGCGTAAGCCTGCAAACGCTTTTCGCGGGGTTCATCGGGATTCACCACCACGGCATAGTCCTTTTCGGTCAACACCTGATTCGGCACCCGCGCCGGCCAGAAGGTGGGCAAGAAGGGATCGTAATCAGCGTTATAACCCGATCGGCAATACGCCGTGTCGCCCTGCCACGGCAAGCCCATCCAACGAGTAATGTCACCCGGCCCTTGATTATGCAACGGACCCGATAAAGACAGCGCTTTTTTCTGATCCAAGGTTTCGCCATAGTCAGGTTCGGGCTGATTGGCGGGACGTTGGCGAATACGGAAAGGCTGGCGGTAAACGGTCAGGTGACGCATCGGCCAAGTTGTTTCGCAGCCGGGATGGAAAGCATCGGCCAAGCAGAATTCCAGCGCCGCACGATCCAAGGTGGCGGGTTGATCGTTCAGCGGCACCTCGTCTATGGAGGTTGGCAAGGGCGGAAGTTTGCCCCAGTCATCGGCGAAATCGCCATGCGCCCAACGTTGCAGCATTTTATACTGGGTCGAGGTAATCGCCGAATTTTGCCTAGGGCTGGCACTTCCTTTGATTTCGACGGCATCCCCGTAAATCCAAGGCCAAGGCAAGGGGTTCCCATCGGCATTGCTTGGATTGCGGAACGAATTTAGCACTTGCAAGCGCAACTCGGCGTAAAGGTCATATTCGCCTAAAGTGGGCTTACTAGCCAGTTTGTCGATAAAATTTGCATCCTCGAAATCATTATTGCCGCCATGACCGAATTGCACGGCAAACCCCTGATTGACCCATTGCAGCCCGGTCAACCGCTTGAGTATCGGGTAAACATCACGGGAGAAAGATATTTGAACTGGGCCCGCCAACCAATCTTGCCGTACATACAAATCATAAAGCAAATCATAGAGGGTTCGTATCGCTTTGACCTGCGGGGCATAATCAGGGGGTGCGGTGATCACCCAAGCGGGTTCGACCGGAATTTCCTCACCATTGATACACACTTCGGCCATGACCGGGCCATCGGAGGTGTCATCGTACCAACCATTGGCATTGATAAACCCGTTGGGGTCGGAACTGTCGAAAATCGGGCTACCGTCCGGTGAATCCGACACTCCATGCCCGCCGAGGAACAGCAAACGCCCCCGGTCGTCGGTGCGCAATTCGCCCAAGTTGACCGGCACACCCATGAAAGCGCCGGAGCATTGATAAGCTTCCCCACAAGCGTTTTTGCCGGAGATGGAACGCAGCCCGCCGTCTATTGCCAATCCCTTGCGGGCTTCGGGCCCTTGCACGTTGGGGTTGCGCAATGGCACTTCTGTCGTGGCAGCTTCTGGAATATCCAAGGCGATTTCCCACTGATACCATGCCGCCTTGTGGTTGGCGACATGCACAGACCAGCGGATGTCGGCACATTCGGCGGTGATTTCCTTCACTAATTTACCCGCTTGGTTATAGCCATAGATGCGGAATTCCGCCGCCTGCCGTTTGATAGCCCCGTGTTTGTCACGGTAAAACCCGATTGGCATGGGGGCGGGTTCGATCACTTGCGGGCCAATAAAATACTCACCGGGTGAATTTCCAACCCTTGCAACGCCAATGGCCGGGTGGATGGAAGCTCGCACGATGCGAGTGTCTGTGGGTGACGAACAACAAGTATGCTGGGTCATGTTTTCCCTCAGGGATGAATGGTCAATGTTAGTCTTAGGGTGCTTGATAAAGCTTTAGATTACTTCAAATCCTTTCACTGTTACACGCTTATTTATTCACTGATGTTACGCAATGGTCTAAGATTGGAGTGTCAAAGCCTGTCCTGAGCGAAGTCGAAGGGCTTGCTTTGACAGGCGAAGCAAGCTTCGCATTTCCGACTCTCATGTGAAAGCAAACTTTGACGCTCCCGGCATGCGCGGAAATAAGCAGCTTTTGCGTCCGTGGGTAATATCAGTTAATAATACTGCCGAACAAATTGTGACGGATATTTTGAGTTACAGCGTTTTCAATACCAAATAGTTACTTAATAATGAATATATGCAACATGTAGGAGCGGGCCACGCCCGCGATAAATAGCCTATTTTTGAAGACTTGGCCCAAACAATCG
>CAIWDB010000079.1 GCA_903911305.1 uncultured Methylococcaceae bacterium | reverse complement strand
GTTCAACAACAAGGCAAAACTGACCACCAGAAAAGCCTACGGGTTTCGCTCGTTTCATGGGATAGAAGTCGCCTTGTATCATGCACTTGGCGCTTTACCCGAACCGAAGTTCACCCACAGATTTTTCTGAAGAGCCATATTCTTTAATGCGTTCGGCGACTTCTTCGTAGCTGCCAACGATGCCCACAGGAGCCCCGGGGCGAACGAGGCCAAAGCCGCCCCAGAGGTTAGTCCCTTGAATGAAGCGGTCAAACTCTTCCCTGGTCGCGCCTTGGGAATTGTCGGGTGATCCTGATATTGGCACGGTTTTGGCGTTCGCCTTGTCCCATCGAGTGCGCAGATACTTCCATGCATCCTCGTTGGTAGGTCGTGCCACCACGTCAGCTTGGATGGCGAATCGTAATGTCCTCCCGTGTATGGCTGCACTGCGCGACAATTCTTCAATCCGCTTGCTTGTCGCTTCGAGCGAGTCCAGCGGTAGGAAATGTGCGTCGGCATGTTTAGCGCTCAAAGCCAATGCTTCATCGGTTTCGCCCGACAGATAGATGGCCGGCAATTCATGTCCTGACAATGCCAGCCCAAAACCGCCATTTTCCACTTCGTAGTAATGCCCTTGATAAGTGAACGGTGCGTCATTCCAAAAACCTTTAACGACATTAAGAAATTCGTCGGTACGGGCGATTTGCTCGGCAATGCTCCAACGGTGGCCGTGCCAGGATTTTGCGTTATGTTCCTCGGTGATCAGGTTCCACGCCAGCCGTCCGCCCGTCAGTCGTTGGAAGCTGATGGCAATCTTTGCGGCATAGACCGCCGACAGGAATGGCGCAGGCAGTGAAGGCAGGAATTTCAGCCGTCGGGATTCACGGGCCAATGCACCGGCGACTATCCACGGATCCTCTCCGGCAGGGGTTTGTGGAATCAACACGCCATCAAAACCCGTGATTTCGGCCGCCCGCGCAATTTGCGACAGGTGGTCATACCACGTATGACCACCGTCACGGCGCACATCAATACGGGCGAACACTGGACGATCGGTGATACGGGGGTTGTGATCGCCCCGATTCCAGTGTTCCTTGTGGATGGAGCGGCCATCTCCGCTGGCAGGCAATTGCCAGAAAAACTCGATGCTCATAGATGCGCCTCTTAGCGGATTGCGGTTTTGAATGAGGTGCTGCCTCGCACCAGAGGCAGGACTTCCTCGCCGACATGGAAGGCTTCTTCCAACGCCGGTGAACTAGAAAGGATAAAGCCTTGGACACCCATTTGGATGAAACCATCAATGGTTTCTGCGGCCTGTTCGTAGCTGCCGACAAAACCCAACGGCGAACCATGGCTACCCAACGTGCCGAAACCGGCCCACAGGCATTCAAACACCAAGTCTTCGACTTTGGTGTTGCGCGTCACTTCGGTTCGCCATGAACCCACCCCGTCGCCTCGGCCTTGTCCGCGCTGGTTGCGCTCGCGGGCATCCCAATCCACTTGCGCCCAGGCGCGGCGCACCACGTTCCATACCTCTTCGGGCGTCTGTCTGGCGATGATGTTGAAGCGCACGGCAGGCTTGACTGTGCGGCCGTCTTTACATGCCAGCTCCTTCACGCGGCTGAACTTGATCCTCAGGTTTTCCCTTGGTTCCAAGTGGGTCAGGTCATAGTCCGCATGCTTGCCTTGGGCAATCAGGGCGGCATCCGATGACCCGACGAAATACAATTCTGGAAAGACTTGCCCTGCCAGGGGGTCGGGCAAACCGGCATTTTCGATTTGGAAAAACTTGCCGTTGTAGCTGAATGGCCCACCGTTCCAGACTCCTTTAAGCACATCAAGGAACTCCGTTGTGCGAGTATAGCGGTCATCGTGGGCGATGCGGTCGCCCCACCACAATTGCTGCGGCCCACCTCCGCCAGTAATGATGTTAAACAACAAGCGACCGCCTGATAGCCGCTGTAGACTGGCTGATGCCTTGGCGGCATAGAGCGGGTTTAGCCAACACGGTTGATAGGCAATCATGAAGCGCAACGTCTTGGTGTGCCGCGCAATCGACGAGGCGATCACCCAAGGGTCTTCAGAATCTGGGAAGGAAGGTATCAGCGCCCCGTCAAAGCCGGAAATCTCAGCCGCCTTGGCGACCTCCAGCAAATAATCATGGTAGGGGAAATGATCGCCTTCCCCGTCGGTCAGCGTTGATTGGGGCCGGCCTTCATAAACAGGGCCCCCAAGTGCCACGGGTATAGTAGGGCGAGGCCAAATCGCCTTTGCAGCCGTTAATAGGAATCCGCCAATGGAACTGTGTCATGGATATCTCGTCTGGTTTTTGCTCTAATAGCGCTTATAAGCAAAAACTATACCACTATGGTTTGCTTACAGAAATGCCAAGCAAGCCTATCTATCCCGAAACACATTTGCTGCCTAGGCAACACCCTGTCAGCATACTGCTGATTTGACAACAATGCCTGCCGTGTCAATGGGGACGGCTTGCCGCCGGGATGGCGGCATAATCGGTCTTAATCGCTGCGCCTACCAGTGCTGGCATGGTAACTGCTGCTTTGTTGTCATAACGTATATTTAGGTTACCCGACACCTTCCTCCATTCAGATAAAGGCATCCATAATTTATGGCAGACAAACTCCAAGACAAAGCCGTTGACACGATTTGGTACACCCGTTGCTCCGTCCCCACCCCGTTGGGTTTAGCCTCGCAGTTGGGTTGGTTCAAGGAGGAATTCGGCCCTGACGGCATCACCATCAAGACCCTTCAGGACACAGCCGACTCACAGTTGCGCGAATCCCACTACGATCACCATTTGCATAATTCCTTCCGGCAGGGTGGAAATGTACCTGCGATTTGGGCTAGGGCCAATGGCACGGACACCCGTGTAATTGGACTTAACTGGATTGATGAGTCACAACTGATCCTGGCGTTGACCAATTCTGGCATTAACACACCGGCAGATTTACGTGGTCGCCGCATTGGCCTGCCAGTGCATGACAATACCATCGACCATGGTCGGGCGGGTGCGTTGCGCGGGTTTCTCGTCGCATTGGAATTGGGCGGTGTAGGGGAGAAAGAAGTGGAATGGATCGATATTCCAGTGCAGGTCATCCGTGATTATCCACAGGTGGGTAGGCGTCGCAGTGGTGGCGGTTATGGCGTGATTGTCGAGGCGTTGCTGGACAAGAGAGTCGATGCGATTTTTGTCAAAGGTTCCAGAGGTGAGGAAACGGCAGATCGAATCGGTGCGCACATTGTCACCGATATCCGCAACCACCCCGATCCATTGGTGCGTGCCAACAACGGTGCGCCACGCCCGGTCACAGTGGACAGCTTCATCCTAGACAATCGTCCAGACCTCGTCGCGCGTTTCCTTGCCCGCGTTGTCGCCATCGGCGATTGGGCAGCGGCCCATCCGGCGGAGACTGTTGCCTATGTGGCGAATGAAACCGGCTCTGACGAGTCATGGGTGAAAAAGGCTTACGGCGAAGATCTGCATTTGCATCAGTACACAGATTTGTCCGAAACCTCCATCAAAGGCTTGGAGGCTTACAAAGATTTCCTCTATCAGCAGGGATTCTTAAAGTCCAATTTCGATGTCAATGCTTGGATTGACCGTGAACCATTGGCGGGAATCGAGCGTTTCCTGAACAAAAAAGCGGCTTGATCATAAATCTATGTGGTACTACCTCTTCAAGCGTGTATTGGCAATCGTCCCGACTTTGCTTGGGGTGCTGACGCTCACCTTTGCCGTGACCCAGTTTGTTCCCGGCGGACCGGTTGAGCATGTGTTGAACCAACTCGATCAGGAAAACGCTCGATCCGGCGCAGAAGGGGGTGCCTCCAGTGGCGGATGGAACTATAGCGGTCGCAAAGGCATTGATGCCCAACAGATTGAACAACTGTCTGGTCTTTACGGATTCAACAAACCGCCGCTTGAACGTTATTGGCTTATGCTGAATAACTTTCTCCGCTTCAATCTGGGCGAGAGTTATTTCCGCAATGATAGTGTGTGGTCATTGATTAAGCAAAAACTAACCGTGTCGGTGTCGCTAGGTGTGTGGACATTCTTCCTTACCTATTTGGTATCCGTGCCTTTAGGCGTGGCCAAGGCGATCCGCGCGGGTAGCCGTTTTGACTTTATCAGTAGTTTATTAGTATTGGGTGGTTACGCCGTTCCTGGTTTCGTACTGGGGGTGTTGCTGATCGTTCTGTTCGGCGGCGGGTCGTTTTGGGACATTTTCCCCTTACGCGGCCTGACTTCAGAAAATTGGTCGGAATTAAGCTGGTACGGCAAAATCACCGATTATCTATGGCACATCACGTTGCCGGTGACCGCTTCGGTGGTCAGCACGTTTGCCCTGAAAACCTTGCTGACGAAAAACACTTTTCTCGATGAATTGAGCCGCCAATATGTTCTGACCGCCAGGGCCAAAGGTTTGTCCGAACGACAAGTGCTGTGGAAGCATGTTTTCCGCAATGCCTTGCTACCTTTGGTGACGGGCTTTCCAGGAACATTCATCACCGCTTTTTTCACGGGTAGTCTGCTGATAGAAACCTTATTTTCATTAGATGGATTGGGCCTTTTGTCGTTCGAATCCATCAACAGCCGCGATTACCCTGTGGTATTGGGTACGCTTTATTTATTCACTCTGCTAGGACTAATCACCAAACTGATAGGGGACATTGCCTATGTGATGGTGGACCCCCGAATTAAATTTGACGCCCAGGAACTATAAATGAGCATACCCGCCGAACCCGATACCTCCCCTATATTTTTAGGCTCAAACCCTGCGCTTGCACCAGAACATGCAACAAGCAGAGCCTATGCACATGTTTCGCCGAGTCGTCGCTTATGGCTGCGCTTCAAGCGCCAACGCTTGGGTTACTGGAGCTTGATTGTCTTTCTGGTCATCTACGGGTTAAGCCTGGCCGGGGAGTTTATTTCCAACGAGAAACCGCTGGTAATTTATTATCAGGGACAATGGTTTTTCCCAATGCTTAACAACTATCAGGAATCCGTTTTCGGTGGAAATTTACCGATTTACGCGGATTACAATGACCCGTTTCTGCGCGAGCAATTCAAGAAACCGGGAAACTTCGCCCTTTACCCGCCTAACCCTTATTACTATGACACTTTGAGTTATTATTCAGCGGGTACGCATAACCCTGGCCCGCCTTCGCGGGAAAATTGGCTAGGCACCGACATCTCCGGCTATGACATCATGGCCCGTTTGTTGTATGGGTTTCGAATTTCCGTCACGTTTGCGTTGGGCCTGACCTTGGTAGGAACCGCGTTAGGCATACTCATCGGGGCAGTGCAGGGGTATTTTGGCGGCAAGGTGGATTTGATCGCCCAGCGCCTGATCGAGGTTTGGGGTTCCATGCCAGAACTATACCTACTGATTATTTTCGCCTCCATTTTCCAGCAAAGTTTTGCCATGTTATTTCTGTTGTTGGCACTGTTTGGTTGGGTACATTTATCCGATTATGTGCGTGCCGAATTTCTGCGCAACCGCCAGTTGGAATACGTCAAAGCGGGGCGAGCCTTGGGCCTGTCCCATGGCCAAATCATTTGGCGGCATATATTGCCCAACAGCTTGACGCCGGTGATTACATTTTTGCCTTTCCGTATGAGCGCGGGGATCATGGCTTTGGCGTCGCTTGATTTTCTCGGTTTGGGCGTGGGCGGGCAGTCGCCAAGCTTAGGCCGCTTATTGTTGCAAGGCAAGGAGAATCTAGATGCTTGGTGGATTTCCGTTGCGTCGTTTGGCGTATTGGTAGTGACAATCTTGTTGCTGACCTTCATGGGGGAGGCTTTGCGCACAGCCATGGACACCCGCATCTCTGGGCAGAGGACGGATTAATGGCAATTATTCACCCTTTGTTGTCATTGGAGAATGTCTCCATTGCTTTTAACGATAAGTTGGCTGTCGATAAACTCAATCTGGACATTAACGCCGGTGAGCGGGTCGCCTTGGTCGGCGAGTCGGGTTCCGGCAAGACCGTGACAGCTTTGTCCATTCTTCGCCTGTTGTCACAAGCCAAGATTGATGGGCAAATCCGCTTTCAAGGCGAGGACTTGCTGCAAAAATCCGCCGACGAACTCCGCAAAATCCGTGGGGCCGACGTGGCGATGATTTTCCAAGAGCCGATGACCGCGCTGAATCCGCTTTACAGCATCGGCAACCAAGTCATCGAAACCTTAATCCTGCATGAGGGGCTTACCGCTAGGCAAGCCCGCAAGAAAACCATCCATTTGTTCGAGCGCACCGGCATCCGCGAACCGGAACGTCGGGTGGACAGCTTTCCCCACCAGCTTTCCGGCGGACAACGACAACGCGCCATGATCGCGATGGCTTTGGCTTGCCGCCCCAAACTGCTGATCGCCGACGAGCCGACTACGGCCTTGGACACCACAATCCGCGCCCGCATCGTCAAACTGCTGCTGGACTTGCAGCAAGAAGAGGGTATGGCCGTGCTGCTCATCACTCACGATCTCAACCTAGTTCGGCGGTTTGCCCAACGGGTGGCGGTGATGGAACAGGGCAAGCTGGTGGAAAGCGGCGACACGGAAACTATTTACCATAGCCCCAAACATCCTTACACCATCAAACTGCTTAATAGTCTTCCTGTTCGCCAGATTGGCCCTATTGCCCATAATGCGCCTACTTTGCTGCAAACCAAGCAACTGCGGGTGGAGTATCCAAAAAAGCAACCCGGTTGGCGTGGCCTGTTCCGATCTGGCCGTTTCGTCGCATTGAATGGGGCGGATGTGTCATTGCGCGAAGGCGAGACAGTCGGCGTGGTAGGCGAGTCAGGCTCCGGCAAATCCACCTTGGCACAGGCGATTCTCAGCCTAGTATCGGTGAAATCGGGTGGATTGGATTTTGAAGGCGTCCCGTTGGCACAGCGTTCCAAGCGGGAACGGCGAGCCTTACGCGCCCGGTTGCAAGTGGTTTTTCAAGACCCCTTTGGCGCTTTATCGCCCCGGCAGACCGTGGAACAAATCGTCGGCGAAGGGCTGGCTTTGCATTTCCCCGAATTGAGTAAGGCTCAGCGCCATGCCAAAATCGTCGATGTGCTGACCGAAGTGGGCCTGCCGACCTCGGCACTCTCTTCATACCCTCACGAATTTTCCGGCGGGCAACGCCAGCGCGTCGCGATTGCCCGTACCTTGGTGCTCAACCCCCGCGTGTTGATCCTAGACGAACCAACTTCCGCACTGGATGTCTCGATCCAAAACCAAGTGCTACGGTTGTTGGTGCGCTTGCAAAAGAAGCACGGTCTCAGTTATCTGCTCATCACGCATGATTTGGCGGTGGTCAATGCGCTGGCCCACCGGCTGTATGTCATGCACGATGGTGAGATCGTCGAGTCTGGCGACACCGAGGCCGTAATCGCCAATCCACAGCACCCTTATACCCAGAGACTGGTTCGCGCCTCATTGTGATCATTATTATACCTCATGAAACTTCCCATTATCATACTGGTCATTGGCTTGAACGGTGCTTTGTGCAGCACTGGATGGGCCGGTCATGCCGTAGCCCAATTTGGCGAACCGAAATACCTCGCCAACTTCGCAAATTTCGATTACGCCAACCCCGATGCGCCCAAGGCCGGGACTCTCAATCTTTCCATCGTCAGCCAAAACAGTAGTTTTGACAAATACAACCCTTTTACATTGAAAGGCAAGGTCGCGCCGGGTTTGTTGGAGCTAGTATTTGAAACCCTCACGGTGAACAGCTTGGACGAGCCGAACACTCAATACGGATTGCTGGCTGACGATATTCAAGTGTCCCCGGATTTCTCGTCGGTCACGTTCCATATCAATCCAAAGGCCAAGTTTTCCAATGGCGATCCAGTGACGGCCAAGGAAGTTAAATACTCCTTTGACACACTGATAAGCCGCAAAGCCAGCCCCAAGTACAAGTCATATTTTGCCGAGATCAAACAACTGACGGTGGTGGATGAGCATACCGTGCGCTTTGAGTTTGCCCGAAAAGGCCGCGATCTGTCTTTTGTCGCGGGAAGCCTGCCGGTATTCTCGCCGAAATGGGGAAATAAGGCAGATGGAGAGAAAACCGCTTTTGAACAATTGCGATTAGAACAACCCGTTGCCAGTGGCGCATATTTGTTGGAACCATCGGCAAGTGGGCAGAATGTAATCTACCGGCGTAACCCCAACTACTGGGGAAGGGACATACCCGTCCGACGCGGTGCATTGAATTTCGATAAAGTGATTTACAAGCTCTATAAAGACACGGACACTCAAGTCGCGGCCATGCGTGCCGGGGATTTAGATTTTTTTGCCGAGACCCGGATGCGTTACTGGTGTTGCCAGTTCATTGGTAAGCGCTTTGACGATGGAGAGTTGATTAAAGAATTGTTTCCCCATCAAAATCCATCGGCTATGAACGGTTATGCGTTGAATTTGCGCCGCGAGAACTTTAAAGACCCCCGTGTGCGCCGTGCCATGGGTTATGCCTATGACTGGCAATGGTTGAATTATAAAATTTTCGACGACCAATTCGAACGCCAAGACAGTTATTTTGCCCATAGCCCGCTGGCAGCGAAAGGCTTGCCCAGTGAGGCGGAAATCAAATTGCTCGAACCTTACCGCGCCGAACTTGACCCGGCGGTGTTTGGCCCCATGGTTGAGCAGCCGACGACGAAACCGCCTTCCAGCCTGCGCCAGAATCTAGGCAAAGCACTGGAACTGCTGGCGGAAGCGGGTTGGCACAACACCGACGGGGTATTGCGCAACGCCAAGGGCGAAGCGTTCGAGATCGAAGTGCCGGGTGGACGCGGCAACATGCTATTGGATGCCTTTTTTCTTAATCTGCAAAAACTAGGCATGGTGTTGATACCGCGTCCTGTCGATGCCGCCGCCGACCGGGCGCGGATGAAGACTTTCGACTACGATTTCGCTTCCGTCTCCTTCCGGGATGCCCGCAACCCTGCCGCTGAACTGTGGCGCAACTTCAATAGCGCCGATGCCGATGTGCCAGGTTCTGAGAACATCGTTGGCGTGAAATCCCTTGCGGTAGACGAGCTAATCAAGAAACTATATGAAGCCAGTACGCAGGAGGAACAGGAAACCGTCGCCCACGCCTTGGATCGAGTATTGATGCACGGTTATTATATCCTGCCTTGGCGTTACTTGACCCACCATTACCTTATCTACAACAAACACTTGCAGCGGCCTAAAACCGTTCCCACATATTACGGTGCGTATGAGTGGGTGATTAATAATTGGTGGGAAAAGGCGAAGTAATTTGAGGCCAGAGAATCACTGTAGCGATTACCTCGCCATTCACCCAAGCAGGCTTGAGTCATGCAATCCATTAAAAATATCGTTTTGCGCACAGTGCCTTTGCTTGCTGTACTGATCGGTGTTGGCGGGGCATGGGCGGTGTGGGATACCCATAGTCAAGGTGTGGCAGTTAGCAAAATGCCAGACAATGCTGCCAAAGAAGGCAAAGACTTCAAGGGCAAGGGAGGTTCGCACGATGGGATTGGGAAAGCCAATGGTGGCGGACGCCGTGGTGGTGAGGCTAATGGATCCATATCGGCGGCGGCGGTTGCGGCATCCACCGCGGACATTCGGATTGTCCAGACGGGTTTAGGTAGCGTTATCTCCCGCAACACTGTGACCGTCCGCAGCCGCGTCAGCGGTCAATTGACCCATGTGCATTTTAAGGAAGGGCAATTCGTCCATGTCGGCGATTTGTTGGCAGAAATTGACCCCCGTCCGTTTCAAGTCCAATTGACTCAAGTTAAAGGTCAAATGGCCCGAGACCAAGCCTTGCTGGACAATGCGCGCCGTGATGTGGAGCGTTTCAAGGCTCTGGCAGCCAAAGGTTCCGTCTCCGGTCAACAAGTGGACGCTCAAGAGTCCTTGGTCAAACAGTACGAAGGTGTCGTCTTGGCCGATCAAGGGCAAGTCGATAATGCAGAATTACAACTTAGCTTTACCCAGATTACCGCTCCCATTAGCGGTCGCATCGGTCTCCGCCTAATTGATGCGGGCAATAATGTCAGCGTCTCTGATACGACTGGCTTGGCAGTGATTAATGAGGTACAGCCCGTCACCGTGGTATTCTCTCTGCCCGAAGACAACGCACCTGCGGTCATAAAACGCTTGCGGGAAACAGAAACAAAGGGTGGTGGCCTACCTGTGGAGGCTTGGGACCGCGCCAACAAAAAACTGTTAGCTAAGGGCAATTTGTTGACGATTGATAACCAGATCGACCCGTCCAGCGGAACCATCAAGTTAAAAGCCCTCTTTCCCAATCAAGACGATGCTTTACTGCATAATCAGTTTGTCAATGCACGTTTGCTGTTGAATACGCTGCACAATGTCACCGTCATACCCAGTGCGGCGGTTCAGCGTGGCAGTGTGGGAACATTCGTCTATGCGGTGAAAGGCGACAAGACGGTGTCTGTGCGTCTCGTCACTCTAGGCCCGGTGGAGGGTGGCAATGTAACGGTTGAATCCGGCCTAGTCCCCGGCGAGGTGGTGGTGGTCAATGGTGCCGACAAATTGCGCGAAGGAGCCAAAGTTGAAGTTTCCTTGCAACTAGCCGGTTCGCCAACAGGGCCATCGCCCAGCACACCGACAAAAGAGCAGCACCGACCAGCGACGGTGCAGGCTCCCCAAAATACTGGAGACACGGCCCATGCGTCGCCGAAACCGGTGCAAAGCCTTCCTGCCGGGCAAGCTCGGGGTGGCGGATGATGGGGCCATTTACCCTCATGGATTTATTTTTTAGCTGGCCTGTAGTCCAGGAAAACACCCTAAAGAACCCCATAAACAAGCCAATATGGTTTTTTGAAAACTCCCTTGAGGCAAAGCGGGCTAGCGAACTATCGTGAACCCATCCCGTCCTTTTATCCTGCGCCCGGTGGCGACTTCGCTATTAATGCTCGCCATTTTATTGTCTGGCTTGTTGGCTTACCGCCTGTTGCCGCAGTCTGCGTTACCACAGGTGGATTACCCGACCATCCAAGTGCGCACGTCGTATCCGGGGGCTAGTCCTGAGGTGATGGCATCAGCCATCACCGCACCGCTGGAACGGCAGTTTGGCATGATGGCGGGACTGTCTCAGATGTCTTCCACCAGTTCCGTAGGCATCGCCGTCATCACCTTGCAGTTTTCCCTGGACGTCAGTTTGGACATTGCCGAACAGACCGTGCAGGCAGCCATTAACGCCGCCACCAATTTGCTGCCGCAAGACCTGCCTTCGCCGCCGATTTATAGCAAGGTAAACCCATCCGACGCGCCCGTGCTGACACTGGCGGTCAGTTCCGACACAGTGCCACTGAGGGTGGCGCAGGATTTGGTGGAGACGCGGCTGGCGCAAAAAATTTCCCAAGTTTCCGGTGTAGGCTTGGTCACCATGAGCGGTGGCCAGCGCCCCGCCGTGCGCATCCAAGTAAACCCTGCCGCGATGGCATCCTATGCCGTGGGCTTCGACCAAATCCGTGCCGCCGTCGCCGCCGCCAACTCCAACCAAGCCAAAGGCAGTTTCGAAGGGCCGCAAGTGTCTTCGACTGTCAATGCCAACAGCCAGTTGAAATCGGAGGAGGAATATCGCCAGTTGATCGTGTCCGCCCATAAAGGCAGCCCTTTGCGCTTGCAAGATCTGGCGACCGTCATAGAAGGAGTTGAGGACGCTCGTTTGGCGGCTTGGGCCAACCAGCGCCCGGCAATCTTAGTCAACATCCAGCGCCAGCCGGGCGCCAATGTCATTGCCGTCGTGGATCGCATCCAGAAACTGCTACCGGAGTTGGAGGCTGGCCTACCTTCCTCGTTGGATGTCACGGTGTTGACGGACCGCACCAACACGATCAGGGCAGCGGTGCGGGATGTGCAACGTGAATTAGTGTTGGCTATTGCATTAGTGGTCATGGTGATATTCCTATTTCTCAGGACAGTTTCCGCCACCTTGATCCCCAGCTTTGCCGTGCCATTGTCTTTGGTGGGAACCTTTGGTGTAATGTGGTTAGTCGGTTTTAGCATCAACAACCTGACCTTGATGGCGCTCACCATTGCTACCGGGTTTGTCGTGGATGATGCCATTGTGATGATCGAAAACATCGCCCGTCATATTGAGGAAGGGGAAGGCCCCCTTGAAGCCTCGTTGAAGGGTTCCAAGCAGATTGGCTTTACCATCATCTCTTTGACCTTCTCGCTGATTGCAGTGCTGATACCGCTTTTGTTCATGGGCGATGTGGTCGGGAGGTTGTTCAGGGAGTTCGCCATCACCTTGGCAGTTGCCATTCTCATTTCGGCTGTAGTGTCTCTGAGCCTCACGCCCATGTTATGTGCCCGCTTGCTGAAACACATCCCGCTGGCGCAACAAGGTTGGTTTTACCGGGTCAGCGAGTCGTTCTTAGGCAGGATTATCAGCGGCTACGGGGTTTTGTTGCGTTGGGTGCTGAACCACCAAGTGTTGACCTTAGGGGTGACGGTGGCGACCTTTTTATTGACGGTGGTTTTGGCATGGTGGATTCCCAAAGGCTTTTTCCCCGTCCAAGATACCGGGGTCATCTTGGGGATAACGGAAGCACACCAGTCAATCTCGTTCCCTGCCATGGTGGAATTGCAAAAACAAGCTGCCGCAGAAATTCTGCGCGACCCCGCGGTGACTAGTCTGTCATCTTTCATCGGTGTGGACGGCATCAACACTTCGCTCAATAGCGGGCGTTTGCAGATCAACCTCAAACCTCACGAGCAGCGCCACGAGGATGCGGCAACGGTGATACGAAGACTGCAACAATCTTTGCAGAAGTTATCAGACATTGACGTGTATTTGCAGCCAGTGCAAGACCTCAGTGTCGAAGACCGTGTCAGTCGGACGCAATACCAATTGCTGGTGGAATCCGCCGATGCCGCCTTGCTGGAGCGTTGGGCATCTGTTTTGCTGGAGCGCCTACGCGGCTTGCCAGCCTTGGCAGATGTCAACAGCAATCAGCAGAGTGGAGGATTGCAAGCCTATGTTGAAATAGACCGCGATACGGCAGGGCGCGTGGGCATTACCATGGCGGCAGTCGACGATGCCTTGTATAGCGCCTTCGGTCAACGGCTGATCTCCACCATTTACACTCAGTCCAACCAATACCGCGTGGTATTGGAGGCGCAACCAGAATTCCAGCAAGGTTTGAAAGCGCTGGAAACCCTGCATGTCAGCACACCGGGCGGCAAGCAGGTTCCGCTCGGCAGCATTGCCCGGATTGGCGAAAAACCAGCATCCTTGGTGATCAATCGCGAAAAGCAGTTCCCGGCAGTGACATTGTCGTTCAATTTGGTCAAGGGATTCTCCTTAGGCCAAGCGGTGGATGCCATCGAGGCAGAAAGACAAGCGATTGGGCTGCCATTAGGTATACAGACGCGATTTCAAGGCGCTGCTCTGGCGTTCCGTGCCGCCTTGGAGAATGAGCTATGGCTAGTGATGGCAGCGCTAGTCACCATGTACATTGTGCTGGGGATCTTGTATGAGAGTTACATCATCCCGTTGACGATCCTTTCCACCCTGCCTTCGGCCGGGGTGGGTGCGTTGTTGGCCCTGGGACTGAGCGGCACGGAGTTGAGCGTCATCGCCATCATCGGCATCATTCTGCTCATCGGCATCGTCCAGAAAAACGCCATCATGATCGTCGATTTTGCGCTAGACGCGCAGCGCGAGCAAGGCAAGCCGCCTGACGAGGCGATTTACCAGGCTTGCCTACTCCGCTTTCGCCCCATTCTGATGACGACTTTGGCAGCACTTTTCAGCGCCTTGCCGCTGATGCTGAGCACCGGCTCGGGGGCAGAGTTGCGGCAACCTTTAGGCATCGCCATGGTGGGTGGCTTGTTGCTTAGCCAATTGTTGACTTTATTCACTACACCAGTGATTTATCTGGCTTTTGACCGGGTATCACGACGAGCCGCCCGCTGGCGGCGGAATCACCACATCGGTTTGGCTGGCGAGACCGCACGCCCATGAATTTTTCCGGGGTGTTTATCCGCCGCCCGGTGGCGACAACGCTGTTGACGGTGGCGGTGGCCTTGGGCGGGATATTGGCGCTCCAATGGTTGCCGGTTGCCGCTTTGCCCCAAGTGGATTACCCTGCCATCAGCGTCAATGCCAGCCTGCCGGGGGTCGATCCTCAAACGATGGCGGCTACCGTGGCAACGCCCTTGGAGCACAGCCTCGGGCAAATCGCCGGGGTCACGGAAATGACTTCGACCAGCACCCAAGGCTCCACCCGCATTAGCTTGCAATTTGACTTGAACCGAGACATCAACGGCGCGGCGCGTGACGTTCAGTCCGCCATTAATGCTTCCCGCAGTCTGTTGCCGGCCAACCTGCCGTCAAACCCTACCTATCGCAAAGCCAACGCAGCGGGTTCCCCTATTATTGCTGTTGCGCTTACCTCCGACACCCACAGCCAAGAGCAACTATACGATGTGGCGTTCACCCTGCTCGGGCAGAAAATTGCCCAAGTGAAAGGGGTGGGCCAAGTGAATGTCAATGGCAGTTCGTTGCCGGCAGTGCGGGTTGAGGTGAACCCTATGGCGTTAAACCGTCTCGGCATTGGGTTCGAGTCAGTGCGTCAGTGCTTGGCCTCGGCCAATGCCAACTTACCTAAGGGCACAGTGGAGGAGGATGGACGGCAATGGCAGATTTACGCCAATGATCAAGCCGAGAAAGCGGACGAGTATAGGGGTTTGATTGTGGCTTGGCGAAGAGGTGCGCCGATTCGGTTAGGGGATGTCGCCGAAGTCAGTGATTCGCTGCAAGAATTGCGCAATGCCGGATCTTCAGGCGGCAAGCCTGCTGTGTCATTGGCCGTGGTAAACCAACCGGGTGCCAATACCGTGGAGGCCGTGGACACCATAAAAGCCCTACTGCCAAAATTACAGGCAGTCATCCCTGCGGGGATAGATGTGCAGGTGGTCATGGATCGCACGACCACCATCCGCGCCTCTTTACGGGAAGTTGAGCATACCTTGCTCATTTCCATTGGCTTGGTGATCTTGGTAGTGTTCCTGTTTTTGCGCAGTGCGCGGGCAACCTTAATCCCCACTGTAGCCATTCCAGTGTCCTTGCTGGGCACTTTGGTGGTAATGCGACTGTGTGGCTATAGCCTCAACAATTTGTCTTTGATGGCTTTAATCGTTGCCACCGGCTTCGTCGTGGACGATGCCATCGTCGTTGTGGAAAACGTCAGCCAACACATAGAAAGAGGGTTGACGCCACTCCAAGCCTCGTTGCGCGGCGCAAAGGAAGTTGGCTTCACCGTTTTTTCGATGAGTCTTTCCTTGGTGGCCGTATTTATCCCGGTGTTATTCATGGGTGGGATCGTAGGCCGTTTGTTTCGAGAATTCTCACTCACCATGGCAGTCGCGGTGGCCTTGTCTTTGGTGATTTCACTGACCACCACGCCGATGATGTGCGCTCATTTACTGCGCCGCGAATCCGCACAAGCCCACGGCTGGCTTCATCGTGGCCTGGAACACGGCATGGCGAAGCTGTTGCGAGGCTATGGGCGCTCCCTAACATGGGCTTTGCGCCACAAGCGGCTGATGTTGGTGCTATTGCTGGCGACGATTGGATTGAATATCCATTTGTTTTCGACCATCCCCAAGGGGTTTTTTCCGCAGCAGGACACCGGGCGTTTGCAAGGAAACTTCCAAGCGGACCAAAGCATTTCCTTTACGGCGATGCGTGAGAAAATCAACCAGTTGATGAAGATCGTCAGTGAAGATCCGGAGCTTGCGACCTTTTACGAATACACAGGCGGCTTTGGCGGCGGGCAGAACAACACGGGTTCCATGTTCGCGCTGCTCAAGACCCGCCCCGAGCGCAAGTCCTCAGGCGCAGACATCGTTGGGCGACTCAGACCCAAGCTGGCCAAAGTGGCAGGTGCCACACTGTTTTTGACGCCTCAGCAAGACATCCAAATCGGTGCGAGGCCAGGCTCCGGGCAATTTCAATACAGCCTGCTTGCCAGCGATTTGGAGGAATTGCGCAGCCTTACGCCGCGCATGCGCGATGCCATGGCGAAACTGCCCGAGTTGACCGATGTCAATTCCGACTTCCAGGACAAGGGACTGCAAACTACTCTCGTGGTGGATCGGGCAAGGGCATCAACGCTAGGCATCTCGGCGAAACTGATCGACGCCACGCTGAACAATGCCTTCGGCCAGCGACTGGTATCCACTTTATACGAACCGCTTAACCAATATTATGTGGTGTTAAACGTGGCACCTGAGTTCGCGCAAAGTCCGCAAGCCTTGGAAAACATTTATATCAGCACTAATGAAAGCACCAAAATCCCGTTGGCGGCCATCAGCCATTATGAAATGACCAATACGCCGTTGGCGATCAACCATCAAGGCCAGTTTGCCTCCACGACCATTTCCTTCAACCTTGCCCCCGGTGTTTCCTTGAGCCAAGCGACCTCGTCCATCGAAGCAGCGTTCGCCAAGCTGGATGCCGGGGTTTCGGTGCGCGGGCGATTCTCGGGGACGGCGCAGGCGTTCAAGGATTCTTTGGAAAGCCAACCTTGGCTGATTCTGGCGGCGCTGCTGACGGTCTATATCGTGCTAGGGATATTGTATGAAAGCTACATCCACCCCATCACCATCTTGTCTACTCTACCGTCGGCGGGTGTGGGCGCATTGCTTGCCCTGATGGCCTGTGACACCGAATTCAGCATCATTGCTCTAATCGGGGTAATCCTACTGATCGGCATCGTCAAGAAAAACGCCATCATGATGATCGATTATGCTGTAGCAGCCGAGCGCCTGGGGCACAGCTCGCCAGAAGATGCCATTTATGCCGCCTGTCTGTCGCGTTTTCGCCCCATCTTAATGACTACCCTAGCTGCGATGCTGGGTGCGCTGCCTCTTGCCATTGGCGGGTCTGACGGCGCAGAACTACGGCGGCCGCTAGGGATATCCATCGTCGGTGGCCTGTTGTTCAGCCAGATTTTGACACTATACACAACACCCGTCGTGTACTTGTACCTTGACCGTTTCCGCTGGTGGTGCAAGAGGAAATGGAACCGGATTTATCCCGACTTAATGGTGACTGACGGTAACGCAAACCCTTAAGAGGGCAACGATACCTCCCTCGCACACACGGATTGGCACTCTGTGCTTTGCCTATGAAGGCAAGACATGAGATTCCAGAAGAAGCGCCTTAGGCAGGCAATCTTTTTATCAGCATTGGACTGAGTGGCAAAGGTCATGTCATCGCAACGCTGTTGCCTGAGAAACAGACGATGAGCAGAATGCTGCCTTACCAACATTATCGTGGGAGGACGGATCGCTATTGGGAACCCTTTATCCTCTGCTGTTGGATTGATATTTAGCCCGAGAATGCTGATTTAAAGGCAGCTTGATAGTGCTTCAAGGATCGTGGCACATTTTTTGTTTATGATATTCAACACAGATTTTGAAATGCTTATGCCTTGCAGAATCAGCATTAAGAACGCCCGTTCATGATTGGCTTCTTTTTGAGGTTGAATGTAGGCGTGAATACCTAATCGGAGGCTACCAGATACTTATGAATAAACCTTTAAAGGCTCTACAATCTGGGGCAGAGTCAGAAGTGGCTGGAAAATCTGCCCACATTATCCCGATGAAGTTTGTCCTGTATAAAACCGGGAGGACAATACTGTCGACTGAAGGCAGTAGTGTAGGGTTAGTCAGATCTATAACCGTGGCAAACGGGGACGAACGTCGATGGCTGGACTTTTTCTTGATCGGTCTTTTGACCATACTGGCTCATGTCTACATTGTGCAGCATTTTCAAAATACTGCTAGGGATGAGCCACCCATTACCCCAGTCAAAGTGCCGCCCATGGTACAGGTGACATTGATACCCCCACCGCCGCCGAAGCCGATTGTTGTGCAGCCGCCGCCGCCTCCGCCGCCGGTTAAAAAGGCTGAGCCTCCACCAAAGCCCAAAAAGGTCGAGCCACCGCCGCCTAAGAAAATCGAGCCGCTGCCTAAGCCCAAAAAAGCCGAGGCACCGCAACCAAAGAAGGATGTGGTGGCGCTTAAGCCGCAAAAGCCCCGATCCATAATAAGGCACGAAGAACCCCCACCGGAACCTAGGCAAATTGAAGTGGATGAGCCATCCCCTGCCCCGGTTAGATCTGCGCCATCACCCGCTCCGGTCAGGGCCGCGCCGCCAGCACCGGTTGCAGAAAAGGTCACGCCGCCTCACGGAGGTGCGGGTTATTTACACAACCCGGCACCGGATTACCCTGAAATGGCCGAGGAAGAAGGGTGGGAGGGTCGCGTAGTGCTGAAAGTACATGTACTTGCCAATGGCAGGCCGGACAGCGTATCAGTGCAAAAGTCCAGCGGACACGACATCTTGGATCAGGCTGCTGTTAGGACAGTTAAGGGGTCTTGGCGCTTCGCGCCGGCTATGCGCGGAGATACTCCGACAGACGGATGGGTGTCGGTTCCGATTGTTTTCAATCTGCCTGGATGATAGCCATGCAGCAGATTTCACCTTTTTTGAAATTGTTTAGAACGAGGTTACTTTAATGCCAACTTTATCCACCACCGCCATCGTTGATGGCACCCTTTGGACTTTAGGCGCGTTTTCCGTGATCACTTGGGGGTTGATACTCATCAAAGCTATTCAACATGTGCGTGTGGCACATTTCAACCGCGTGTTCAATAAAGTCTTTTGGCGGGCCACAGATCTTCATGCAGCATCGGAATTGTCGGGTTATTCGGGCCCAGCCGCACGAGTGGCCAGTGCGGGATTCAACACCCTACGCGATGCCGATGGTGGTACGACAGTCCACGATTTGGAACATACAGGCGACCGCCAAGAGCTGCTTGACCGCCGTCTTCGCCAACAGATGCAGAAGGAACGCGGCGCGCTGGAAAGTGGGTTGTCCGTGTTGGCTACCATCGGCAGCACAGCGCCATTCGTCGGATTGTTCGGCACGGTGTGGGGGATCATGCATGCCTTGCAGGATATCAGCAAAAGCGGTTCAGCAAGTCTTGATGTGGTGGCCGGACCTATTGGCGAAGCCCTTATAGCGACCGCCATCGGCATCGCGGTTGCCGTGCCAGCGGTAATCGCCTATAACTTTTTTCTGCGCAGGAACAAAGTCATATGGGCATTTCTTGACAACTTCGCCACGGATTTCATCCATCTCGCGTTAAAGACATCCTTCATCATCAAGCGTCCGTCCGCTAAATATGTTGATGATCCCGGAGTTGCCACGACCCATGGAAAAAGCACAGTCGCCGAACTTCACCGTGATTCTGTGCAAGCGAAGGGGGCGCACGCCTGATGGCCTTTCAAGCACAAGGCGAAGACGACGCCGCGATGAGCGAAATCAATGTCACCCCCTTGGTCGATGTCATGTTGGTGTTACTGATCGTGTTCATCGTCACCGCGCCATTATTATCCAACGCCGTTCATGTGAACCTACCGAAAACGGCGGAGACCGCGCCCCCGGAAGAAAAGAAGGCGGTTGATGTCAGCGTTGACGCACAAGGCAAGGTGTATATCGACAAGCTAGAAGTCACGGTGGAAGGGCTTGAGTCAGAATTGAAGGTGCGCAAAACCTCTGACCCTGAGTTGGCTCTGCATCTTCATGCCGACGAAGGGGTAAATTACGGAATTGTTGCCAAGGTGATGTCCGGTATTGAACGTGCCGGTGTCACTAAGCTTTCCGTGCTCACCCTCGTCCAATGAGGTTGAAACTTTTGGTGGGCCGCATAGCCTTCATCAAAATATCTATTTTTTTTAACACAGCAATGTAAGAATTGAGGAAACACTAATGAGTATTGTAGGAATATCGGGTAGTTTGAGCAGTCCATCCAGAACCACAGCGTTGGTTGAGTTGATTGTGGGGCGAACTGCGGTAACTGGTGCGTTTGCCAAAAAGGAAATTATCAACGTGGGCGACATTGCGCCCAGCTTAGGCTTGGCCCTCAACCCTAAACAATTGCCCGCTGAGATCAACTCGGCCTATGAAAAGCTATCGTCCGCCGATTTGGTGGTCATCGGGACCCCCGTTTATAAAGGTTCTTACACCGGTTTGCTAAAGCATTTTTTAGACTTGTTGGACCCTAAAGTTCTCAACGGCAAAGTGGCTATCCTCGCGGCGACGGGTGGAAGTGACCACCATAGTTTGGTGTTGGAACATCAATTGCGTCCACTGCTGAGTTTTTTCGGTGTCTACACTGTGCCAACGTCGGTCTATGTCAAAGATTCCGACTTTGTCAAAGACGAGTTGGGCATCGGCTACCGACTCGACAATAACGAAGTGAGCAAGCGCATCGACACTATCGTCGAACAAGCACTTTGGCTAACCAGCCGCAATGCCTTGCAAGCAATTGCCGCTTAAACGTCTCTAGCGTTCAAGGTAGCAAGGTGCTACCTTGCCACAGACTGCTTGCCCCCTTGCCGACAAAACTGCTTAGCGGAATGTTGTCGGCATGGAGAACCAAAATATCAACAGCCAATAGCCATGAGAAACCAATTTTTCTTTTGGCATGGGTTATGCCGAATTTAAAGCATTGCACCAATATACTTCTTTATGAACACTCTCCGGCGAACCCTCCGACTCATCCCTGAACACCCCTTGCTAACTGTTAGCATACTAATGGCTAGCATCCTTTTTGGAACCGTAGCCACCCTTGACGGGCAGTGGATAGCTAGAATCGGAGAACATCTGCACACAATTTTGGAGTCTGTCACCGTTACTCTTCCTAACCATAATCATGGTCGAGTCAACGGGATTTTTGCCTCCCAACTGTTAGGTCTAGTGCTTGCAGGGTACATTGGCTTTAACCTATTCGCCCGGGTTTACCATTATTTACGGCCCCGCAAAATCGAGTTCCTAAGGAATATCTGGCGCGTCATCCAGTTTATCCCTGAATACAAAGGCCGCATTGTTGCAGTGTTCGCGGCCAGCACGGTGTTGGGAGCCATCGGCGCGGGTACGCCCTATCTGTACAAAATGATTGTCGATGTCATCACCAAGCTGGCTTACGGGAAAATTCCCCATGCGGAAGCCGCTGATAGCATCGTCAAATTATTAGCCTTGTTCTTCGTTTTGCGGGTCGCTTTGGTGATTTTCGGCGCATTGCAAGACAAGCAGGCCGACGACTTGTGGCTGGACACGGTCAGTACCTTCCGCCAGCGGGTATTCGACAATATGACCCGTATGTCAATCGATTACTTCGAGAAGACTAGGGCAGGCGAAATCATGGATCGCTTCGGGGCTATCCCTTCAATCACCATGTGGCTGTTCTCGCTGACCGAAACCACCTTGGCGAATATCCTGCAAATGTTCTTCATCATCGGCGTGTTGCTATACCGTGCGCCGTCCATTGGCTTGGTCATGGCAGGAGTGTTGGCTTTCAATTTTTACATTTCTTACCAAACTGTGGGATGGGCCAAACCGCACCGGCGAGGCTGGCAGGCGATGGCCGGGCGGATGGCAGGTTTATTGGCGGAGATGGTCGGTAATATTGCCACGGTTCGCAGTTTCGGGGGTGAACCGGCGGTGAAACAACGTTATGACGAAACCCAAGAGCAATGGAAAGTCACACGAGACAAGCTGCATAAAGTGGAATGGCGCTCGGCCTTAATGCTGAACATTGGCAATGCCTTGGGGGTTTGCACTGCCGTCGGGCTCGCCGCTCGCAACGCCTTGGCCGGGGACATGACGGCGGGCGACATCCTGCTGGTGTTGACCCTGACCCAGAGCCTCATCACCACGATTGCGCCGATTGCCAGACAGATCAACCAAGCCGGCGACATCGAAGCCAGCGCCGAACGGTTAGTGGAATTGCTGGACGTGGACACGGAACTATCCGACCGGCAGGAGGCCATTGAACTCGGCCACTTGGAATCCATCGCGTTTGAAAACGTCAGCTTCTCCTACCCCGGCAAGCGCAACACTAGCGCCATTCAAAACGTGTCGTTTGTGTTGAATGGCGGTGAAACCTTGGCTTTAGTGGGTTTAAGTGGTAGCGGAAAATCGACGATAGTAAAGCTGCTGATGCGCTTTTACGATCCGACAGCAGGCCGCATCCTTATCAATGGCCGCGATCTGCGCGACTACAAGCAGCGCTCCGTCCGCGCTAAAATGGGTGTGGTATTGCAGGATGTGGCCTTGTTCAACGACAGCATTGGCGAAAACATCGCCTTCGCCAGGCCCGGCGCAACCACCGAAGACATTCAAGCGGCGGCTGTCGCAGCGCACGCCGATGCCTTCATCCAACGCATGAGCGACGGTTACGGGACTCTCGTCGGCGAGCGCGGGATCAAACTCTCCGGCGGCGAAAAGCAGCGGGTCGCCATCGCCCGCGCCATACTCAAAGACCCCGAGTTAATTATCCTCGACGAAGCCACCAGTGCCTTGGATTCAGAATCTGAAGTGTTGGTACAGCAAGGCTTGGAAAAGCTAGTCACTGGGCGCAGTTCGGTGATCATCGCCCACCGCCTCAGTACGGTCATGAACGCTGATCAAATTCTAGTTTTGAAAGAGGGGCGGGTGATTGAGCGCGGAAACCATGAAGACTTGGCCAACCAAGACGGCGGGCTATATGCCAAGTTATTCGAAATTCAGACCCAAGGGTGGCTGACCACCGAGTTGGCGGCTTGAACCAACGCTTTACTTTGACCGACATCAATCTCTCAGTTCCTTTTTAGCCAGCGATTCACCATTTCCAGATCGTCCCTTGTCAGTAAACCCGTGGATTGTTTTAGGGTTAGGCTATTCATGATGTAATCGTAGCGGGTTTTGGCGTAATCACGTTTGACTTGGTAAAGGTTTCTTTGCTGGATCAACACGTCAAGCATGGTTCGTGTACCTACGTCAAAACCGGCAGTGATGGCATCCAAGGCGCTTTGCGCAGAGACGACGGCAGATTTCAATGCCGCCACTTGGCTGATACTGGTGAGAATTCCCCGGTAAGCTGTCTTGACTTGGTTTGTCGCGTTACGGCGTTGCACGTCCAGATTCTCTTGGGCAGCCTTGGAGAGTTCGCGAGCTTGTCGCACCTGTGAATTGACCAGCCCGCCTTGAAAGAGAGGTACATTCAATTGCACACCGATGATTTGAGTCTCAGTGCGTGTGCCATTTGGACGGTTGTTCTCGTTGAAAGCGGCGGTTCCCACCAAATCCAGCGTGGGCAAATGACCGGCGAATTGCAGATCAATTCCTTTATTGGCCTGCTCCGCTTGATTGGTTGCGGCGACTATCAATAGATTGTCTTCCTGTCCACGCTGGTTCCATATTTCAATGTCGGTCGGCTCTGGTGAATTTAAGGGTATGTCGGCCTGAAGTGCTGCGACTTCGCCGTTGAATTCTCCAATAATCACCCGCATGGCTTCACTGGCATTCTCCAGTTCGTTGCTTGCTTTGATTTCGCCGGACCTGGCTTGATCATAACCGGCTTGGGCCGAATCCACATCGGTGATGGCAATCAGTCCCACTTCAAATCGGGACTTGGCTTGTTCCAATTGACGCTCGATAGACTGCTTTTCCATCCGTGCAAATTCAAGATTGTCTTGGGCGTAAAGGATATCGAAATATGCTTTGGAGGTACGAATGATCAAACTTTGGAATGCCGCCTCGTATTCCGCCTCTGCCTGTGCCACTTGATTGTCTGCTTGGCTTAATCTTACCCAAAGATCGTGACGATATAGTGGTTGGCTCAGATTGAAGACAGGATTGCTACTCCAAAAATTTACTTTACTGCCACCAGCGATATTGTTTTGCACTTGATCGCTGGTTTTTGTGGTTACCCAGTTTTGATTTAAACCTGCGGAGATTGACATGGTAGGCAGCAATCGGGCGATGCTTTGGGGTTTGCTTTCTAACGCGGCATTCCGGTTAGCTTCGGCTTGATGAATAAGCGGGTCGCGCTGAACGGCCTGTTCATAGGTGGTGATGATATCCTGTGCTTGGGCCGTCAATGGAACCGCTGCCATGGCAATGACTATGGATTGAGTGCATCTTCTCATTAAGCATTTCCGTCAACCGGACAGGGAACCTGAGTAGGTTCCCCATACAAGTCGTAATTAAATCGGCTCCCACACGAGGCGCGGTCCAGTCTGATCGGGTTGTCCCTCAATGCGGATCAGCTTTGCGGCGCCTTCCCGCCGAGGCGAATGGATTTCTCCTTCGTTATAAACACGGGCAATTCCGGGCGTCAGGGTGGACGAATCCCGTAACCTAACTTTGCCTGGCGCATCCGCGGTTGCCTGCTCCACAATTTCCCAGCCATCCATAGTCGTTTCCCCGGCCACTTGGCCGTAAATGGCCCAAGAATGACCATGGTCGTGGGGTTGCGTCCTCCTAGCCTCGTGGAACACATGGCCGAGGATGGCAAAACCCAAATCGGGGTCTTGATATAATACCCGGCGCTGAGGTTGCCCGTCGCCTAAGTGCTGTTCGGCGAATGCAGCGTCTTTGACGACCGTTTCCAACAGTGTGCGCACTTTTTCTCGCCCAGTGGGACCGGGGTCGGTTAACAATGCCTCGCGAACTTGGCGTGAAAAGGTTTCGATGGTGTGTGTCATGGCTATTTCCCCCTGTCAGGCCGAGGCGGCACGGAGAAATTCAACTTCCTCTGCGGTCTCGCTGTTGACTGATGTACCTTTGGCTTTGCCCGTATTAGGGTTGGCAGGACGCTTTAGCCCCAGCGCTTCGCGCAGAGTCGCTCCTTCGTATTCCTTATGAAAGATGCCCCGTCGTTGTAATTCAGGCACCACCAGCCGCGTGAAGTCCTCAAAACCGCTTGGCAGCAGTGGCGGGACGACATTGAAGCCATCGGCGCCGCGCTCGATAAACCATTGTTCGATGATGTCGGCCACGGTTTTTACCGAACCTATGGCCTGCAAATGGCCGCGTGACACGCGGAAACGCAGAACCAGTTCGCGAATACTTAGATTTTCCCGGCGAGCAAGTTCGAGTTGCTGGCGGAAGCGGCCCTTGCCATTTTCGGTTTCCTTGTAGGGCAGGTCGGGCAATGGCCCGTCCACGTCATACGAAGACAAATCGAAACCGCCGAAATGCACATTGCTGACATCGACCTTACGCTGAAGTTCGCCGAAACGATCCTGCGCCTCTTGGTCTGATTCCGCGACGACAACCGACAAACCAGGGGTCAGGCGTAAATCATCTTCCTCGCGACCATATTTTGCCAGCCGCCGTTTAACATCGGCATAATAGGCTTTGGCGAGATCCAGCGAGGTAGCCGAGCAGTATTGTAGTTCTGCGATTTTGGCGGCGAACTCGCGACCTTCCTCGGAATTGCCAGCCTGTACGATCACTGGGTAGCCTTGGATTGGACGCGGGTAGTCGAGCAAGCCTTTGGATGAGTAATACTTGCCCTTAAAGTCCAACGGATGTGCCGCAGCCGGATTATAAAACTGCCGGTTTTCACGGTCGGGATGGTCGAAAGCATCGTCATCCCAAGTGTCCCACAGTGCTTTGGTAACATTCAGGAATTCCTCTGCGCGGACATACCGCTCAGGATGCGGCGGTGGATTTTCGCTCAAGCCAAAATTTTCCGCCGTGTGTTCCGGCCATTGAGCGACCACGTTCCAAGCCGCCCGCCCACCACTGATATGATCCAGCGAGGTGAACAACCGGGCGGCGTTATAGGGATAAGTGAAATTGGTGTTGAGCGTCACCACTAGACCAATGTGTTGAGTGTGTGAGGCAATCACCGATTGCAGAGTAAAGGGTTCAAATTGATAGTTATTGGGGCTTTGTCCGGTCGCCTCACCGGATTGGCCGATGAAATCAGCTAGGAAAAATGCGTGGAATTTGGCGTCTTCGGCCAACTTGGCAGCACGGATGTACCAGTCCAGACTAGGCCGTCCATTGTCGGTCGAACTTGGGTGCAGCCATCCGGCAGGGTGATGTCCGAAACGTTGGAAAAACGCGTTAAGAACCAATTGGCGGGATTTTTTTGCCATGGGTGTACTCCTATGATCTATAAACAAACCCGCCAAGCCCACTATCCCTTCATGATGGGAGAGGGTATAGGCTTGGCGGTCCTTGGACAAAACGTGCCTTAAGGCTTATTGCACGTAATTAGTTTCCTTTGCTTTATCTAAAAGCCCCGTGCGCTTCCACTGTTGATCCAAGGTACCTGGGTTATATTCCTTAGCCCCGCCGATCTGTTCAGCCAGTGACTGGAACCTAGCGGCTTCTTCGATGAACAGGATCAATTGGGCCGTTTTGGCGATGCCCTTGCCCCAGATATTCGCCCCGCCATTGGATTCTAAGATGCCGGTGGGCGGTGCCCAGTCGGGATGTAGGTCGAGACGTTCGCGGATGACATCAAGAACGGTACGGGTACGGTCAAGGTGGTTGGGGATCACGCGGGTCAACAGATGGCGCTGCGCGGCCACGTAACGGATAGGGAAATCCTCATGGGCCAACGACCACGCCGCTAGGTAGGGGGAGTGGACATGAACAAAAGTGTCCGAATCCAATCGTTCTTCATGCAACACCAAATCAGCTCGCTCGGAAAAACTGGATAGCTTAATACTGGCGGTACCGTCATCTTTCTCCCAGGGTCTCGGGAAATTGATAGCCAGTAATAAGTCGTGACCGGGAATGCGATGCACGACGTTAAAAGTATAGGTTGCGGACAATGTGCCAGTTTCCTTCAGGAATCTAAAGGCATTAATGGCTTCTTGCTTGGCTTTGTCGACATACTCGACAATTTCGATTAAAGAGGTGTCGATGGACATGAGTGATGATCTCCGTTAGATGGAAAAATAGTGGCAAATCTTTTTTGGCTACGCGGGTGCGCAACGTGCATAGTTCGTATTGCAGTCTTGATGCCAAGAATGATGGGCTATTGTAAATTCAAGCCTTTGCATAGCATTAGACGGCATTTTTTGGTTCATAAAGGCAGTTGTGTGAGTGCGATCACCTTGCATAACCCTAGTGTTGTTGTGTGGTCAACATCTGAGTAACACGGCTGCTGAATTCCCAGCACAGCCATGCTTGGTTGGTCAGCGTAATAGGCTCGAAGGTCAAGACTAGGAAGCAAAAGATCATCGAACCGATGATCGCCAAATCAGGCCGCCTTTGCCGCTTTGCTCTGCAAATGTTGGTTCGATGGACGCTTGAAGCCAAGATTCTCACGCAGAGTCTTACCTTCGTACTCGGTACGGAAAATGCCACGCTTTTGTAGTTCTGGCACGACCTTATCGACGAATTCTTCCAGTGTGTCGGGCAGGAACGTAGGCTTCAAGTTAAAACCGTCGGCCGCGCCATTGAGGAACCAGTCTTCAATCTGGCCGGCGATGTCCGCCGCCGTGCCAATAAGAATGCGATGACCTTGGACAATGCTGAAACGCAGAATCAGTTCTCGAATGCTGAGGTTTTCGCGGCGGGCCAGTGCGACGGCTTGACGCCAGCGGCCTATGCCGTTGACCGGTTCGGGAAGGTTTTCCGGCAATGGGCCGTCCAGCGGGTATTGTGACAGGTCGACGCCAAACAATTGCCGCCTAGCCGATATGTTTTGGTCATAGGATTCCCGGTAAGACTGGTACTTTTCTTCGGCTTCCTGACGCGAAGAACCAATGAAGTAAAACAGGCCGGGGATGACGCGCAAATCATCCGGTTCGCGCCCGTATTTGGCAAGGCGGCCTTTCACATCCTTGTAATAGGCTTGTGCTTCTTCGATGGTTTGCGCGGCGGCATAAATCAGTTCCGCGTGTTCCGCCGCGAACTCGCGCCCGACTTCTGAGTTGCCGGCTTGAAAAAACACTGGATAGCCTTGGATGGGCCGTGCAATATCGAGCAAGGTGTCCACGCTGAAATGCTTGCCGTGGTGGTGGATAGGATGCACACTGTTGGCATCCAGATACCGGCCAGTTTCCTTATTGGGATGGTCGAAAGCGTCGTCGTCCCATGTATCCCACAGTTGCTTAGCCACATTGATGAACTCTGCCGCCCTCTCGTAGCGTCCGGCATGATCTAGGGGATTGGCGACGCCAAAGCTGCTTGCCGCGCCTTCGGACAGTGAAGAAACGATATTCCAACCAATGCGGCCACCCGTCAGATGGTCTAGCGAGGCGAATCGACGGGCAATGTTGTAAGGTTCGTTGAAGTTGGTGTTTACGGTTGCCACCAGCCCGATGTGCCGGGTAACCTGGGCCAAAGCCGCCGTCAAGGTTAATGGCTCAAAGCCGCCGCCACGCGGATGAAGTCCAATATTGTCGATATCAGCACCGCTGTTGCCGACGAAGTCAGCGAAAAACGCGATGTCAAATTTGCCCCGTTCCAGCAACTTTACCGTGTCCGCCCACTGGTTGAAGTCTGGGTTGCCGCCGACTTTCGTCTCGGGTCTGCGCCAAGCATTGGCATGGGTGCCGTAGAGTTGCACAAAGGTCGATAGAATCAATTGGCGTTTTTTCTTACTCATGGTTTGCTCCTGTTAGGGTTTAAAGATATAGGCCGTATTTGATCGTATACGGCCTATAAAGTGACCTTAAGCCGCCTTCGAATAAGTCTCCAGCCGCCGCCGTGCTTCTTCCAAAGGCCGATGGTCGATCCAAGCGTCGAAATCAAAATCCCGGTCAAGGATTCCGTAGACCAGTTGGAAATTTTTCTGCTGACGGAACAGTTCAACCCGCTCAGCCGAAAGGTCGGGCGCAAGGGTCTGATGGAATCCGTCACGGTATGCTGCCTCCAAGCCTTCGCGGCTAGCACCGATTTCTTTGTGCAGCAGATCGTAGACGGTATTGAGATTGGTCTTGGCCCACTCAGCGGCGCGCAAAGTCTGATACAGGAAGCGCACGAGCAGGTCGAAGTGGTTTTCGAGGAAATCTTCATGGACCGTGATCGGGCGCGGTGTGCCATTGTTGACACGGAAACGGCGCTCGGGCAACTTATCCAAGTCAATGCCGACCACTAAGCCATGCTTGCGTGCGCCGTCTGCGGCGGAAGCGCCTTTGACGTAAAGTCCGTCGACCTCACCCTTGAGCAAGGGCTCCAAACCTTCCCAGAAACCGCCTAAATTGGCATCGCTACCATCTGGATTGGCTTCGGGTTGGCCGTTGCCAACTTCTACCAAATGCACATCGTCTAAAGTCAATCCGACCGAGTTCAACGCGCCTTTATAGCCATGCAAACTGCCATAACGGGCAATGCTGCGACCTCTGCGGTTCTCCGCGATGTCTATGGCTTTCAAAGCGGGCAAAGCCAGACGCTTGCCCTTCAAGTCTTTGGGGCTGCGGATGGCAGAATCCGGGCGCACAATGATGGACTGGCCTTCGTCTATCCAAGTCAATCCAATTAACCGGGTTTTTGCCCCTTGTGCCTTGGCTGGGATGGCAAACAGATTGCCGCCTTCGCGGATCAGGTTTGGTAATTGGTGGTCGTAATGGTTGTGGCGATGGGCTTCGTTGCCGGTTTCCTGCAAGGTGCGCAGAATGATGTCGTCGGCCTTGAATTCCTCATCCAGCCAGCCGAGTTGGTAAGCCAAGCCAGTGGCAGTGGGTACCCCACCCCTTGCGTTGCCCGCACAACGGGTAAACCAAATGGAGTCGATGCTGTTGTCATTTTGAGTCGTCATGTTGTAACCTTTTGTTTGATGGTCGGTGGATGTTTTACTTTAAGCGGCTTTCAAATAGCCTTCCAAGCGCCTGCGTGCTTCTTCCAGCGGACGCCGATCAATCCAAGCGTCATAGTCAAAATCCCGATCAAGGATGCCGTAAGTCAGTTGGAAGTTCTTCTGCTGGCGGAATAATTCCACGCGCTCGTCGGACAAATCAGGCGCTAGCGTCAAGTGGAAGCCGTCTCGGTAAGCTGCCGCCACGCCTTCGCTGCTGGCGCGGGCTTCGCCCTGCAATATCTCCTGTACTCCGGCAAGATTGGTCTTGGCCCACTCGGCAGCGCGCAAGGTCTGGTAAAGGAAGCGCACCAGTAAATCAAAGTGGTTTTCGATCAAATCCTGATGAACGGTGATAGGTCTGGGTGTGCCGTTATTAACGCGGAAACGGCGCTCGGGCAGCTTGTCAATGTCGATACCGACCACGGCTCCATGTTGACGGGCCGCGTCAACCGAAGACGCGCCTTTGACATAAATGGCGTCCACTTCACCTTTGATTAAAGGCTCCAGTCCACCCCACAGGCTTCCTAAGTTTTCTCTACCCGTGCCTTGTCGTTCGCTGCTAACTTCGACCAGATGGATATCGTCCAAGCTCAGACCGACTGAGGCTAGCACGCCCTTATAACCGGCTAGACTCATGCCGCGTGCAATACTGCGTCCTCGCCGGTTTTCAGCTAGGTCGGAGGCGCGGTAGGCTGGTAGGGCCAAACGTTTCCCTTTCAAATGAGCTGGCGAGCGGATAGTGGAATCCGGGCGCACTAGAATGGCTTGCGCCTCGTCGATCCAAGTCAGACCAACTAAGCGGGTCGGCGCACCCTGTGCCTTTGCCGGGATCGCCAACAAATTGCCGCCTTCACGGATTAGGGTGTTCAATTGATGGTCGTAGTGGTGGCGAGCCAACTCGCCGCCAACTTCCTGTAGCGTCTTGATGCTGATGCCATCGTGTTTGAATTCGTCGTCCAGCCAGCCCAATTTGTAGGCTAAGCCGGTGGCGGTTGGGACTGGGCAACGAGTGAACCAAATTGT
Organism: uncultured Methylococcaceae bacterium; assembly: GCA_903911305.1. Classification (GTDB taxonomy): domain Bacteria; phylum Pseudomonadota; class Gammaproteobacteria; order Methylococcales; family Methylococcaceae; genus Methylumidiphilus. The sequence goes on along the minus strand of CAIWDB010000079.1, from coordinate 18,027 downwards.
GTCTAAGCCTTCGGCGTTCGGTGTTTTATTGGATGCTGTCATGTAAATATTCTTTGGTTGATGGGGAAGGTTGTAATCAATGATCAAGCCACCAAGGCGGTAGGAAATTCTGTCAAGTCCGGCTCGCGCTCGACCAGTTTGATGGCTTCGGCCAAGGGTTCCTCGACGATCCAATCGGCGATGTCGAAGTCGGCTTGCAGGAAATTCCAATCGCGCAGAAAGTTTTTCTGCGTTTCTAACCCTTTTATATAGTCCGGGCTGAGTTTCGGTGTGAATGACAGATGCACGTCGTGACCATGGGATGCCCACACATCCTCCAAGCTGAAGCCACCATTTTCTGGTATCAACTGTAATGCACTCTCCTTAGGACGGTGTTCGGCCCAAGCGGCGGTGCGGAGCAAAACGGCAAGATAGCGTACGACCAAGTCAGGGTGTTTTTCCAAGAACGGTCGATCTACTGTCACCGGACGGGGTGTGCCGTTACCAACCCGATGCAAGGGGTTAGGTAGCGTGTTGAGGTTGATGACCTCATGAAGGCGAGGGTCTTGGGATGTACGGTAGCCTCTAGCAAACCGCAAGAAAATCGCGTCGACTTTGCCTTCCAACAGCGCTTCCACCTCAATGCTGTGCGACCAGTCCACTGGCCTTGCGGGTCGGTCAGGCAACCCTTCCACATCCACAAAAATAGCATCTTTGATGTCTAGTCCGGCGATTTCGAAGGCGGTCACAAATCCGTGTAGGGCCGCGCCCCGCTGAAAATCAATCAATGCTTCGCGATGCAGGGGCAAGCCTAAGCGCTTGCCTTGAAGTTCTGCGATTTCATGAATGCCGCTAGTGGTCAAGGTCAGGATGCCTTGGTATTCGTCCAACCAAGTGATGCCGATGACAGCAGTGTCTTGGCCTTGAGCCTTGGCCCATATCGGTGGGATATTGCCGCCTTCGCGGAACAAGCCAGTCAACTTATGGTTGTAATGGGCGTTGAGAATGTCGCGGTCGTTGGATTCCCGCAACGAATGGAGAACCGTCCCTCCTTGTGAAAACTCCGCCTGCAACCAGTTATTCTGGATGGCCAAGGCCGATGCAGTGGCCGCTCCACAACGGGTATACCACAGTTCAATGAGTGAGGAGTTGGGGTTATTTCTGCGTTGCTGTGTCATTATTTTCCATCAATATAAAGGCTGAAAGGCTTCACCGTTAGGCGGCTACATGTCCCTCGGCATGGGTTAATAAAGAGTTTTGGATGAGCACTTATCCCTGGCAATGGAGAGGGTTGCTAAGGAACAAAAACGTTCAATACCTGAGCCTGACCAAAGTGACGAATAGGAAATGCCTCAAAGCAGAGATTGCAAGCGAGGTTTGTGTCACGACTACCTTGGCTCAGCACAGACCATGCCATGATATTGAAAAGGATGGAGAATCCGTATGGATCGGGAACTAACTTCACATAAGGAAGAAAAGGGATTAAGGAAAGCTTTGGGGCATTGCCTCCTTGGCAACACCCCTCCAACAAACTGCACCAAGGGCAACATCGGATGGTGTTGATTCTCCAGCAACGCATCAGCATTCATGCTGAACTGCAAACACCTCGGGCTTTCCATCGTTGCGATTCGACAAGTTCGGCAGGCTTGATGATAGTGATTCCTGCCCCTTTCAGTTAGGCGTCACTATCCATTGAGCAGGGAAACTAAAGTACGCAGCATCCATCACTTGGCGTGATCTGTGCTTTAGATTGCTTAATTAAGTTACCCGGTCACAAGAAACCCGCTCATGAATGCGCTTGCAAACTGTCGAAAACTAACCACCCTTATTCATCCGAACTTCATCCGGACCAATAAATCAACAACTGCCGAATTAACCATACAATCACTGACTAAAAAATATCCTTTCTACACCACTAGGGAAGCAAAGCCGAAGGGATCAACCGATCAAGCCTACTGGTTACCACGAGCAGACGTTGGCTGAGGGCTTAGGCATGAAAAACACCCATCCTTTAATGCGTTGCTTGGCAATCTACCGGGAAATGCCCAAGCGATTTTTCCTGACTGCGTTCCTATTCACTGTGGTGAACTTGAGTCTTTCCGGCCAACAATGGCTGGTGGGTCGGGCTGTCAATGACGTGGAACGCGGCGTGGCCGTGGTCAAACTGCCGGACGGAAGCCTCGATTTCACGGTGGCTTGGCATTGGCTGGGGATATTGGCTGGCGTAGCCTTGGCGCGTGGCTTGGTGCAATACGCTGCCGGCCTGTTGGCGCTTATCATCGGACAAGAACTTCTATCCATCCTGCGCGAGCGTATCCTCGCGCAAGTGCAGCGCCTAGACTTAGGCTTCCATTGGCAGCATGGTGTGGGTGAGATGGTGACTCGAACTACACGCGATGCCGACAAAGTCCGTGATGCTTTGGTCAGCTTCTGGCGCCAGGTTTTTGACACCGGACTGGTGATCATAGCCTCTGTTGGTTTGCTATGTTGGTACAACGTGAACCTAGGTCTAGTGCCGCTGGCCTTAATGCTGCTTGGCATTGGCATTTTTGTGGCGCAGACGGAGCGGTTGGTGACCTTGGATCGCTCGGTGGGCGCTGCCTACGATCAAGTCAACCAAGATTTGTCTGAAGGCATTAACGGTGTGCGGGTGATCAAGGCCTTTGCCATCGAACCGGATCGTGTTGACCGATTCACCGAACAAGTCGAAATATTTGCCGAGCAGGCACGAATCGCGTTGGCTTACTCGACCTCGCGCATCCCATTTCCGCAATTAGTCGTGTCGATGGGGCATGTCTGGGTGTTATTTTACGGCGCCGAATTGGTGGCCCAAGGCAAGCTCAATCTGGGGGAATTGGTGGCATCCTTGTTGGTGGCAACGACCTTGGTATTTCGCGTCGAAGGCATTGGGCGGGTGATGCAAACCTTTGCCGATGCTCGCTCTTCGGCAGCGCGCATATGGGAGTTGCTGGACGCAAAACCGGCCTTTGTAACCGGACAACGCGCATTGCCTAAAGAACCCTTAGGATTGAAATTGACTGATGTTAGCGTAGCCACCCCCGGTGGTGGAAGTGACATCCTACAAAACTGCTCTCTGACCATCCAACCCGGCGAAGTGGTGGCCTTGGTTGGTGTGACTGGCTCTGGCAAAAGTACCCTTGCCAGCCTGTTCGCACGGCTTTTAGATGTTGATGAGGGGATGCTGGCAGTGGGTTCCAACGAGCATGGTTGGCGGGATGTACGGCGCGTCAACCTAGGCGAGTTGCGCAAGCGAGTCCATGTGGCCCCGCAGGAAAGCTTTCTGTTTTCAGACAGTTTGGCTGCCAATTTGAGGTTGGCAAAACCCAACGCCAGTGAGGCTGAATTACGCGAAGCCTTACGTCTTGCTGCCGCTGATGAAGTTCTGGAAGACTTACCGCACGGGCTGGAAACCCGGTTTGGCGATCGCGGAGTAACCTTGTCGGGCGGCCAGCGGCAACGGGTCAGCTTGGCCCGCGCACTATTAGGCAAACCCGATATTCTCATTCTAGACGATGCCACCAGTGCGCTGGATGCCGTGACCGAACGTAAAATCCTAAACAATATCCGTAGATTAAAAAGATCCGATGGTCATGGTACTACGTTAATTATCATTGCCAGCAAGCTGTCCACTATTTTGTTGGCCGACCATGTGTTGATGCTGGCCGATGGGCGCATCGCCGCCGAAGGCACCCATGAAGCGCTTGCGGCAAAAAATGCTGAATACCGTGATTTATTGGGGTTGGATCATAGTTATTAATCTTCGCAGTGATATGAATCCCTTGGTAAATATGAATGCGGAATGCCGCGATAACCTAATTGAACTTTGAAAATGGCTGAAAATCTGCGTACAAAAGTCTTAAGTGACATCGAAATGGAGGAGGTCTTTGCCAAAAAGTCTCTCAACCGCAGTATGTTCTCCCGTCTGTTGCCTTTATTAAAGCCTGTGCGCAACAGGATTATCGCGGTAATCGGCATAGAGATAGTGCTAGTCGCGGCAATCTTTTTACGCCCTCTGCTAATCCGCCAATTGATTGACCGTGGCTTGCTCCGTCAAGGCACTGGCTGGAGCGTGGATTATCACTACTTGCAATGGCTGGCGGGAGCAATGGCGTTGACTTGGGCGGCGCGGTTTCTATTGGCCGGGATATCGCAATATTTAGCCGGTTCGGCAGCCATCCGCATCCTCAATGACCTGCGTGTGCGCGTGTTCACCCACGTGCAAAGTTTGAGTGTGCGTTATTTTGACCGCACCAAGGCGGGCCGCATCATCTCCCGCGCCGACCGCGATGTGGACAGCTTAGAGTCGCTGCTGATTCAAGGCCCACCAGAATTGTTGTCGGCACTTTTGCGTAGCATCGTGTCCGGTCTATTGATGTGGCAAATTTCACCGTTGCTATTCTTCAGCCTTGCCAGCGTTGTGCCTTTTTTGCTGTTGGGGACATGGGCATTCAAACGCATCTCGCAGCGCAATTGGGCCATCGTAGCTGAGAACCGTAGCCGTTTCACCGCGCATCTGGTCGAAACCGTCTCCGGGGTTCGGCTGCTGCAACAAACCGTACAGGAAGAACCCAACCGGAAGCACTACCGGTGGCTGGTGAACGAGTTTAACTACTCTTTAGTGCGCGGCAATGCCCGTTCTGGGTGGTTTCTCCCGTTCACCGGCTTGCTTACGACGGTCGGCATGGCTATGCTGCTGCTTGCTGGTGGGCGTGGCATCGCGCTAGGTGAAATCACATTCGGCCAAATGGCTGAAAGCTTGTTTTATGTGTTCATGTTTCTGGGTCCATTGCAGGAGTTGAACGACTTGTTCGAGCGCTACGCCACGGGTGCGGCTTCTGCGCAACGCATTTTCCTGTTACTCGACACCGATGCTGAGATTGTAGATAAGGATGATGCCATGCATTTGCCGTCCATCCGTGGTGATGTCAGCTTTAACAGTGTCCGCTTCGCTTACGATCCGGCGGCGCTGAAACCAGTCATCCGCGACTTGGACTTGCATATCCCGGCAGGCCAAGTGCTTGCCATCGTTGGGCCGACCGGCCACGGTAAAAGTACCCTAGTGCAATTGCTGACCCGGTTCTACGAAGTGCATCATGGCTCGGTCAGCATTGACGGCCTAGACGTGCGCGAGATTGCCCAGCGCAATCTGCGCCGCCATGTGGGTGTAGTGTTGCAAGATAATGTCCTGTTCAGTGGCAGTATCCTCGACAATTTGCGGCTGGCAGCCCCAGAGGCGAGCGACGCCGAACTCATCGGTGCGGCTCGTGAATTGGGTGCGGATGAAGTACTGGAGCGTCTGCCTCATGGCTACCACACGGAAGTCGGCCCTTTAGGCGCACACCTCAGCCATGGACAAAGGCAATTGGTGTGCCTAGTCCGCGCTTATCTGTCCGACCCTGGTATTTTGGTGTTGGATGAGGCCACTTCGGCTGTCGATATCCACACAGAACGCCGCATCCAACGGGCGCTTCGCCGACTTTGCCAAGGTCGCACGGCTATTATCATTGCCCACCGCTTAGCCACCATCCGCGACGCAGATCGAATTGCCGTGATCAAGCACGGGTCTGTGGTGGAAATCGGCCATCACCGCACCCTCATTAATGCCGGCGGGGATTATGCCAAGCTCTATCGGGCTTATGAAGAAAGTTTGTTTGGTGAGTTTGCCCTAGCCAAGGCGAGTTGATTTTTCCCATTTCTAGGCTACTCGTAATAGGCTCAAGCGGTGCAGGTAAATCCACTTTCGCTGCCTAGCTCGGAAAGATACTACGCCTGCCAGTATTCCATCTTGATGCCCATTTCTGGAAACCAGGTTGGGTTCAGCCCACTAAAGAAGAATTCACGCAAAACCTAGAACGCCTGATCGCCTACGAGTCATGGATTATCGACGGAAATTACAGCACAACATTGGATATGAGATTTGCCGCCTGCGATACCGTGATATTTTTGGATATGCCTAGACTTTTGTGCCTATGGCGTATTATCAAAAGATGGTTTCAGTTCCATGGGCAAACGCGCCCCGATATGGCGGAAGGCTGCAATGAAAAATTGGCTTTGGAATTGATCAAGTATGCTTCGAATTACCCTATCACTCGTCGGCGCGTGATACTGGAACGGCAGTCTGCACTTCATGAAGACAAACAAATTGTCGTGCTTAAATCTCGCGGACAGGTGGAAGATTTTCTTTTAAGGCATAGGTAATTAATTTTAAGCCGATAATAACTTAATCATGTCTATATGATCAAAAATCCACTTTTGGATTGCAGCCTTCTTACATCTGAGTCTATCGGAGTATCTGTTCACCATTAAATGCTTCAGGGCGAACAGAAAAAATTCTCAGGCCATAGCTTCCCTTTATGTTTATGTACTGGCAAATTTTCTTCGATAGCAGCAAGACCAAGGCCGAGGTGTTCGCCGCCCAGACTTGGTTGCGCTCATTCAGTAGCGATAGAAATTGCGTCCATCTTTCAGGATCGCGCTTTGAGTAAATAAATCGCCAAGGCTGTACGTTGCCGCCGGACGGCGCCCATCGTGCCGCCGCGAAACTTTTAAACAAAAGATCATCGTTGATCGTTTCGCCAGAAAAGGCTTTCGTTGACCAACGCGACGCAAATAGCGGTTCAATATCATGGGTGAGTGCGCGAGAGCTTAGTGCAGTCAAATGTGACTGCCTTATGTTAATAGGTTCCCGCGCAAAGCGCGCGGGAACCAGAATAACTTAAGCGGCAGCCTTCAACTTAGACAAAGCCGCGTCAAAAGGCCGCGCATCAATCCATTGATTCACATCGACTGGGTTTGGCAGGAATTTCCAGCGGTAGAGGAAATCAGTGAAATCCTGCAAGCCTTTGATGTTCTGATCAGACAAATCCGTGTCCAAGCGCTGGTGGGCGTTTTCGCCATAAGCCACCGTCACCCAATACTCGCTGCTATTAGTTTCCTTGGCAAGGAAGCGGCGAGTTTCATCCGGGTGGGTTCTCGCCCATTCCTGCGCCCGCAAGACGTTTTCGACAATCAACACTGCCGAGTCAAAATGGTTTTCGATCAAATTAAGATCGACCGCCAAGGTGCGTGGCGTGCCGTTATTGGCGCGGATCAAAGGATCAGGATGAGCGCCAGTGTCAATCACCGTCACCAAACCGAATTGGCTGGCCGCCGCCGCGGCGTGAGCGCCTTTCAGAAAGATGGCATCGACTTGACCACGGATCAGCGCAACCAGTTCGGTGTTTTGCCCACCGCTGCGTCGCCCACCGAACAACTGGGTACCGGCGACACGCTGCGCTGGCTCGTCACTATGCCCTGCGCTGATTACTAGGTCAACAATTTCAACATCATCCACCGTCAAACCTTCCGTCTTCAAGGCGTTCTCCAAACCACGGATAGCCTGCGCCCTAGAAAAATCAATTTGCACGTTTTCCCATTTCGGCAGGCCAATCTTGCGGCCTTTCAAATCTTTCACCTTGGCGATTCCAGTTTCCGGCAGGCTAAGTATCCGTTGGGTTTCGTCAGACCATGACAATCCCAGCAGACGGGTTTCCCTGCCGACTGACCTCGCCCAGATAGCGGGGATATTGCCGCCGTGGCGGACAGAGTTCTCCAAGGTATGATCGAAATGGGATTCCCGCACTGCTTTATCATTGGACTCACGCAATGACTTGATGACTGTGGATTGGGCATTGAAGCTTTCCTCCAGCCAGCCTTTCTGCACCGCTATCCCCAGTCCGGTGGGGACTGGGCAGCGTGTATACCACAGGGTTTCTAGTTTGTCACTCATTATATTCTGCCTATTTGATGGATGTTGATTGATACCCATGCTTTGTTAAATGGGTTTGGTTTGCGCTCAATGGCAATTACCAAGCAGCCTATTCGTTCATGTAGCCTCTAGGCCACATTGATTCGTTGTCAACTGTTTTGATGAAGAATCGGCTCGGCTTAATTTAGCATGACTTGTGCCATTCTTTATAGGTAATACAGGGTAATGGGTATCGACTTACGACGATGCTTATTCAGACCACACTGATTCTCTGGCAACACCAAAGTAGCAACTATGCTTCAGAGCCAGCACACCCCATTTCCTTCGTTAGTTTTTTTGATCATCCTATTTTGCGGATATCATGGGATCCACCTCATGGAAATTGCTTTTACAAACCTCCTGTTAGCTGTGGGTTATTCGTGATAAATAACTTAATCGCATACCTAAAATGTATATTGGCATGTTTTATGCTTTTTAATAAACAACTAGGTATTATATCAGTTTTCTGAAATTATCAATAATCAGTAACGCCTACTAAATAATCACAACTTTTACTCGTTCAGAGATAACTCAATGATTAGTACTACATTAAGAAAAAATCCACAACTTAAACTAATTGACCGATCTTTGGTTTCAGCTTGGAGCGGGGCTTTCGCCTATTTGTGCCTGACAACGGGTGCGGCTTGGGCAGAGGATATTGTCGAGCCTGTGACGACAGCCAGACCAAGCGCAGGTTCGAGAGCAACTACTTCTGGCAAAGGCTCATCTGCAAAGGCACGGTCGCGCCGGGCGGCGCAGCAGTCAAGTCCGGCGACTGCTAATGTAGCTCAGGATGCCTCAACGGAAGATGGCTTTGCCGCCTACGACTGGGATGGTGACGGCAATATCACCCGAGAGGAATGGACGCGTGGGCCGAAAAAGGCGGGCGTGCCTGATGCCAGCGCTGCGACTGCTGAAGGGAGTGACGAGGCTGCTGCAACGGCAGTCGGGTCCGGCACGGCAACCTATACCAAAGAAGAAAGGGCTGCGGAGTTGGCGGAATCCAACCCGAAGCAACTGGGCGAAGTGATGGTCACCGCCCAGAAGCGCAAGGAGTCTGCTCAGAGGGTTCCCAGCGCCATCACCGTACTCAGTGGTCGAAGAATGATCGATCAAAACATAGGCCGGACTGCTGGCGAAGTGCTGAACTTTGTGCCTAACGCATCGGCAGGCACTCAGTTCCACGGGCGACCACGCTGGTGGATTCGCGGTGTCGGCACTGGGCAGCAACAATTGGACCTCACCAACCCTGTTGGGTTCTATCAAGACCAAGTGTACATGAGCAACTCCACGTCCACTGGCTTTCCTTTGTTTGACTTGGAACGGGTGGAGGTGCTGCGCGGACCGCAGGGAACACTGTGGGGTAGAAACACCACTGGCGGCGCTATTGACGTGGTATCGCGCAAGCCCACTCTGTCGCAAACCCAGGAAAGCTACATCAAACTGAATTATGGCACTTATAACAATGCGATTGCCGAAGGGGCTTACGGTGCGCGCCTTACCGACACTATTGCTGCTCGCGCCGCCTTCCATTATGAACGTCAAGACGGGCGATTTGATACCATGGATCCGGTCACCAATCAATTGACAGGGCAACAGCAGGGTGGCTATAACGATGCGATGTTCCGGGTATCATTTCTGGGTAAGGTCACACCTGACCTTGAAGCGCTGTTCAATGTCCATTATCGCAACTACGACACTCAAGGCAGTGTGAGCACGGTAAGCGCAACCAACCCAAACGGCATATTATACAAAGACCCGCTCACTGGGTTTACCAATATTCCTAGTCAGAATCATGATGTCATCAGCACAGCAAGGCGACTCCCCATCACCGACAACCAAGTTAACCAGAAAGGTGCTTTGCTGAATCTAACACAGAAATTTGGGTCATATACTCTGACCGGCATCACTGGATATGAAGATTGGGATTCATCAACCACTGGCAGCGCCCCGACCCCACAGAACTCTTGGCAAGTGTCCCAGGAATTCCGCTTGGCCTCGCCACGCGAAGATCGCTGGAACTGGATCACCGGTTTACATTATTTCTATGAAAATATAGATTCGACGACATATACATCGACCTTACCCTGCAGTGTCGGCCTCACCACTAACCAGATAAGGGCACAATTTAATGGCGGAGGATGCCTCTCCAGTTTGGGTCAACAGGCTTTTTCGCGCAACAACTTTAACCACGAAGACGAGAGCGTTGCGATATTCACCAGCCACACGTTCAATTTCACCGATCAGTTGCTGAGTACCTTTGGTCTGCGTTACACCCACGAAACCAAGGATGTGGATCTGAACCGGCAGCAGGCTGTAGCCGCCGCTGGTGGTACGCTCAACTATAACAATGCCGCGACCCTTAACGGTGTGGTCGGCAATGGTGCGGTCACTAACAACCCGTTGTTCTACGATACTGTCAACTGGTGGAATTCAGTCAATCCGCGTTACCTTCCCACTCCGGTCGTGCTAAGTCCGACTACGGCAATAACATCAGGTTCGGCCACCAATTTCATCGGTCAAAAGAGCGTGGCATGGGATCTGGTTACCTATGATGTCACTCCACAATTCAAGATCAATCAGACGGATTTGGTGTACTTCAAGCACGCCCGGGGTGCAAAATCTGGTGGTTTCAACACCAGCGCGACCCAACTCGCAGTGCTCAATACCATCATCAAACCGGAGACGCTCATCTCCTATGAGTTAGGAGCAAAGACCGGATGGTTTCAAGGACGCTTGAAAGCTAATGCCTCGCTGTTTTATTACAACTATAAAAACGACCAGTTGAATATCACAGCGGTGCCCGATCCGGCAAATCCTAACAACCGCACGGGTTATATCTATAACGTCAGTGCAGCCCGTTCCCAGGGCGCGGAGTTTGAAGTCGAGGCATTGCCTATTCCTGACTTGCATATCATCGGCAACATCGGTTTGCTGGATACACGCTTCAATGATGTGGGTAACATCAACCAAACCGGGGTTCCGCTACAGACTCAAATCCAAGTCGGTAATGAAATGGTGCGTGCGCCGCATTTCACTAGTTTCCTACAAGCCGACTATCGCGTTCCTTATGAATTGCCGTTGAATACCCATTTGGTGGCTAGCGGCGATTGGCGATTCACCTCGCCACAATATTATTACGTCAATTATCAAGATAAGACGGCGGTTGGCAAAACGCTTTCGCAAGGCGCTTATTCCATCGTCAACTTTCGGGTAACGGTGGCGAGTAATGACGAAAAATACAGCTTAACCGGCTATCTCAACAATGCTTTGGACGAGACTTACCTTAATCACAGTAATACTCCATCGCTAAGTAATTTAAACGGGGCGACTTCAATTTGGGGTCAGGGACGTACCCTCGGTTTACAAGTCAACGCCCGTTTTTTTTGAACCCTTTTCCTAATATCCTTACCTAAAAAAGGAAAGACAATGACGATTGAATTTATTTGGCAATTGCCCACCAGTGGCGACGGACGCTATGGCGACGCCGGTCAAACCCGCCGTGGCGAACGTACTGCAAGTTCGCGCCCACCCTTCACCGAAGGGGTCAGTGACCCGCGTGGCGACCGCTTTAATTTCCTTGACCACCTACACCAGATTGCACGTGCGGCAGATTTGGCCGGTTTCGATGGTATCCAGATTCAAAACGATTTGGAAGGGGATGAATCATGGATCGTCGCCGGTTATCTAGCGCGCAGTTCGCGTCGCCTCAAGCTGCTGACCGAGTTTGAGGCATCTCGCGGTTCAGCGGTTTACGCAGCCAAAAACGCCGTCAGTTTCCAGCGTTTTACAGGAGGTCGATTTGCTTGGCAGATCAGCCAAGGAGGCGATGCGGCCTTGCGTCGCCGTCATGGCGATTATGCTGCCGATAGCGAACGCCTTCCACGCATCGGGGAGTTTGTCGAAGTGGCAAGAGGTGTTCTCACCCAATCGCCGTTCAGCTTCAAAGGGCAGTTTTTTGAAGTGCTGGACGGGGGCTTCAATGGGCCTCTGGCTAACCATCCCGTGCCGCTGATCTATTTGTCCGGCAACACGCCTGAGGCTTTGCGCTTGTCTGCACGATCGGCGGATGTCCATATTTTGGATGCAGCCCCTGCCGAAGAACTCAAGGCAAGTGTCGCTACCCTGCAAGGCCTCGCCGCAGTACAGGGCCGTCGGATTGCCTTTGGCTTGCGCATAGATGTGCTTGCCCGGGAAACCGAGGATGAAGCCGTGCATGATGCTCAGCGGTTTCTAGCGCAATCGGGAAGGGCCGTCGGATCCACCGATCCGGTGGTAGGTCCCAATCTATGGGCCGGCTTTGCCACCGCGCAGACGGGTGCCGCCGCATCGTTGGTAGGTAGTTACGGACAAGTGGCAGAACGGCTAACCAAGTATGCCGATATTGGCATATCCAGCTTTGTGCTTGCCGCAATCCCACATTTTGAAGAAGCCTACCGGATCGGCGAGCAAGTCCTGCCAGTCGTCCGTTCCCGCATTGCCACCCAATTATCCAAAGCCGCGTAAGCGCCATTCATAGGAGAAAACCGATGACCATAGACATTTTTTGGCGAATTCCCACCCACGGCGAGCCCAGTTCTCACCGCAGCCGCAAACCTTGGCGTGGCGACTGGTTCCCCGGCAATGACAATTTGACCAAACCCGGACTTAGCGGCGGTGAAGACGGCACGAGCTATATCGACTATTTGGCGGAGATTGCCCGTGCGGCGGAAATTTCCGGGTTCCAAGGCGGTTTAATCCCCTCTTTTCCGAGTACGGACGAACCTTGGGTTATTTCGGCCTTTCTCGCTAGGGAAACCAAAACCTTCCGCTTCATGATCCCGTTCCAACCCGGCTTTCTAAATCCTGTGGTAGCCGCTCGCAAAACGGCCAGTTTACAACGTGCCACCGGGGGACGAGCCTTATACAACATCATCACCGGCGGCGGTGGCCCTCAGCAATTGTGGTGGGGTGATTCCGTGGCTCACGACGACCGCTATGCCCGAACCACTGAATTTCTGGACGTGGTGCGCGGGGTGTGGAATGGTGGCCCATTCTCCTATCAGGGCAAGTTCTACCAAGTAGAAGATGCCGGCTTACCCGACCCGTTGTCTGCGGAGGAATTTCCGGAGATTTATTTTTCAGGATCATCGGATGCGGCCTTGGCCTCAGCCTCCAAACATGCCGATTATTATTTGTCTTGGCTGGAACCTTTCGATGCCTTGCGCGACAAATTTAACCGCGTGAAAGAGCGAACCGATGTGCTAGGCCGTAAAATTCAGTGCGCCGTGCGTGTGGACATCGTGGCCCGTCCCACTGAAGAAGAGGCTTGGGAGGAAATCCGCCGGGGCTTCGATAATATCGATCCTGCCGCCTTGGCCCGCTTCCAAGGCACTGGCGAACGCAGCGAGTCGGTTGGTGCGGCAAGGCAACGAGATTTTAGGCCGACAACCATCAACAGCTACAAAGATCTGATCATCGAACCCAATGTCTGGTCAGGCTTCAGTCTGTTGAGAGGTGGACAGACCCAAGGTATCGTCGGTAGCTACGAGCAGGTGGCTGAACGATTGGACGACTTGGTCAGGCTAGGGGCTGATGCATTCATTTTGGCCAGTACGCCCCACTTGGAGGAAGCCTACCGGGTAGGCGAAGAAGTGCTGCCTCTGGTGCGCGGACGGCCTTCTGGGTCGGCTGTGCTGCGGGCGGTGGGTTAATCCACTTCTACGTTATGGGAGCGAATGAATGTTCATCGCTCCCGCCACCACATGACTCATACATTAAAGGCAGCCACTATGTCAGTCCCCGTCACAACCCTTCCCACTTTAACCCCGGAAGTCCGCGCTTTCGTGGAAAAAACCACTGAAGATGCCAAGTTGGCATTCCGAGTATTCCGAGAAACCGGCACTACCACCGCCCAAGGCACTGTTGGATTTGTCGAGCGAGTACCGAATGAAGAAAAATTGGTTATCGTCAATTACCCCGGTCCTTTCAATCCCGACAAAGAAGTTACTCCTACAGTAGTTGGTTTCGATGGCACCGTCTATTTGGGGAAATCCAGTGCGGGAGCGGGCCGCTACTTAAAGCTGTTTCAGCAACACGCCGATGTAACGACTATCTCCCATGTCCATAGCCCGCATTTGGGCGCGTGGGCGCAGACTCATCGCAGCCTTCCGATTCGCTATGTTCCGGTCATTCGCTTCAAACTATTCAAAGAGATTCCGGTCTACATCGACCGCCGCCAGCAAGAAGTGGATTTTATCCTTGACCGCATCCAAGAAAACCCGCACACCCAAGCCATTCTTGAAGCCAATGGTGGATCAACGGTGTGGGGCAAGAAAGGCTTGCGCGAACTAGCCGAGTACATCCTGATTTTGGAAGAGGGTGCGCGGCTACAAATCCTCGCCGAATCCATCGGCGGCTCAAGGGATTTGGGGCCGGGCGTTTGGAAGCAGCAATGGAATATGGGCGGGTTGTATGACCAAGCCCTTGAACTAGGCTTGATTCCGCCGACGGACAAATAAGATTCTCCCGCTCTGCCAACGAGTGCTCGAAACCCTTGGGTGGATAACGCCCAAGGGTTTTCGTATGGGCGTTGAAATTTAGGGCGGGCTGACGTTGCTTGCCCCCGGCATTGCCGGTTCTAAATACCCGGATAAACCAAAATTGAACTCGCTAGAACCTATTCAAGTCCGCCGCCATGGTTTCCAAGGAACAGATGTTGTTGTACTCCACGGTGGGCCAGGAGCGCCCGGCTCAGTCGCGGGTCTTGCCCGGTTGCTAGCACCCCATTTTAACGTCCTTGAACCGCTACAGCGCCGTTCCGGTGTGCTCCCCCTGACTGTCGCCCAGCATATCGACGACTTGTCCGTTGTGGCACCTAGGCGATCCGCCATCGTTGGCTGGTCATGGGGGCGATGCTCGGCCTGTCCTTCACTGCACGCCATCCTGAACGGGTTTCCCGTCTCGTCTTGGTGGGCTGTGGCACGTATGATGAAACCTGCCGGGTGCGCTTTAACCAACATGAGCCTTGGCGGGAAGTGCATGCGAGTGCTCCCTTTTTGACAAAGCTCGAGGCATGGCTTAAGCAAGCATGAAAACGCCCCCTTCCACCGTCCTAGACTTAGGCAAACTCAATATCAAAGCCATGCCCCGTGTGTTGGGGCGGCTGACCCGATTGAGCTTCCGCTATCCCTGGCAATGGATGTTCGCTTTGTTATGCGCCTTAGTATCCGCTTTGTTCAACCTAGTGACTCCGCGATTGTTGGGGCGGGCGATAGATCAGGCCCATCATCTATTCATTGACGACCACACTCACACAGGGGAAACCCATGTGACCTTTTTACAATTGAATCCGCAGTTGTTCAAGGATGCCGCACACCATGCCTATCGCTTGATCAGCGACAGTCACGCTCACTCTTCGAGTCCCCGTACCGCGCTGCTAGCCACCGCATTGATGATTGTCGTTGCCTGTGCGCTACGGGGTATGTTGACGGGTTTACAAGGCTACTTGGGCGAGGTCGTGGCCCAACGGGTGGGCTACGATTTGCGGCTGGCTTATTTTCAAAAGCTCCAGCGCCTCAGCTTCGGCTTCCATGATGTGAACCATTCAGGCGACTTGATTGCTCGTGGTATGCTGGATTTGGAAGGCGTCCGCGCCTTTCTTGAATCCGGCTTGTTGCGGACCTTGGTTCTGCTGTTGTTGGTGGGCGTAGGGACTTGGCGGCTATTGGGCATGGACTTACAACTGGGCCTGATTGCTTTGAGCTTCGTACCCTTCGTGGCTTGGCGGGCCACCCGTATGGGTTTGCTGCTGCGGCTTAGTTGGCAGCGCCTGCAACAACTGATGTCTGACCTGACCTTGGCGATGGAAGAAAACTTACAAGGTGTGCGTGTGGTCCGCGCCTTTGCCAGCAAAGCCTTGGAACTGGCAAAATTCGATCAAGCAGCCAAGGCGGCTTTGCAATTATCCAACCGCCGCATCACCATCCGCATGGGTTCCATGAGCCTGATGGCCTTTGCCTATTACACCGCCATGGGGCTAGTGCTTTGGGTGGGCGGTCAACGAGTGAGTCAAGGCGTAATGACGGTGGGTGAACTCACCGAATTTTTGACCTTCATGACTATCTTGCAGCAACCCATCCGCCAAGTGGGCATGATCGTCAATTCTAGCTCGCGGGCAGCCTCGGCGGGGAGTCGGCTGTTTGAGGTGCTGGATGCGGAACCGGAAATACAAGATGCGCCGGATGCCAAGAATTTGGTGATAACCCAAGGCGTGTTGCGTTTTGAGTCGGTGGATTTCGCCTATACCTTAGGGAAGGGCGGACGTAAAATTTTGTCCGACATCAGCTTTGAAGTGGGCCCGGGTAAGACGCTAGGCATCGTCGGCCCGCCCGGTAGCGGCAAATCGACCCTAGCCCATCTGATTCCGCGCTTTTACGATGTCACCTTTGGCAAGATAACCTTGGATGGTCAGGACATTCGTGATGTGACCTTGGATTCTTTGCGTCGCGCCGTAGGATTGGTGCAGCAGGAGATTTTCCTATTTGACGTGTCGGTGCATGACAATGTGGCCTATGCCGAACCCTGGGCCGAGGAGCAGCGCGTCGTCGAAGCGGCCTCCATCGCACAAATCCACGAGCATGTAGCCGGACTGCCCAAGGGCTACGGAACCCGCGTCGGCGAGCGCGGCGTGGCTTTGTCGGGTGGGCAACGCCAGCGCCTATCCATTGCACGGAGCCTGCTTGCCGAGCAGGCAATCATAGTCTTGGACGACTCCACTGCCGCCATTGACGCGACCACCGAGCAGAGGGTTCGCTCCTCGCTACACTCTGCCGTGCGCAACCGAGGCACGATCATCATTGCACACCGACTCAGTTCGCTGCTGCATGCCGACGAAATCATCGTATTAAATCAGGGTAGGATCGTCCAGCGCGGAACTCATGCCAGACTGCTGCAGGAAGATGGAGCCTACGCCGATCTATGGGCGTTGCAAAACCGAACCGATGCCCATGCACCACCCGCACGCCATCGGAAAAGACCTTTGGAGGTAGCTTGATGAATAGATTTGATGGTTTTCCTACAATAGGGGAGGTAACCTAATGAGCGTGACGCGAGGTGATGGAGGCGGAGGTCACAGAGGAAGTTTTGGAGTTGAACGGCATCACGATTTCGGCGATGACGCCCTGACCCGCTTCGACTCCGGGATTGTGCGCCGACTGTTTGGCTACGTCCACCCTTACCGCAGCACTTTAATTTATGCGCTGATCGCTGTGGCCTTGGCTACCGCTGTCCAAGTGAGCATCCCTTTGACCGTCCGCTATGCGGTGGATAGTGCGGTCGGCCATTCCGTGCTGCCCTTGCATGTCGTACTAATTGGCTTTGGTGTACTGATTGTGCTCAACGGGGTGTTGGGCTACTTGCAAGAATCCATGTCGGCACGGCTGGCACAACGGGTCATTTTCGACCTGCGTCGGGCGATGTTTGCCCATTTACAGGATGTGTCTCTGTCCTTCCTCGATCAAACTCAAGTCGGACGGCTCATGGCTCGCTTGCAAAGCGATGTGAATGCGCTGCAAGAGTTCATGGAAAACTCGGTGTCGGCTATCGGCGATTTTTTCCTACTGCTAGGGATTGTCGGCGTGTTGCTGTGGATGGATTTGTCGTTAGGGCTACTGACCTTGACCGTGCTGCCACTCTTAATCTTGATTCGCGCCGCGTGGATTCCGTGGGCGCGACCTCGCTTTCGCCGGGCACGGGAAGCCTCATCCAGCGCCAACGCAGCGCTTGCCGAGAACATCAACGGCATTCGCACCGTACAGGAAAACAGGCGGGAGGCGATTAATTTCGAGCGTTACCAAGTGCGGGCAAAGGAGAATCTGGATGCCCAAATTGGTTCGTCCCGTGCCTCCCAAATCATGGTTCCCGCAGTTGATATTCTAACCGGCATCGCCATGGGCATTGTCGTCATCGTCGGCGGCGACAAAGTGCTGTCAGGCACCTTGGGGGTAGGGGTCATGGTGGCTTACATTTTTTATGTGCAGCGTTTTTTCGATCCAATCCGCACCTTGTCAATGCAATATACCACGATGCAAAGCGCGATGGCCGCCGGACATCGGATTTTCGAAGTTCTGGATGTGCCGGTGGCGATTAGCGACAAACCCGCTGCCGTCACCCTGAAAAACCAAGAACCTTCCATCGAATTACGCAACGTGACATTTGGCTACCGACCCAACCAGCCCGTGCTGCACGATGTCTCGTTGTAT
>CAIWDB010000078.1 GCA_903911305.1 uncultured Methylococcaceae bacterium | reverse complement strand
GGCACCTCCTTTCCATTTTGCCCATGCTTGCAATCCCGCTTCGCCCGAATGCAGACGCACTGGAAAAGACTCGATAAACGCCCCTTCCCGTAGTCGTTTGGCTTCCAGATAAGCATTGCCTACCCATTCATTGGATTTTAGTGGATTGCCATTGATGTCCACCGACACTTTCACCAATTTGCCCAATTTGCCCGGCAAGTCTACTTTTGCATCCAATTGGTGGCGCTCGCCTGTATTGCGCAGCCTTATTTGAGCGCGGCCCAATGGCATGGGCTGCCCGCCGTTGGCGAGGTCCCATTCCATGTCAATATCGGAAAACCGCACCTCACCCTCAGCGAATAGCCAAAGAGGCGTGTCACCTGACTTCAAGCCACCCACCGAAATTCCGCCATCGGGATTTTGGGATAAACGAACTTTGGCACCGGCAAGATCAATGAAATTGACCACGGGCTTTCGCGTGACTAGAGTATTGACTATGTCCAAGCCAACATTCAGCCTTTCAAAATCCAAGGAAGGCCCATCATGGTTCGCATTTTCGATACGGAATCCGCGCATCGTGACTTCGGGTCTGAACCCCCTCATGCTAGCGGACAGCGACTTGATCTGAATCGATTCGCCGATAATGGCACTAATGGATGTTGTCAATTCATCTCGCCATTGCGAAGCCTGCGGCAATAGCCAATAGCGCACGGCCGTCAGAAGCAATGCCATGGTCAATAAGCAAATGGCTAGAGTAAGGTGCGCAAAACGGCTAATTTTCAAAATAGACATTTAGGACAGATAATGAATGATTAAAGCAGCACAACATCGTATTGCTCCTGACTATACTGAGCTTCGACACGAAACTTGACACTGACCCCAAGGAATTTTTCCAGTTCCGCCAGCATGTCAGATTCCTCGTCCAACAAGCGTTCGACGACCTCGTTGGAAGCCAATACCAACAGTTCTTGGACATTATATTGGCGTACCTCGCGTATTATTTCACGAAAAATTTCCAAGCAAACGGTCTCGGCCGTTTTCAACACCCCCCGCCCGCCACAACAAGGGCAGGGTTCGCATAAAATATGCTCCAAGCTCTCACGGGTGCGTTTACGGGTCATTTCCACCAAACCCAACGAAGAGACTGTACTGATAGCGCTCCTCGCGTGATCCTTTTCCAACCCTCTTTCCAATGCATTCAACACAAGTTGTTTATGCTCGGCATCGCGCATGTCAATAAAATCAATTATGATGATGCCGCCTAAATTCCGTAACCGCAATTGCCTGGCAATGGCTTGCGCTGCCTCTAAATTGGTTTTGAAAATGGTTTCCTCCAAATTCCGACCGCCAACGAAAGCACCTGTATTGACATCCACTGTCGTCATCGCTTCGGTTTGGTCAAAAATTAAATACCCACCCGACTTAAGCACAACTTTGCGCTCCAGTGCATGTTTTATCTCCTCCTCCACTCCATAAAGTTCGAACAAAGGTCGTTCACCGGAATAATGCTCTATCAGCGAGAGCGATTCCGGCACAAATTCCTTGGCGAATTTATACAAGCGGGCAAATGTTTCCCTTGAGTCAACGCGGATTTTCTCCACCCGGTTGCGTTGCAAGTCGCGCAAAACTCTCATGGCAAGCGGCAGGTCTTCATGCAACAAAGTCTTGACCCGAGCCGTCTTTGTCCGCTGGGCCGTGGAATTCCACATTTTGTGCAGAAACAACATATCGGCGCGCAAGGCAGACTCTTCCGCCCCATCGGCTGCTGTGCGGCATATGAAACCTCCGGTGTTGTGTTCGCGAAGAAAATTGTCTACCACGCCACGTAATCTTTGCCGTTCAGACTCGCATTCGATCCGTTGAGAAACCCCGCTGACTTTACAATACGGCATAAACACTTGATAAACTGATGGAATTGACACGTCCGTGGTCAACCTGGCACCCTTCGCTCCAATTGGGTCTTTGATGACCTGCACCACCAAATCTTGCCCTTCCCTAAAAGCCAATTCAATTTGATCATTGACTGCCCGCTCCCGGTCGGTGGCATTGAGATCGGAAACATGTAAGAAAGCGGCGCGCTCCAAGCCAATATCGACAAAAGCAGCCTGCATCCCAGGCAATACCCTGCATACGCGACCCTTATAAATATTGCCGACCAAGCCACGTTTGCGGGCACGCTCAATCAAAACCTCCTGCAACACGCCATTCTCAACGATGGCAACACGGGTTTCCGGGGGAGTGACGTTGATTAGGATTTCGTCGCTCATGCCCCGAATGCCTCCCGCCTAGGTACGTCACTGGTATCGCTTTGATCGGATCGCATGGGTTTTCTCACTCAATTTCTTGCAAATTTTTAGCATTGTAGCAGTGAGCAGGCCATTTAGCCGATAGTCCAAGTGACGTAATAAGGATGACAAACCAATCTATAAAATGGATAATCTGGTTTCTTAAGTCAACCAAGGCATACATTTTTAATGTGGTTCAAGAATCTTTCCCTATTACGCTTTACCGAAAACTTCACTCTCACGTCAGACGAACTGCAAGAACGCATGGAACAAGGCCGCTTCCAAGCCTGTGGTAGTTTGCAACCCATGAGCTTTGGCTGGACTACTCCACTAGGGCGCGATGACGGGCCACTCGTTCATGAGAGTGGCGGAAAGTTCATGATTTGCGCCTTGCGCGAAGAAAAAATCCTACCTTCATCGGTTGTCAACGAAATACTGGGAGAGAAGATCGCGGAAATAGAAGAGCGCAAGGGAACCCCTGTGCGCAAAAAGGAGCGAGAAGCCCTGCGCGAGGAAATCATCCACGACCTATTGCCCAGAGCCTTTAGCTTCACTCGTAGGCTCTACGCCTACATAGACCCCAAAGCAGGCTGGCTAGTGGTGGACAGTGCCAATCACAAAAAAACCGAAGAGTTAGCCTCTTGGTTGCGCCGTTGCCTGGAATCGCTTCCGGTGGCCTTACCTTCAGTGAACGAGCGCCCTGCCTCTGTCATGACCCGTTGGTTGGCCGAAAACACCCCCCCGTCTGAAATTGTGATCGAAAACGAGTGCGAACTTCGGGCAAATGACGAAGAAGGCGCTGTGATACGTTGCAAAAACCATGATTTATCCGCGCCGGAAATACAGAATCATCTGGAAGCCGGCAAAGAAGTGGTCAAACTTGCGGTAAACTGGAATGAACGCTTAGGCTTCTTATTAGATGATAGCCTAGGCATCAAAAGGCTGAGATTTCTTGATGCCATCCAAGAGCAAGCCGCCGACGTGGAAGCCGATAGCGAAGCAGAACGCTTCGACGCGGATTTTTCAATCATGTCCTTGGAACTTGCCGCCTTCCTGCCTCGACTGCTGGAACTTTTCGGCGGCGAAAACACCCAAAGTAAAAAGTCATAAGATTTTATTCGTAATGTTAGGCACTACCATGATCATTCCCCACGCCCTAAGGCTTATCTCTGGCATTACCTTTCTCGGGTTTGTGTCATTCTTCGCCCAAGCCGAGTCACTCTCCCTGCCACCGACAGGCTCTGACCTTGTGGGGAGAATACGCTACGTGAAAGCCCAGCAAGGCGACACCTTGATTGATGTGGCACATCGCAATAGTGTGGGCCAAGATGAAATCGTCCAAGCCAATCCCACACCAAGCCGCTACTATTGGGTTCCGGGAGAAGGCACCAAAGTTCGGATTCCAGATCAGTACATCCTACCGGATGCCCCCCGTACTGGCATCGTCGTCAACATCCCTGAAATGAGGCTGTATTTTTATCCACCGGGCGGAACCGAGGTCGTCACCTACCCCATCAGCATCGGGCGTATGGATTGGAAATCACCTATGGGCGTGACTAAGATCGTCGAAAAAATTAAAGACCCGACTTGGACCCCGCCTGAATCCATCAAACGGGAACACGCGCTAGATGGCGAGATTTTGCCCGACGTGGTCCCGGCCGGGCCGGACAACCCGCTTGGCCGATTTGCAATGCGCCTAGGCGTCAAAGGGAGTTACCTGATTCACGGAACAGGACAAAACAAAGCCGACGGCATTGGCATGATGGTCACCCATGGCTGCATGAGAATGTACCCGGAGGATGTTGAGCAACTTTATCCTAAAGTCAGCGTTGGAACGCAGGTCAATCTGATCAACCAACCCGTCAAAGTGGGTTGGCTGGGTGACACACTTTATGTTGAAGTCAGCCAACCGCTCGATGAAGACAATCTCAGCTATAGCCAATTGGCTAGCTTGGCATCTGGCTTAATTCAAAAGAAGACAGCCGAACGCCCCGGCACAGTCATCAACAAGGATGCGTTAAAGGAAGCTTTGGAAAAATCCACCGGAATACCGACTGCAATCACTGGCAATAGTCCAGTGACCACACGCACTGCGGCGCCAGAGCCACAATCTCCAAGCACCACGGGTAATGCTGGACTACCGACACCTACTACGGCATCGCCCGTGCCAGGCCAGCCTATACGACAACCGAGTCAGGTGGTGATTCCTCCCAGTCATCCGCCGCGAACAGCCACCTCGATGCCGTCTACGACTCCATCCAATCCTGCCTACACAGCACCAAGACCGGTTGCCAGGCCAATCGCTCCAAGCACCCCGGACGTGCCCCCCGGTCCCCCTGTGTCACGCTCCAATACCAAACCAGAACAACAATTACTTCCGCCCATTTATTGACGGATGCTATATGAATACCTGAAACCCTGACGATATTGCATGATAAATCACCAATGCTCTTTGGCACGGTGTGACCGCATTCGGCAAAATCTTGTGTTTGCCCGTATTAAAGATAAAGTATTATTTCGCTGGAACAGTGGAAGCCAAATTTCCACTGCCAACTAATATTAATTCAAGGAGCCTAGCCTATGTCTTCCCAACCCGATCCCTACAATGAGATCGACCCCATGGATGTCGAAGCAATCAAACAATCATTAGTCAACCGGCTAATTTACTCTATTGGCAAAGACCCTTTGGATACGTCCAATCGCGACTGGTTCATGGCCCTTGCCCAAGTTGTGCGCGACCGTATGACATTACGCTGGATGGAAACCATGCGTGGCTATTATCTGGGTGATGTGAAACGAGTTTATTATCTGTCCATGGAGTTTCTGATTGGGCGTACATTGCGCAATAGCCTGCTCAACATGGGCTTTTATGACGAATTCTTGCAAGCGATGGAAGAAATGGGCATGGATTTGGACACCATTCGCCTTATGGAGGAAGAGGCAGCGCTGGGTAATGGTGGTTTAGGCCGGTTGGCAGCGTGTTTTCTCGATTCGCTGGCGACTATGCATCTACCTGGTTTTGGCTATGGCATTCGCTACGAATATGGCATGTTTGCCCAATCCATCGAAAACGGCTACCAGATCGAACGTCCCGACAATTGGCTTCGATACGGAAATCCTTGGGAGTTTGCCCGCACCGAAGTCATCTATCGGGTACAGTTTCGCGGTCATGTGACTGCGCAACATGACAGTCAAGGCCGATTACAGCATCAATGGCTGGACACTGAGGATGTCATGGCGATGGCGTTTGACACTCCCATCCCCGGACATGGCGGTCAAACGGTGAACAACCTACGCCTGTGGGCGGCTAAAGCCACTCGGGATTTTGATCTGAAATACTTCAACGAGGGCAATTATATCAAGGCGGTTGACGGAAAAAACCGTTCCGAAAACCTGTCCAAGGTGCTATACCCTGATGATACGACTGAAATGGGCCGCGAACTGCGACTCAAGCAGGAATATTTCTTCGTCAGTGCGTCTCTCCAAGATATTATGAAAGGCTTCGAGATGGATGGCGGTCATTCAGTCGAAGATTTACCCAATGAAGTCGCCATACAACTCAATGACACCCACCCCAGCATCGCCATACCCGAGTTGATGCGCATCCTGCTTGACAAGCATGGCCTCGAATGGGAAAAGGCTTGGGACATTACCTGTAGAACCTTTTCTTACACCAACCATACCCTACAACCGGAAGCATTGGAAACTTGGCCGGTAAAACTGATGGAGTCGCTTTTGCCCAGGCTTCTGTTGATTATTTACGATATCAACCAACATTTCCTGAGAGAGGTCAGCAATCGCCACCCCGGCGATTTGGATATTATTCGCCGCGTTTCACTGATTGACGAGGAAGGGGGTAAAAGGGTTCGCATGGCCTATTTGGCAATTGTTGGAAGCCATAAGGTCAATGGCGTGGCAAAACTCCATTCCGACTTGATGAAGACTACCATCTTCCGCGACTTCGCCCAATTATTCCCTGAGCGGTTCATTAACATCACCAATGGCGTGACACCTAGGCGTTGGCTCAATCATAGCAATCGTCCGTTATCCGATCTAATTACCCGTGCCATAGGGCCATCTTGGGTTCATGATTTGTCAAAACTCAAAGAATTAACCCCTTTGGCAGGTGACTCAGCTTTTCTAAGTGAATTCTTGGCGGTGAAACAAGTCAACAAAAACCGGCTGGCTGAAATGGTAAAAAGCCGCCAAGGTATGGAGCTTGACCCCACTGCAATGTTTGACACCCAGATCAAACGCATTCACGAATACAAACGACAGTTGCTCAACGTTTTCCATATCATCACCCGTTACAACCGCTTGCGTGCCAATCCAAACATGGAATGTCCCAAGCGTTGCATCATTTTGGGCGGGAAGGCAGCCCCCGGCTACCGTATCGCCAAGCTAATCGTTAAATTAATCAACGATGTGGCCGAAACCATCAACCATGATCCTTTAGTTGCCGGGAAGCTCCAAGTTTGGTTTGCGCCCAACTATAATGTTTCGCGAGCCATGGAAATGATCCCCGCCATTGATTTATCCGAGCAAATTTCCATGGCAGGCACTGAGGCATCAGGCACTGGCAATATGAAAATGACCATCAATGGGGCATTGACCATTGGCACCTTGGACGGCGCAAACATTGAAATACGGGAGGAGGTCGGTGAGGATAACATATTCATCTTCGGCAAAACGGCATCGGAGATTCACGAACTTTTCCAGCGCGGCTACAACCCTTGGGATTATTACTACGCCAATGCCGAGTTAAAGCAAGTACTGGATATGATCGGCAACGGTTACTTTTCCATGGACGAACCGCTACGCTTTAGACCCCTATTTGACGAACTGCTACATAATGGTGACCGCTACGCATTATTAGCCGACTATGAATCCTATATTAATGTGCAGGAACAAGTTGATAAGCTTTATCTTAATCCGAAAGAATGGGCGAGTAAGGCGGTATTGAATGTTGCAAGATCCGGTCATTTCTCCAGTGACCGCACCATTGGCGAATATGCCAATCTCATTTGGAATGTGGAACCAGTCCTGCCAACCGATGATGTGAGCGTATCGAGTGGCTGGACCGATTAATTCAAAATGTCGATGCCTAAACCCAGTATAGTGAAGATTAACTAAAATGAAGTTCATCAAACTCTCTGTATTGTTAAGTGTGTTGCTGGCGTTAGGTGGTTGCAGCGGCTCGGAGGAAGATTATAAGGCCGTTTACCAAGTTGTGCCTGATGCCCATATCTTTTACCTTGGTAACCATTACTTTCTTGCCAAAGATAATGATGGTGGGTATTTTTTAGTTCAGGCCGATGGGTTTGGTGAAGCTGCTTACGTCAAGCGTTTGAATTGAATCTAAAGGAGCGCGTCAAAGCCTGTCCTGAGCAAAGTCGAAGGGACTGCTTAGACGCTCCAATTATTGCTAATGTTAGTCTATCCTTCATGTCCATGCTGAAATCCCTAAGCATTATCTTTTTGCTGTCATGGCTGCAATGGTCTGGTGTGGCTATCGCTTTAGCCAGTCCATCGAATGGGCTAGCCGCTACGGAATCGGCCAAACCCCAAAAAGTGATTGAGGCTTTCGTTCGCGAAGGCTGTCCCCATTGCGCCAAAGCCGAAGCGTTCTTGGTTATATTGAAACAAGAACAACCCGACCTACAGATCACCGTTCATGATGTCAGCAAAGAACCAGCCTCATTGCAGCGACTAAAAGAACTAGCCGAAGCCCTGAACGTTAAATCAGCTAGGGTGCCGGCCTTTGCCTTGTCCGGGCAACTGATCCTAGGTTTCACGGACGAGCTAAGCTCCGGCAAACTCATCCGAGATGCACTAAACCAAAGCACCACAGCGACTGCCTCGCCATCGACTGAATCTTCCGGCAGTTGCGAGGCTGAAGAAAGCCTATCCTGCGGGCCAGACTCTCTGCCGCCCGCAAAAGCTCAGAAAAGAGAAAATTTCGAGATCGCCTTTCTAGGCCGTACCTTGTCGCTAAATCAAATCGGCTTGCCTTTGTTTACCTTGGCAATGGGTTTTCTGGACGGTTTCAATCCATGTTCCATGTGGGTGCTAATCTTAATGATTTCATTGCTAGCCCCCATGAACAACCGACCACGGATGTTCGCCGTGGCAGGAACTTTCGTTCTGGTGGAAGGCATTGCTTATTTCCTATTCATGGCAGCGTGGCTAAACCTATTTTTGTTTATTGGCTTGTCCCGAATCTCGGAAATCGTCATTGCCACCATTGCCATTCTGGCCGGCATCATCAATCTAAAAGACTTTTGGGCTTATGGTTGGGGGGTGTCGCTTTCCATCCCAAAATCAGCGAAACCCGGTATTTACACTCGCATCCGTGCCATCCTGCAAGCTAAAAACCTGACGGGTGCAATCATCGGAGCCATCATACTGGCTATATTAGTTCAAATTGTCGAATTCCTATGTACATCGGGTTTCCCCGCCTTGTTTACTCGCATACTGACCCTTGAACAACCCGGTCCCATCGGCTATTACAGTTACTTAGTGTTATATAACCTCGCCTATATGTTGGACGACATTATTGTGTTATCCATTGGTGTCATTAGCTTAAGCCAACGTCGCTTGCAGGAAAAAGAAGGCCGGTGGTTAAAGTTGATGAGTGGTTTGGTCATGCTGGGTTTGGGTGCCTATCTGATAATTTCCCCTTGACGGCTAGTATAAAGCGGAAAGGTTTGTAGATATTATCCCAAGCACGACAGGCATGGCTTGGATATCGGCATCCATGCCGGTATGACAGCATTTATCATTTTGAGATTTTGAAGTCAACTCGATACGTTTGTAGTACCGCCTTTAGGCGGAAAAGACCGCAGAAGACCGGCTAAAGCCGGGACTACGAACGATGTTTTTTCACCAATAAGAACCTTGCCAATCAGGCTGTTGAATTCTGTGAGCGCCTAGTCCGCCCTTGATAACCTCAAAACCCCAATAAGCCCTCCGCAGCACTGACTTTTTCTTTCGCCGAATGTAGTACTTGCAAAGAAAATGTTATAGGATCGTCTAAACAGAGTCGGTAATCTTTAAGTTTTCCAAAAGCAGGTATTGAATTGATTGGCGGCAAATATTTCATTTTGGGACTTCCGATGTAGGCATGTAGCTTTGACAAAATAACGATGTCGCTCAATCTAATTTGAGGATTCGTATCGTTAAACCAGTTCTCGGATAATAACGGTATCTCGGCTAGTTCATTTGAAAATCCCCAACTTTTCAACACTTCCGCCCCAATTTTTGGACAAATATAGGGAAGGACGAGTGCAATTTCATTAGGGGTTAAATGCTCATTTTTTATATTTGCAAGACTATTAATAAAGGGTATTTTCCCAATGTCACTAACGAGACCGGCTAATTGCGCTTCCTCGGGATGCACACCTCCGTTTTCCGACGCCAAAACCCAGCAGAGGCTGGAGAGATAAACACTTTTCCTCCATTCCTCTCTGAGCAGGCGATTGATAAGGAAGTTTTTAGAATTGAATATTTGCCTCATGCTTTGCATCACCACAAAGTTCCTGGTCGCGATCAGACCAATGTGAGCAATTGCGTCCCTACAATTATTGAAGGGTGCCCAAGGTCGATAAAGTACACTATTGGCGATTTGAATGAGCCTTCCCGCAATGACTGAGTCCATTTGGACGATCTCGGCGACCTCACGTATTCCAACATCCTCCGCCTGTAACGCCTGGCGTAATTTCAGTGTCATTGACGGCAACGGGGGGATTTGCATCCTCCCATTTAAATACACCTGGCAGAAAGTTTGAAACAATCGGCTTTCTTGAACGTTCTTAGGAATATTGGGATCGGTTGGGTTAAATGGTGAAATGTCTTTAGATTGATTCACCAGCATTACATCAGGCGACACCCTGACCACCTGAATATCGGTCTCTGCACGCGCCGAAACACTGTAGGTTTTTCCTGAGCAAAGAGGAAAACGGTCTACCGTCACAGTCGGGCTTATTTCGCATACTTTATCGTCATAAATATACAGCGATACGGTTCCTTCCAATAAGTAATACAAGCTATTAATCGGTTCTCCTTGCATGAAAAGAAGTGTTCCCCGTCCTAAACTCAAGGTTTCATTATCTTGTATGTAATTGATACGTTTTTCTTTATCAATAATGTTTATTGGAAATAAAGCTTCTAGAATCTCGGGAATGATTGGTAAAGGTGGTAGCGATGAAGGCGCAATTTCGATTACTTTTGGAATATCTTTGACTGTGGGTTTGGATATAATTTCATCCATGAAAGAATTTGTTTTATATTTTGTTGAGAAGAATGGCTTGATAAAATCCAATAATCGTCTAAACATTTTATCCTCTTACAAAATAATAATTAAGTGTGCAGTAAAATAGCAGATTGGTTGTCATTGCTAGCAATCACCAGCAAACGGGAGCCTCGAAAAAATAGCTTAAGTTCATGTCCTTAGTTCAGGAGGGAACTCAACAGGCTCACCACGAACCGTAACCGTCTGATCTGAACTTCCGTTCGTGCTGAGCCTGTCGAAGCATGACCGGATGAGGATTTTCTATGAACCCATACGCAATTTATCGGCAGATTTAGCGAATTAATTAATGATCTGATCGAATGATGCGACAATTCTTCAATTTAATGATTGCCTGACCTTGGCAAGTCGATGTAAAGACGATGCTGGTCAATGTTGCGCAATGCGGACAGCGCCTGCTTATCAAGCAGACCCTTCCATGGAGCCTTCCCTAGTGATTCAATTATGTCGAAATAGATAAACAATTGGCCTTTTTGCAACTTGTCCAGTCAATGCTTCCACCCGTTTTGCCGATGGCTTTGAATTTGGCCTAGTTGCGAAAATTGGCATCAGCTCCGATAAGCTCCATGCCCGTGTCCCGGTGGGTTTGGAAGGGCTGACCACGCAGAAATTCGTGGTGTTGGGAGATGGGCAGGTGAGGGCATAGCATGAGGGTAAAGAAGGTTTCACGCAACGGCGCAAAGACACAACGAAAAAAGCGTTTGAAATGTGACCCGCATGAAGCTTAGTGT
>CAIWDB010000077.1 GCA_903911305.1 uncultured Methylococcaceae bacterium | reverse complement strand
TGCGCAACCGTTTGGAAACGGAAGCCTTGGCAGAGCAGGAATCAGGCGGGGTTACTATCCGCCCAATAGTATTGGTTCAGGCCGAACCCAAAAACAAGGAAGACAGCCATACCTTTGAGCATATTCAGGCCGATTTGGTGGGACGTGGGATACCCCCAGAACAGATCAAACTGAAAACTGCGAACAAAGACGAGTTGAAAGGCATCAACCTGAGCGCACCGGATTGCGAGGTGCGTTATATCATTACGGTGAACGCCCTCAAAGAAGGTTGGGATTGCCCTTTTGCGTATATCTTAGCTACGGTGGCGGACCGCTCGTCTGTGGTGGATGTGGAGCAAATCTTAGGCCGCATCTTGCGCCAGCCAGCCGTCCGCGAGCATGGGCGCGAAGCGTTGAACATGAGTTATGTGCTGACGTGTTCCGCCCAGTTTGGGCAGACCTTGAATAAGATTGTGGATGGATTGAACCGCGCCGGTTTCAGTCGCCATGATTGCAGGACCCCGGATTGGGATGAGCCGGTAGAAACCATTACACCGACAGGCATTAAAAACCCTCTGAGCGGTGAAACATGGCAAGTATTCGATGTTTTACAGGTGGCAGAAAAGGCGGCGATTGGTGCGCCAAAAGAATCTGATGCTGACCAAGAGGCCAGTAACTACCCCAAACCCGACAGTGCTGGATTGACGCTGAAATACGCTCACGCAATTAACGAAGAAACTCAGGCATCCATCAAAGGGTATGAACTCGACCAGCCCACGCAAGAGGAACAGGCATTGATGCATACATTTACCGTGAAACCCTGTTTTGTCGATGAAATAACCGCCTTGCGTTTGCCGCAATTTTTTCAAAGAATGCCAGAGGGTTTCCTCTTCAATGATACGGACGAAGGGGTATTACTGGCAAAAGATGTTTTGCTGAAAGATTTCCGATTGGTGGATTGTGCAGTGAATGAAATGACATTCCCCGTTTCTGGTGATTTGAACAAGATTGACTTGAGAAATGTCGGAACTGATGACAAACCGGATTATGAAGCTTTTCGGGTGATTTTAAAGGCGGATGAAATCCAGCGCTATCGAGAATTCTTTGCGAAGTTGGAACCTATGGCGCACCGTCAACAATTGGCTGGCTTGGTGGCTAATTGGATGGGTAAGATGCCGCCTCTATCGGATAGCGATTTACGCGCTTACATAGTCAAAGTAATCGAGCGCCTAAGACCCGCACAATTACAAGACTGTTTGGAACGCCAGCAGGAATATTTAACTGTCATCCGGCAAGCGGTGAAACAGGAAATGCTGAAATGGGCTAAAAATCGTTTTGATGAATGGTTGGTGGTGGGGAAAATCACCGTGCAAAACCATTATCGGTTTCCCAACACGATATCACCCGCAGTGACTGCCCCCGCCATTGGAAATAGTTTGTATATTCGCGAAGCGGCAGGGAATGGCTTGGAGAATCAATTTATTGATGATCTTGCGAATATGGAAAATATAGTGTGGTGGCATAGAAATTTGACTAAAGGTAAAACCACAGGGGAGGGGGATTTTTATTTGAATGGTGCCATCAAGCATTATCCTGATTTCATCATTAAAACCCGACTAGGGCGGATTGTGTTATTAGAGACCAAAGGCGATGATAGAGATAATACCGATACCGCCACTAAAATCGAACTAGGGCGAAAATGGAAGGAACATGCGGGTGACAATTATCGATATTTAATGGTATTCGACCAAAACCCGATGGTCGGAGCCTATACCCGCGAAAAGGCATTGGACGTATTGCGGCAGTTGTAGGAGTACACGATTATTCGGATACTGTCAACATCTAAAATAGTAAACCAAACTGGCCCGGCATTTTGTTTATCAATTGATCTGTCGTTACCAAACGAACCGAATAGAATCAATAACCCGAATATCATTCAGAGGATAAACCCCATGCAAGCCATCAAACTATACACCGAAGTCATTAACGGTAGCATCCATATAGATTTACCGAAGGATTATACTGCCAAGCGGGTGGAGTTGATTATTGTATCCGCCGATGACAACAACGCGGATTCATGTGATTTTCAGCGATTTCTACTCGACAGCCCGGAAATGTCCGATGAGGAATACCAAGCCATTGAGGAAAAAAAGGCGGCATCTCAACCAATGGATATGATTTGCCTAGACACGAATATATTGATTGCCCATAAACGGGCGAAGAAGGCGGGTAGATTGGGCGGGCAATGGTTCTCGCCAGAACGGGATAGCATCGTATATTTGATCGCGGGACGCGAAGCAGGGAATTAGGCCAAACGATGAGAGATAGTGCTTGTGGTCGAGAAGTTAAAGATTTTGCAGATGTCAAAACCGTTTGTAGTCCCGGCTTCAGCCGGTTCTATCAGGTCGTTTTCCGCCTAAAGGCGGGACTACAAACGCAAACTAAATGGCAGTGGCTATCTTTATTGACGGATGTTCGATCAACGTCTGATTGTAATCAATCCATTGGGCCAATCAATTCGCCCCCACAACTTACTTTTTATTATTGGCAACCGCCGACTGGCTAGTATTTGCAGGAACATCGCCAATCTCATCCCTTAAATCTGCAAATTCCTTTTGCCAAGATGGCAAGCTGTAACCCCAGTTGCCTTGCGCCAGTACATTCTCGCCTATGGAAAATTGGGCTTTTGCCTTTTCCATCGCGCCGTTATCGTCGGCGGCGAGGAGGGCTTCGGCATAAAACAAATGATTCAATGGATGATTGGGAAATTTGTTGACGGCTTGTGCCAAAAGTTCAACGCCTTTGTCGCGGTCGCCGATGCCATCAGGCCATGCCGGGGCTTTGCTGTAAAGCGTCCCCAACAAGCGCAAGGGTCCGCCAGAGTCGATGTCTGGGGTGAGTGCCATGGCTTTTTTCATTTCCTGCTCTAGCCGTTTCAGATTGTCCAATGCCAAGGTGGGATGGTCGCGGACTGCCAGCCCTAGATTGGCGGCAAGATAGTAATGGACTGCGCCGTCGCCTTCGCCACCGGCTGCAAGGGCTGCTTCCGCCATGCCCACGCCTTCACC
>CAIWDB010000076.1 GCA_903911305.1 uncultured Methylococcaceae bacterium | reverse complement strand
GAACATGTTCATTCTACAATCTTGTTTTTTTCAAACTTAATCTTTATATTATATGCTTGATTTAGTTTGCTTTCCGAGTAATAAATAATAAATATAAAATTCAACACCATAGCTAATTCTATTTATCTATCTACCAACATAGCACTAGCATTATATAAATAGATATATTGGTGTATTTTATGCTTCACCTACATTATTATTTTCGATTTTATTTCAATTGTTATCACATAGAAATAATAGATTTTTTTGTTTTTTCGCTTTGGAGATTGCCATGAAAACGGTCAACATTCTGAAGACATGTATTATTATTCTGTTGCTTTTTTGCCCTAGGCTAAGCCCGGCGGATGACACTGAATTATTTACCGTCAACGCCTCTGTTGCGCAAGAACGGCCCAATGTGCTAATCATCTTGGACAATACCGCCAACTGGAATCAACCATTCGAATTTGAGAAGTCCGCGCTGGTGTCGGTGGTTAACGGCCTGACTAACCAGTTCAATGTCGGTCTGATGTTGTTCACCGAAACTGGTAGTGGAAACCCAAACCCTGACGGGGCTTATGTGCGATTCGCCATAAGACAAATGACCGCAGATGTCAATGGCGTGACCGGCAACAAGACAAGGTTGGCTGCCCTAGTCAATGGCTTAGATGTCCTTAATGACAAGAGCAATGGCGGCAAGGCGGGGATGACCATGTACGAGGCTTGGCAATATTATGCTGGCCTTGCCTCTTATTCGGGAGGGCCGCCGGGGTATAACAACGGTAAGGTAAAGTCTGACAACGGTTCTGTTTATATTGGGACAAACCCCATATCCTTAGGTGACAGTGGTGCTTTTGTCGCCGGTTCTGGAACCTATAAAAGCCCTAAGGCATACGGATGTCAAAACAACTTCATCATTTACATCAGCAACGGTCCGGTGCAGGACAACGAGGCTGACACCAAAGATGCGACAGATCGATTGACCGCGTTGGGTGGTAACACGTCAGACATCGCGGTAAGTCCCAATGGTAGCCAATCCAATGTTGCCGACGAATATGCACGCTTTTTCTCCATTTCCTCGTCCAACGGCGTTGCCAATATCACCACGTATACGATTGATGTTTTGCCCGGCACGACAGGCCAAGGTCCGGGATGGACCGCTTTGTTGAAAAGCATGGCACTGCAAGGCAAGGGCAAATATTTTGTCGGCACCGACGCAGTAACTCTAACTAAGGCTTTGACAGATATTTTCCATGAGGTAATGGCGGTCAATAGCGTATTCTCCTCTTCCACGTTGCCGGTCAACGTCAGTGTGCGCGGCACTTATCTGAATCAAGTATACATGGCGGTTTTCCGTCCTGATGCCAATAACTCACCCCGCTGGGTGGGCAATCTAAAGCAATACAAATTGGGATATTTGGATACCACTGATACGACTTTCCTTGCCGATAAAAATGGCTTGGCGGCTGAAAACACCTTGTCGGGTTTCATTACGCCGTTGGCAACTAGCATTTGGACCACGTCGTCCACATTCTGGAATTCAAGTTATTATCCCGAAACCCAAGGGCAAAGCAGCACCCCCACATCTGACGCACCGGATGGGGCTTTAGTCGAGAAGGGTGGGGCGGCACAGCATTTGCGTACCAACTATACCTATGCCAGTTCTCAGCCAGTCCGTAATCTATACACCTGCAACGATACTTGCAACAGTGGCAGTAGCTTGTCATCTTTCCTGTTCACTGGAACCAACAATAATATCAGCTTATCAGAATTAGGGCTTGCCGCTAACTCAATCCAAATCACAAGCCTCGTGCGCAGCACGAATACGGCGGTCACTGCGACGGTCACAGTGACGGCTACGACAGCCAGTAACCACGGCTACACCAATGGCAAATCAATAACCATCAGCGGGGCCAACCAAGCGCAATACAACGGCACGTTTTCCATTACTGTCACCAGCCCCACTCAGTTCACCTATACCATTACAGAGACACCCGCGACACCGGCCACCGTTGCGTCAGGCAAAACCTTCATCGTCGCCACTCAGCCCAACGCGGATTCCAACCTGCATGAGGTGGCTACGATCACACATAATGGCTCAGTCCCCAACGCGACCGCCACGGTGACGATGCCGGATGATTCGTGGTTTAGGGCTTATTGTTCTGGCACTTTTAGTAGTTGTGGTGGGAGTGCGCCCACGTCGGTTGAAATTACGGGTGCTTCGCCTAGCCAGTATAACGGCACCAAAACCGCTACTTGGCTAAGCAGCACACGATTCACCTTCCCCATCACCACGCAAAGCGTGGCGGAAAGCCCGTCTGCACCCACCAGTGTCGGCACGTCTGCGCCGGGTACGCCTATTGCCGGCTGTGCGACGAGTTACACCAACCGTAGCATGGTGCGCAACGGCAACACGGTGACCGTCACCCTGCCGCACAATGGCAATAATCCAACCACACCGGAAAAATGCTTCATAGCTCAAAACACTGCCACCATTGCCGGTGCGGTGCCAACGGCTTACAACGGCACTTGGACGATCACTAGCATGCTCAGGGAGCAGGGCAACGGAAATGACAATAACTATTATGCGAATAGTTACACCTTCAACATTACTGTCACCCCTGCGGGGACTGACCCAGTTGCAACGGCTACTCGGACTTTGTCCACTGTACCCATCAAGGCAGCGAATACTAACTATGTGAGCAATGTGAATGTGAGCGCCTACACAGGCCCAGGCACGGGCTTGACCCGCATCGACGGTACGGCCACTGTCACTACGACAAGCAACCACGGATTTAACGACCGGTCCACCGTCTGCATCGTCAATGCGGCACAGAGCGAATACAACGTCTGCGATTCCAACATTCATTGGGTGTCAAGCACAAAATTCACGTATTCAGTCGCCTATTCGCCAATCACGCCGGCCACCGGGTCAATCGTGGCGACTGACCCATCGGTTTCATCGCTCACCAAAACAGACCTCATTAATTGGGTGCGTGGGCAAAACAATCAGCAGAACGACAACCCCACGGGCAGCACCACTGCCGTGCGTGGCTACATCCATGGCGATGTGTTGCACTCCCGACCATCAGTGGTTAATTACAACCGTTCAGGGCAACCCGATGGACGTGATATTGTGGCCTATTATGGTTCGAACGACGGCATTTTCCATGCCGTTAAAGGAGGTGACAACGATGCAGACGGCAATGAAAAATGGGGGTTTGTCCCAGTGGAGCATTTTGGCAATTTCAAGCGTATGTATACTTTAGATCCGCTCATCAGCAACGCTGCCAATAACCCCGTACCTAAACCCTATTTCGTCGACGGTTCAGTCGGTAATTACACCTATGACGGCAACAATGATGGACGTTTGACCGCCGATGTCGGCTCAACAGACAAAGTGTACTTGTTTTTGAGCATGCGTCGCGGAGGGCGATTCTATTATGCCTTGGATGTAACCGACCCCGATGCGCCGAAGTTCTTGTGGAAAAAAAGCAATACTAGTTCTGGATACACTGAATTAGGGCAAACTTGGTCGGAAGCCAAGTCAGCCAAGATTCGTTACCAAACCAACCCGGTGTTGATTTTTGGTTTGGGTTATGATGCACCTGCCAATGATGCGAACCCGCCGACGACAGCTACTATGGGTCGAGGAATCATGGTGGCCGATGCCGCGACGGGTTCAGCGATTTGGCAGGCTGGCCCGAACCCTACGGGGGCTCATGACAATTTAACCGTGTCAGGTATGATCTACAGCATT
>CAIWDB010000075.1 GCA_903911305.1 uncultured Methylococcaceae bacterium | reverse complement strand
TGTTCATTACCCGGTTGCGCGAGACCACGGAACCAGCAGAGATAACACCCCGACGTTGCCCAAGATGGGCAGTCGGTGAAGTGGCGTTGGTCATCGTACCGAACATCGCGTCCATTTCCTGTTGGAGGTCGGCATGGGCTGTCATGGGCAAGAATGACAACAAACCAAGGAATACCAAGGCACGGAGCCGCATAAAAACCATGGCAAGGGGGTACAATAAATAAGAGGGCATTACGGACTCCAAGGGTTCGCTGTCGGCGACGGACTGACAGGCTGCAATCCCGATTGCCGCTGCAATGTGCCGATCAAGTTGGCAGGATTGACCAAGATTTCGTTGTCCATTACAGACGGCGTGGGAACAAGATTTGGGGTATGCCTCTCACCTCGTGTGGCCTCGTAAACGCCTTGGTCGATCCAGCCGTTGTCCTTGGCAGCCAGCAGGATTCGACCTGACAGGTCGTCCAGCGAAACCGCACCTTGGGCGAGTTGGACGATGCCATCTGGCGGCTTCATCAGGAACAATGCTGGCGTAGAAACCACACCCAACAAATGCGCCTGTCCTTGATCGACACGGAAATCGGGATAAAGGCCATTCGGCATCGCTTGTCCGTCAAGCGAGACGGCATACACTTTGAAACCGAAACGCTTTTCCAACAATGCTAGTAGCGGGGCTTGGATATGGCAGTAGCGGCAGTCGGAACGGAAAAAGAACAACAGACCGGCTTGTTTTGCTACAGCAGCAAGTGCCTGTTCGCTGGCGATACCTGCCTGATAGTTGGCCTCGTTAGCGGCAAATGTTGCGATGGGTCGGCGTTGGTTTTCGTCCAATAGCGGGTCGGACATGACGACGCGACGGGCCACGTCGGTGAACCGTTGGGCCTTGTCCATCATGACGCGCTGGAGGTAATAATAAGCCGCGACATTTTCCGGGGATGGGTTGTCGATGGCCTTGTCCCGGTAGTGTTCAAGGTTTTTCCTGAACCATTCGGTAGATAGCGGGGAAGGCTCAGGTATTTCCGACTTTGTTGGTTGGTTTTGTGGAGGAATAGGTGGCGGCAGATGTTTGGTTTCGGTGTCTGGCTTGGCTTTTTCCAGTTTTTTCTTCGGTTCTAGTGTAGATTCTGGTCCAACCTCACGCCAAAACCATCCACGCTCCTTGTCAATGAAAAAAGGAGGCTCGGAGGGCGAAACAAAGTCCGCCCCCCAAGCCAAACGGGACGCCAAGAGGAGGTATGAGGTAAGAAGCCAGATGTGCCGATTCATTCGGCAATTATCTTGGCTTTTACCTAGTTGTGGTGTCGGGAAAGATTAGTTGAGGCGTGATTATTTGCGAGAGGGCGACGAGACCAAGCTGTAAACGCACACCATCTGAGTGAATGATTACATTTGGTCAGAAATGAGATTAATACTTAATCGGCAGTCAGTAAGTCCATTCGTCATGACCCAAAACTGACTGGTTCAATTCATCCCGGCACAACCGCCATTGTGGAATGAACTTGTCCATCAAGGCTGTGAAACGCTCATTGTGATGCCGTTCCAGCAAATGAACCAACTCATGGACAAGGATGAATTCCAAGCAATGGACAGGTTTCTTGGCAAGTTCCAAGTTCAGCCAGATTCGTCGGGCTTCCCTGTTGCAAGTTCCCCATTTGGTTTTCATCTTTTTAATGCCCCAAGCAGCCACTTCAACGCCCAATAGTGGTTGCCACTTTCCCATCAATGGCGGAACAAGCAACTTCAATTGCTCTCGATACCAGCGTAGCAGGACGGCCTCCCTTTGTTCGGCAGATGAGCCTGGTCGAATGACGAGATCAAGATATGCGATGCTGTGCAGAGCGACCCTAGGCGGGCAGTCTTCTTCATACACCCGCAAACGGTAACGCTGCCCTTGGAAATAATGACTCTCACCGTTGACCATTTCACGCTGTGACTGGCGCGGCTGTACGGCGAATTTAGTTTGCTGTCGTTTTATCCATGCCAGCTTCTCAATCACTGCCAGCCGTACAGCCTCATCACTCAGTATCAGGGGTGCAGCCACGCGAACCCGTCCATTGGGCGGATATACACCGAGGTGTAAATTCTTGATATCCTTGCGCACGACCTCCACGTCAACGTCGGAGACAGTAATATGGTGGCTTTCAATAGTCATTTTGGTTTTTGACTAGTTCGAGAATCCTTGTGGTTTCGGCCTCGACATTGTAATCGCCTTTGACATTTTTAATACTCGCGCAGTCAGTCACCGATTCATCGTTGTACGCTTGTTCAAGAACAGCCTTTATAGCCAGCCGCACTCGCTTGGTTTTCATCGTGTTGCCGCGCCAACCATCCATGCGGCTTACTTGGACAGCCGCATCGATAGCCAACGCCAATGTTTCGTCTTTATTCAGGTTGTTGTAAAGAGTCCGCTTTGCCGAGGTATCCAAACCTGCCGGGTAACCACCTGGCCCACCACCCGGTGTGCTTGCCTCTTTGGTCAGAGCGGCGATCTTTGCAAGATACGCCTTGTAACTTATTGCACCCTTGCGGCGCTGCTCGATCAAGGCATCCAGCAATTTGGACATCTTCTCGTAATAGGCCGGGTCCACAGGCGATTCATTGATGATAAGCTTGCGGACATTGTTCTCGATGGTTTCGGCAACGGCTTCCTCATTGTTCTTGATACCTATAGGCAGCGAATTGACCGCATCCGGGCCACGTTCAACAATGAGTTGGATCAAACTCATGTCGTCAAATGCAGAAATCTTCTCGCTCTCCTCTGCGCGGATGTAGGTGTCGATGAGGTGGCGCATGGCGGGTTCGTACATCTTAAGGTCTATATAGTCAGCACTCTTCAGCTTGATCTCATTGCGCAAATTCTCGTAAAAAGTGACTTCCGCCTTGATGACCTCCGCTTCTGCATGGCTGTAACCG
Organism: uncultured Methylococcaceae bacterium; assembly: GCA_903911305.1. Taxonomy (GTDB): domain Bacteria; phylum Pseudomonadota; class Gammaproteobacteria; order Methylococcales; family Methylococcaceae; genus Methylumidiphilus. Next base: position 2,656 of record CAIWDB010000075.1, on the reverse strand, counting down.
GCCTCCCGCATTTCATTCGCAAGATTTGCATATTTGCGGATCAGCGATGCAACCAGTTTGTAGAGCGTCAAACGCCTGGGTTCGTTGGTTTTCCTTTGTTCGGCATTATCGTTGTCCACTGCCACAAAATATCGAAAATACGCGGCTTGATCCTTGGGCGCTGCCACTGGCTCGCACAATGCTTTGACGGCCTCACGAGCATCCTCCAAATCCACCCGTGCTTTTTCCAGCCGGTTTTCCAGTAGACCGGCCACGTCCGTTTTGTCATAACCATCCAATGCACCGCTGGTGTAATCCTTCACAGCACCCTCCAAACTCTTGAACAAGTCCTTGTAGTCGATGATGTAACCATAATCCTTGCTGTCGCCGTCCAGCCGGTTGACACGGCAGATGGCCTGAAACAGACCGTGGTCTCGCATCTCCTTATCGATGTAGAGGTAGGTGGCGGAAGGTGCATCGAAGCCGGTCAGTAACTTGTCCACCACGATCATCAGCTTCATCTGCCCCGGTTCACTGATAAACTTTTTCTTGACCTCTTGCTCGAACTTTTCCACTTTCTTGATGGCAGTCTCCTGCGGTTCATTGAACCAGTCCGCCAACATTTGGCAATAGACACCGTACTTCAAAAGGTTGTCCGTATCGCCATCTCCAGTGGTTTCGCCCTTGGCATCAGCGACTGTCGGGGCGTAACTGGTTACGATGGCACACTTGCCCTTTAGTTCTGTCTTGGCTAACAATTCGTAGAACTTGCAAGCTTCGTAAATGCTTCCCGCCACCAGCATGGCGTTGCCGTGGCCGTCCATCAGGCGCGGGCGGGTCGCCATGTCAATCAGGATGTCATCGACGATCCATGCCAGCCGCGACTGGCTGGATAGCACCCGCTGCATCGTTCCCCATTTCTGTTTCAGTTGCGCCTTGGCAAGATCGTTCAAGCCCTTGGTCTTGGCTTCAAACCATTGGTCGATCTTGTCCTTGGAAGTCAGTTGCTGGTCAATGTCCCGTGCTTCGTAACGCAAGTCCAGCACGACACCTTCGCGCACGGCTTGGTCGAATTTATAGCTGTGGATATATCGACCAAAGACCTCAATGCTTTTTTGCTTGTCAGTTTTTAGTAGCGGTGTGCCGGTGAAGCCAATGAATAGCGCATTCGGCAGAATCTCTTTCATCGCTTTGTGGAGATCGCCCGAATGGGTGCGGTGGCACTCGTCCACAAACACATGCAAGTCACCCTTGGCCTTGAAATCCGGTGGAAGTTTTCGTAGCGCTTCGATGAAGGCTTTGGTGCCTTCGTCGGCTTTCTGCTCTTCGTCACCCTTGCCACCGAACTTGTGGACTAGCGAACACAGCAGCGACTCTTCGGTACGATTAAGCTTGTCGAGCAAATCCGCCCCGCTCTTGGTTCGGTAAATCTTCTCGTTGACACCGAGAAACACCTTTTCAATCTGCTCGTCCAGTTCCGTCCGGTCGGTGATTATGAGCACCCGCGCCTCTGGACGATTCTCGCGTATCCACTTGGCAAGCCAGACCATCGTCAGCGATTTGCCGCTGCCTTGCGTGTGCCAGATGATGCCTCCCTCGCGCCGACGGATGAAATCCTGTGCTGATTTGACACCGAAATACTGGTTCTGGCGGCAGATTTTCTTAATGCCCGCATCGAACACCACGAAGTCGTGAATCAATTCCAAGAAGCGGGCCTTGACGCATATCTGCAACAGTTGCCGATCCAACAGATTGTCCATATCAACGAACTCACCGCCTTCCTCCACCCACTTCAGGTAATACTTCTCTGGTGTTTCGATAGTGCCATAGCGCAAACCCTCGCTATCATTGCCCGCCATCATCCATTGCATGGTTGAGAAAAACGGCTGGATGAATTCCTTCTTCTGGTTGTCTAGGTTTTGGCGGATGCCTTCTGCCACAGACACGGTTGAGCGTTTCAGTTCAAGTTCACCCAAGGCGATTCCATTGACGTATAGCACCACATCCGGGCGCTTGGTATTGGCCTTGGCACCAGCACCCTTGACGGTGACTTCCTCGGCAATGGCGAAATGGTTGTTTTCTGGGTTCTTCCAATCCACAAGCCAGATAGTGACGGTATTCTCGCCCAGTTCGGGCCTGACTTTCACCCCGTAGCGCAACATCTCGTAAACGGCTTTGTTGCGATCATAGAGGTGCTTGCTGGTATCACCCGCCACTTTGTCCAACTCATACAGCGCCCGGTTGATGAGCAAATCGGTCACGCCCTGTTTCACTAGCCAATCACGCAGCAGTGCTGGTTCAATGTTGCGGTTGTTGGGGCGGTCTATCCAGTTGCCCAGATAATCGTACTTCAGTCGGTCACGGAACAGTGCAACGATACGGGCTTGGGTTTTTTTCTCGATTTCACCGACTGTACTCATGTTGCATCCCTAATTGCGGGGTCTTCGAAGCAGTCCCATAAGGCGGATTTGAACCAGTGAGGCATGGCATTGGTTTTGAGTTCAATAACCTTGCCTTCAGTGACTTCCGCCAGCCAGACACGCTCACTTCCCGAATTATCGAAAATGTAAGCCCGATGGGAATAGCGCACTGCTTCACGCAACAAATCCAGTGAACGTCGATAGCGGCTTATTATCTTATCTTCCGGCACAGGATGCCCACCCATTTTTACCCGATG
>CAIWDB010000074.1 GCA_903911305.1 uncultured Methylococcaceae bacterium | reverse complement strand
CGATGGCGAGATGACGGCATTGAAACACTTGGAACCCGATGCGGTCATCATCATCGACATCAACAAACTAGGCGACACCAAAAAAGGCGATGGCTTGACGGTGGCCACTTCGGCTTTCCAAGAGGGGCGCAATCTGGTGTTTGTCGATGAAGGACATAAAGGCCAGAAGTCCGAAGCCAGCGTTTGGAAGCGATTGCAACAGGATTTGGCTGGCATTGCCGCCCCCGAGTCGCGCCGTCGCGGGTTGTTGGTCGAGTTTTCGGCGACATTTGGTCAAGTGGCGGAAGCCGAACATGCCTTCAGCCGGTATGCCAAATCCATCGTGTTCGATTATGCCTATGACCGTTTCCACGCCGACCACTACGGCAAGGATTTCTGGCATGTCAAACTGGATGGGGTGGGCGAGGCCAGTCACGCCGCTTATCGCCAAACCCTGACCGCCGCGCTGCTGGCCTATTGGCATCAACTTGCCACCTCCAAAGCAGTGCCGGACAGTCGGCGGCAACCAAGGAAAACGTGCAAATCGCCAAGCCGCTGTGGGTGCTGTTGGGTTTATCGGTGATCGGCGGAAAGAATAAGAGCGACCAGGAACAAACCTCCGATGTCGTGGACGTGCTGCGTTATCTGTTTGGGATTTTGCATGGGCCTGAGTATTTAGCGGGTGATTTGCAGAATGTCATCAACCTTCACATTGACGGGTCCGATCTGTTACCCCCGCAAGCACGGTTAGCGGTTTCAGGATATGACACAAAGGCATTGGCCGAGCGCATCCTGTCCGACGTGTTCGGTTGGCAGCACGGCGACCAGCCCGTTTTCCGCTTGCTCAAAGGGGCTTCCGGCGAATTGGGCTTGGGTTTGCTGCGCGCCGATGAAACCTTTTATTTTGGCGTGGTCAATGTCGGCGATGTGGCGGGTTTGAAGAAGGCATTGGAACTTAAGGCCGACTCGGTTTTAATAACAGCGTCGGTCTCCAAGGGAATATTGAGTGTGGAAGAAGATGCGTTAAGCGGGTCTTTATTTGATACTTTATCGCTTCCCCATTCCCGGCTCAACGTGCTGATCGGTTCGAGGCGTTTCGCCGAAGGTTGGGACAATTACCGGGCCAGTTCCTTGACCTTGTTACGGCTAGGCCAAGGCGAGGGTTCGTTGATTATTCAGATGTTTGGGCGTGTCGTGCGTTTTGCCGGTTGCGGCGGGGATGGGAGGCGATTGCGCAACCCGTCCAATGAGCTAAAACCCTTGCAGACGGCTTATGTTTACGGTTTGCGTTCAAAATACCTAGCCGCTTTTTTAACTGGGCTTTATGAAAACGGTGTCCCGAATATTCGGGAACAAATCTGCCCCTTTGTGCCGACTTTGCCCGAACCTAATCCGTTGCGCTCCGTTGAAACCATCTTGCCAAAACCATCAGAATTCACTGTCGATTTGACCGGCAATACTTGGCTCAATGCAATCAAGAAAGCCAGCTTGTCTTATGGTGCGACGGTGGATGTCTCCAGCATCGACAAAAACGGAATAGCCACCACCCAAGGCAAGGCCGGAGAAGACATCACCCGATTATTCAAAACCCGTATGGGCGTTGTCGATAAGGATGCGGTATACCGGGAAATGCTAGGCTTCAAACGGCAGCAGCGCTGGTGGAACATGCGTTTTGACATGGAAGCCATCGAAGCGGTGCTTACCAGTGACCGGTATCAAATCTTTGGCTTGCCGACGGTGTTGGAATTGCAATCTCATTCCGACTTGACCCGATTCAACCGCATTGCGACAACCATAGTGCGTCGCTTGTTTGAGAATGCCTACCGCAAACGCGAAGCCCAAGGCAGTAGTTATCAGTTGATCAACGCCGAACAAAGCGGCATTCCGCAAAGTTATCGCAAGGAATATGTGAATGAAGAAAAACAAGCATCTTAAATTCCAACAACAAGGCTTGTTTGGCACGGAACTGAATTGTGCTGATGTGGAGAATCTCCCGCTGATTTTTAATGCCAAACCAGAAGAAATTGAAGTCCTAGCCCCCGGCACTGTTTACAAGCCTTTATTGCTATCACCGGATGAAAGGCAGTTGAACATCCAAGGCGTAGGACCCGGCGCTTTGGATAGGAATGAGGAAAAGTTTGTCCGCGACTTGATACGGTATTTATATCCCACTGGCGATTACCCCAAAAGCGAAAAAACGCCTTTGCTTTGGCAAGGCAAGCACGTTTGGCTCAAGCGCAACATCGACAAAGAACCCGGTTCATTTCGTTTGCGCGTGGATGATTCGGATTGGTTTTACCCGGATTTCATCGTTTGGATAATGGATTATAAAACCCGCACCCAAACCTTTGGTTTTGTAGACCCGAAAGGGCTGGCGTTGGGGACGAGTGAAGGTTGGGGTAATTACAAGATTGTCTCGACACTCTATATGCCGCATGTGATCGAGCAGAAAATGGAGGGGCTACCGCTGGTTTGGGAAGGCGAGCAATGGACTTTTCGAGTGCGAGGCGTTTTGATTTCAACGACCTCTTTGCTTGGATTAACCCAACAAGCTAAATTCTCTATTTTTGATGAATCGGGTAAAGATATTCCACCAGACGAAGCCGATTTCAATCGGGCTAGGATTGTCTTTCCCACTATGAATACAAGCTATATTGAAACCGTATTGAAACTTCTCACGGAGGATAACGAATTGGATGGCTTGCTCAACCATGTGGCCCGTATTTACCATACCCCCAAGACTTTTACACCAAACTGTGAAGCTGACTATGATCTGGCATTAAGACATGTCGAAGCCAAAGAAGGAGAAGCGAATTTCATTGCTGAAATCGTCAAAGATTATTTGAAACCCAATGCCAAGGGCAAATTTGGTGCTAATGCGCAAAGGCAAACCCGGTTAAAGCTGATGGACTATGCCAAAACCGGGTTTTTCGGATTGGGCGAAGAAAAGGTTCCCTTTTTCCGGGATCATCCATCACCCTGTGAGGAACTTTGGCAGCGGTTTTCTGCCATGGGCAGCGATAAACTATCAGTTTTGAAGGCTTAAAGTTTAGGTATTCGCTTCACCCTAGGCGTGACATTACAGAGCAACACATAAGGAATGGTATCGGCATGTTGGGCAATTTCCTCGACCGGCAAACCAT
>CAIWDB010000073.1 GCA_903911305.1 uncultured Methylococcaceae bacterium | reverse complement strand
TAGCTTGAGAAAACTCCATCGGCTCACCGAAGCCCGGCAGGAAAGCCTTCGGGCGATTGAATGCGACGCACAATTCGGCCATGCGTCTGAGCCATGGAAGACTTGGGCCAACCTCGCCAATATCGAATCCGACGACGGCAAGCCCGCCGCCGCCGCCGAGGCCAGAGCCAAGGCGTTAAGCTGTTATCTGGCCTACCGCCGTGACGGGGGCGAGAACCACGACCCGGATGCCCGCATTGCCCTAGCCGTGATGCAAGCTTTGCAAGCCGGGGACAATACCACCGCCGCCGGGCTGCTGCAACCACTTGCCGCCAATCCCGAATTGCCGAGCAACGCACGCACCTTCATCCAAGCCCTGCAAGCCATCGTCGCCGGCAGCCGCGATCCAAAACTCGCCCAAGCGCCGGGTTTGGACTACTCCATGGCCGCCGAAATCCTCCTGCTGCTCGAAAACCTGAAGTAGGCCGGAATAAACCCGCGCAAGCGGGTGTTTCCGGCGAACTGGCCGGCCAATTGCCGGAAACGGTCGCTTCGCGACCTTATTCCGGCCTACTTTCTTGATCGTTCCCACGCTCCGTGCCACTGCCATTAAGTTAGCGTTCGTAGTCCCGTCTTTAGGCGGCTAAAGACCGAAAAGAACTGGATGAAGTCGGGACTACAAACGGTTTTTGCATGTTTAAAATCCTTATTTTGCGAAAAGCCTTGAATTGTCAATACGGATTGCGTCACTTTTGAATCCGCCTTGGTTTTTATATTTCAGTATCAGTGAAAAATGTTCCACGTGGAACATACCAAACACAGCAGAAACCTAAATTATACAAGCAATATCCTTCTTCAAAAAAGTTCTGCTATAAGCTGAAGTTACTTACGAGCGTTGGTGCAGACGAAAATCAGATAGCTTTTGATAGTTTGCTTGTATAGTTGCCATGCCATCTATCATTCACAGATGGATGAACGGGGCTATTTGTTCAAGCTATTTTGCTTGCGTCCTTAGCGTCAACTTTGGCCACTAAACCCATGGTCACAACGGTACGGTAAGAGTTCCCTGCCGAAAGAAGACGCGCTAAGATATCCCCTAACCCTCCAGTTTTTTCCTCCAAGCATCTTCTATCCGTTTTGCAGAAACCGGATAAAGGGTTTTAAGGGGTTGCGCAAACAGGGAAACTCGAAACTCTTCCAGCATCCAGCGGAAGTCATTACGTTCCGGCAGAGTTTTATCTTTGGCTGACTTTACTCGATCCCAATATTTCATCCAAAATGGACTAAGTTCTGCAACTAATCTGGCATCGCGATTCAAGTCTTGAGCAGATTTCTCCAGCCGATATAGCATGGCATTAATATAACGGGGTATTTGCTTCAATGATGGGTAAGGGGTGACTGCAATAAACCCAGAAAACACCAATAACTCCAATTGACACTTGATGTCCGAGGATGCGGGATCATTACGGGCTTTGAGCTTGCGTGTGACTTCGGCGTAGAGATTAAGGATTTCATCTGCCAGTTTGGCATTGGCATTACCGACGGGTACAAGTTCGCTTTTGCCGTCTGCCAGTCTTTTCTCGAAGGATGTTTGAGAGCGTATATCTGGATGACCGTCTAAAAACAAGGCCGACATGATTCGATCCAGCACATCTTCGCGAAGATCACGGCTGGTTTCAAGCCCAGTATATAAAAAGGGATGCTTAGGTATTTGTCGGTAAGAAAGTTCGGCAGCAGGGGAGATTATCAAATTTTTGCGAAGATATTTTAATGGTTGAGTCATCGACAACCGAAACAAACGAACCAAGCCACGCTCCTGGGCGGAAGTTGCTTTCTCGATTGTATCGAAAACCCGCAAACCCACCGTTTCTCCTTCGTCCACCAACGCCGGGAATCCGTGAATCTGACCCGACTGATAGCGATCGGATAAATCGCCAAACTCCCATGCCTTTTTGCCCGTTATGGAAAGTTCATCATGGGCCAATTCAGTGAAATTTTCAATCGCCGCTGCTTCATGCATTTGCTTTAATTGATTGAGATTGCGTGCACGGGCAATGACCACATTCGATTCATCAACTAGAGCGAAGTTCATTCGCAAATGCAGAGGTATTCCGTCTTCGCTCCATTCATTTTCAGAAACGGAGAAACCTACGATGCGCTTTAGTGACGCACTGATTTGTTGAGTAAATTTGCCATGACCAAAATCTAGCTGGGGTAGGACTTTATCGGCATAATCGGGTACAGGAACAAAATGCTTGCGGGTTTGCTTGGGTAGATTTTTAATCATTGCCACCACTTTTTCCCGCAACAAACCCGGAACTAGCCAAGCGAATGGCTCTGCGGGCAGTTGATTTAAAAGATGCAAAGGAATAATCGCCGTGACCCCATCATCTTCGTGACCCGGTTCAAATCGGTACTCCAATCGTATTCGAATCCCGCCAATTTTAATTTCATCGGGAAAGTTCCGATTGTCCAAGCCTTCCTCTTCCTTACGGGTAATGTCCTCACGGGTCATCTTTAACAGGCTAGGATTGACCTTTTCCGCTTTTTTTCGCCAAACCTCAAAACTCACCCCACTAACGGCTTCTTCGGGTATGCGTTGGTCATAAAACTGATAAATCCATTCTTCATCCGCCACCAAGTCCACGCGCCGGCCTTTTTGCTGCAAATAATCCGCCGCTGCCAGTAACTCGCGATTATGCAGAAAGAAGGGAGCTTTACTGTCGTATTCCATTTCGACTAGCGCAGAGCGAATAAATATTTCCCGTGCCTGCTTGGGATCGACATTTTCAAGCGGGACACGGCGGCCGTTGGTGATGGTCAAACTAAATAACGTAACCTTTTCCAATATACCGGCACGGGCGGCTTTCTTTTCCCAATGAGGTTCGTGATACGTTTTCTTCACCAAATGCGCGCCGCATTTTTCAACCCATTCCGGTTCAATTTTAGCCACCGTGCGGGCGAAGACTTTGGTGGTTTCCACTTGCTCGGCGGACATGATCCATTTAGGCCGGATTTTAAACAATGAAGAGCCCGGCCAAATTTGGCATTTCAAGCCACGAGCCCCAAGATATTCTGAGCCTTCTTGCTTGAAACTGACATTGGACAATAAACCAGTCAGCAACGGCTTATGGATTTCACCATATTCCGACGGAGCCATATTAAAGCGCAAAGCTAACTCACCCTTGGCAACTTGCATGATTTGCTGGTGGATATCCTCCCATTCGCGCATTCGCAAGTAAGATAAGAAATTAGTGTGGCAATACTGGCGCAATTTGCTGTTGGACAGATGCTTTTTCTGGTCTTGAAAATCCGCCCATATTTTCAAATAACTCATGAAATCCGAGTTTTCATCTTTGAAACGGGCATGTTTCTGATCCGCCGCTTGCGCCTTGTCCGAGGGTCGGTCTCGCGGGTCTTGCAGACTTAAGGCCGATACGATAATCGCCACTTCTGTTAGGCTATTTTCATCAGATGCCGCCAGTAGGATTCGGGCCAAACGTGGATCGACTGGCAGTTTATATAGTTTCTTGCCAATCTCGGTCAGCTTGCGCTTGTCGTCAATGGCATTGATTTCCTGCAAGGTGCGCAAGCCATCCCGGATCATTCGCTCATCCGGTGGCTCCAAAAAAGGAAAATCTGCCAAATCGCCCAAACCCAAAGCTTTCATTTGCAAAATGACAGCAGCAAGGTTGGTGCGAAGAATTTCCGGTTCGGTGAACTCGGGACGACGCAAATAATCCGCTTCCGAATATAGCCGGATGCACACGCCTGGCCCGACGCGACCGCAACGGCCAGCGCGTTGGTTGGCAGATGCTTGGGAAATGTTTTCAATTGGCAAGCGTTGCAGTTTGCTGCGATGGCTATAACGACTGATACGGGCATGGCCGGCATCAATCACCGAACGGATGCCAGGCACAGTCAGCGAAGTTTCCGCCACGTTGGTCGATAACACAATTCTGCGCTTTTTATGAGGCTTGAAAATTTGCTCTTGCTCGGCGTTAGACAGGCGCGAATACAAAGGCAGGATTTCACAGTCCACCGGATGATGCTTGCGCAAAGATTCGGCGGTTTCGCGGATGTCGCGCTCGCCGATAAGGAATACCAAAATATCCCCGGTGGATTCCCTATGCAATTCATCCACGGCAGCCAAAATACCACGTTGCAATTCATTCGAGGTTTCGTCTTCAACATCGTCCTCTTCAATCAACACCGGGCGGTAGCGGATTTCAACCGGGTAGGTGCGTCCTGACACATTGATAATCGGCGCATTGTTAAAATGCCTAGAAAATCGCTCGGGGTCGATGGTGGCAGAGGTGACAATCAATTTAAAATCGGGGCGGCGAGGCAGCAGCCATTTCATATAGCCAAGCAGAAAATCAATATTCAGGCTACGTTCATGCGCCTCGTCGATAATCAGCGTGTCGTATTGATCTAAAAAACGGTCGTTTTGAGTTTCGGCCAACAAGATACCGTCGGTCATTAATTTGATCAGGCTTTCTGGGCTGGTGTGGTCGCTAAATCGAATCTTGAAACCGACTGCTTTGCCGATTGTTTGTTTCAATTCCTCCGCAATGCGGTTCGCCACACTACGGGCGGCAATGCGTCGCGGCTGAGTATGACCGATGTAACCCGCCACGCCACGCCCAGCCTCTAGGCAAATCTTCGGCAACTGAGTCGTTTTACCGGAACCCGTCTCACCACAAATAATCACCACTTGATTTTCCTGAATCGCCTTCAATATATCATCCTTGCGCTCCGAAACGGGAAGGTCGCCGGGGTATTCCAAATCCGGGATGCTATCCGCCCTTGCTTTTCTGGCTGCGACAGATTCGATCAAGCGAGTGTTCAAATCCTCGAACGGCTTGTCAATGTCCTTGCCAACTCTTTGGTCAGCGTTTAGTCTGTCTAAGGTGCGCCTGAACCGATGCTGGTCTTTGCGCAAAGATAATGATATGAGTTTTTCTAGTGGTTTGAAGTCGGGGGGCATGGGTCAGATTCCGGCGGATTTGGCCTATTATAACCCTTGTGTCGATTGATGCGCTTTGCAATCTGATCTCACCAATGCCGATTATCTTAACGCTTTGTCCGTATACTCAGACAAACTTGATCTTGTAAAAATTACCCACGCACACAAGGCAACTCATTCACTCCATTGTGGCTTTTTAAAGGATGCTGAAAAGTTAGGACTTTCACCCTAAATCCCCCCACAAGGTTTGAATAGCCGCCAATGCTGCCAGCGCCGCCGTTTCCGTTCGCAACACCCTTGGACCAAGTTTTAAATCGATAAAACCTGCTTTAACCGCTGTATCCCGCTCATGCTTGGTGAAGCCCCCCTCCGGTCCCGTCAACAAGCTAATCGGCCCTTGCGGTTCGGATAGTTCATGCAAGGACTTGTTACCGCCCGGGTCTAAAAACAGTCGCAGCCCAGTCTGACCTGAAACCCAGTCCTCCAGACCCATAGGTTCGAATATTTCAGGGACGCGGTTACGTCCGCATTGTTCGCAGGCGCCATGGACAACTTTGCGCCAGTGGCGAACTCGCTGCTCTTTGCGCATATCATCGTCCAGTTGAACTACACAGCGCTCGACCAATAGGGGTGTGATGTTTGCGACCCCAAGTTCAACCGCCTTTTGGATCGCCATATCCATGCGTTCACTACGTGATATACCCAATCCCAACGAGGTGCATAACAAAGATTCGGACTCGCGCGAATTGAATTCCCCCAACACGATACTAACCGCATCCTTGTGCGCCTCGATCAATGTGGCAGGATATTCCCCACCCTTTCCGTTAAATACTACCAACTCCGCCCCCTTTCTCAGACGCAACACCGTGCGCAAATAATGGGCGTTTTCCTCTTTAAGTTGAATGGTCGAACCAGAACTTAGGGTTTGGGGCAAATAAAAACGGGAAATGCGCATGGATGACTGATTCGTTGGTAAAAAACATTGTGCATTTTACAAAGAATTGTTCAATGATTGTTATCTATATTGCATGAAAACAATATTTTTGAAACCATATTGTGTCCTAGCCCTTTGGCAAAGATTGTTATAGCTAACGTCTATTAAAATGATCGCCGTTCATGGTGAGCTTGTCGAACCATAAGCGCCCTTCGACAGGCTCAGGGCGAACGGTTCTATAATCAATTTATAGCACGTTAGCTATAGGTGAGTCGGGCCAAGCGTGACAGTTAAGCTTGAGAGAAGCCTGTTGCCAACTCAATACCTTCCCGAGCCACCGTGGTCATGAGTTCAATCTCGTCAAGGGTAATGACATAAGGCGGCATGAAGTAGACGACATTGCCCAAGGGCCGCAATAACACGCCACGCTCCAAGCCATGGCGGTAAACCATCAAGCCCCGGCGTTCCCGCCAATCGTAAGCCTCACGGGACGATTTATTCTTGACCATTTCAATGGCTAGGATCATGCCAGTTTGGCGCACTTCGGCAACCTGTGGATGATCTACCAAAGGCGCAACGGCTTCAGCCATAGATTGGGCAAGTATTTGGTTGCGGTTTAACACATCTTCTTGTGCAAACAGATCAAGGCTGGCAAGCGCGGCTGTGCAGGCTAGGGCATTGCCGGTGTAGCTATGGGAATGCAAAAAGGCTATTTGGGCGACATAATCGCCATAAAAAGCTTGGTAAACATCATTTGTTGTCAACACTGCGGAAAGCGGGAGATACCCTCCGGTGATGCCTTTTGACAAACAGAGGAAATCGGGACTAATTCCCCCTTGCTCACAGGCGAACATCGTCCCTGTTCTGCCAAAGCCTACCGCTATTTCATCGGCAATCAGATGGACACCGTGACGGTTACAGGCATCGCGCAGCAGAGTTAGATAGATCGGATCGTACATGCGCATGGAACCCGCGCATTGCACCAAAGGTTCGACGATGACCGCACAAACTTCATCAGCATGGTTCGCAAGGATGTTTTCCATGTCTACAAAACGACGGATGGAATATTCTTTCCAAGACTCGCCCGGTTCGCGATGATAACAATCGGGTGACGGAGCGGTGATGACTTGCATCAGCAGTGGCGCGTAGGTGTCTTTGTATAATCCCACATCGCCGACGGCCAATGCCCCCAAGGTTTCACCGTGGTAGCTGTTTCCCAAGGTGACGAATCGGGTTTTGCCTGTCTGCCCTCGATTGCGCCAATAATGAAAGCTCATTTTCAAAGCCACTTCCACCGCAGATGAGCCATTGTCGGCGTAAAAGCAACGGCTTAAGCCTTTTGGCGCTATATCGATTAGCCTTTCTGCAAGACAAACGGCGGGTTCATGGGTGAAGCCGGCAAGGATGACATGCTCCAAGCTTTCCATTTGATTGCGCAATGCGGCATTGATATAGGGGTTTGCATGACCGAACAGATTGACCCACCACGAACTGACTGCGTCCAAATAACGCTTACCGTCAAAATCTTCTAGCCATACACCTTGACCTCTACGGATGGGGATAACCGGTTGCAATTCATGGTCCTTCATTTGGGTGCAAGGATGCCAGAGGACGGCTTGGTCGCGGTTGACGAGGGGTTGGTTGGTCATTTTTGTATATTTTTTAGGGTTATTGGCTTGGGTTTTCTCATATTCCACTGCACTTTATACGGGTTGTTAACGGTGAACCCAATGCCTCGGTTTTGTAAAGCGCCTACAACAGCTTCTGACACTACCTTTAAAGGGCTTCCCCCAACCCAACAGGCCCTTACATGGACTCACACTGGAATCTATCTTGACCCAATCTTGCTGATCAGGCTTTATGTTGCTGGTTTGTGCCCTTATGCGAGCCATTCTTCACTTGCAAATAGTGGTATCATTTGCTGAAAGGCTAACCGGGTTCCAACTACTCTCCACAGGGCGTAGCAGTCGGTTCAGGCGGTTGAAAGAAGGGTTCGCATTCCAAGGACTACCCATGATTATTGCCATACTCAATCAAAAAGGCGGGGTCGGTAAAACCACGCTATCCGTAAACTTGGCAGCAGCACTGGCCTTGTCGGGAAAGCGTACCTTATTAGTTGATGCCGACCCGCAAGCCAGCGCATTGGATTGGCAAGCGGCGAGGAAAGGCGAAAGCCTGTTTCCTGTAGTGGGTATCGCCAAGCCAACCCTGCACAAAGATATTCCTGGTCTGGCGGGTGGCTATGAACATGTCGTCATTGATGGCCCACCTAGGGCCAACGATTTGGCGAAGTCGGCGATCATGGCGGCCGACCTGATTGTCGTACCCGTTCAACCTTCGCCCTACGATGTATGGGCCGCCGAGGAAATCATCAAGCTTTATCAAGAAGCCAGCCTGTTCAAAGAACACCTCAAAGCGGTGTTTGCCATCAACCGGAAAATCGGCAATACCGCCATAGGCCGCGATGTGGGGGCAGCCTTGAAGAGCTACCCGTTCCCATTGGCGGTTTCGTTTATCAGCCAACGAGTGGTGTTTGCCGAGAGCGCAGCCAGCGGCCTGTCCGTGTTGGAAGCCGAACCCAAAGGACCGGCTGCCAAAGAAATCCGATCCCTCATGCAAGAATTGTTGGAGTTTTAATTCATGGCAAAAAAGACTGTCACCATATCCCGCAAGCCCACCGCCGATATCGCCGCTCCGGTGGATAGTAAGCCATCTGTCACTCAATCAGCCTTAGCATTGGATTGGGAATTACCATCCAAAGCTTTGCCAGAAAGTCCAGAGGCTCAGACGGCACCCATCCCATTCGCTTACACACCCTTTGGGCTGGCGGTTTACGCTCCAGCGTTTTATTTTTCCTACGGCCTAGCGTTCAGCGCGATCATGTTAGGCGCATTCATCCCCGGTAGCGGTTTGATCAGCCAAGGCATTCATGATGGTGCCCATGCGGCACAACGTGACCTTAAGCCCTAGGGAGTTCCGCAAAAGAAACAACCGCCAAAAACACGAAAGGAAAACTGGCTTTTTTCCGAGTGATTCGTATCATTCGTGGTTTAAGATTTTCCGGTTTTTGCTTTAGCTGGTGCACATGGGTTACAAACCCTGTCGCGTTTCAGGTTTCCTATCGTTCCCATGCTCTGTGTCACTGCCATTAAGTTAGGGGTTCGTAGTCCCGCCTTTAGGCGGAAAACAACGCCGAAAATACTGGCCAAAGATTGCTCCACATTGCCAAGCCGAATCTCCACCCGATTAAAACCGTGACGTATTTCATTGCGGAGACTGGTTATGTCACCGCCTAATTGCCGTAAAATTTCGAGTACAAGATTTTCTATATTATCAGCCATGGTAAAAACCCTCTCAGTCGATTTTCAAGACTATCTTGCCGGTGACATGACCCCCTTCAATCATCTCATGGGCTTTGGCGGCCTGTTCCAGCGGCAAAACCTCACCGACATGGATTTTGAGTTTGCCTTGGTCTATCCACCGTCCGCATTGGTTCAGCATATCCACTTGCAGGTCCAGCCCGCCGGCGAGATGGCGCAATTGAGGGGTTAGCATCAGTTCAAACCCAATGCGTAAGTTTCTTAGCCGCGCTTCCTTCAAATTCCCATTGCCAATTTCAAGCAGGGTGACAATAGTTCCGAAATGGGCGATGCAATTAATGCTGCGGTCAAAAACTTCTGGCCCAACCGAATCCAGCACAACCTCTGCGCCTTTGCCGCCAGTCAGGTCGTTGACTACGTCTACAAAGTCTTCAGTCCGATAGTTGATAACATCGTCTGCACCCCATGCTCTGGCTAATGCGATATGGTTGTCTGTTCCGACAGTGGTCATGACTTTTGCCCCGTGCAGCCTCGCCAATTGAATCGCGACATGGCCCACGCCGCCGGCCCCGGCATGGAT
>CAIWDB010000072.1 GCA_903911305.1 uncultured Methylococcaceae bacterium | reverse complement strand
ACCGTAATTGCCAGCGCTGATCCGTTGAATACCATTGGCGGAACCCAAGTCGCAAACAGCCTGTATCCCTACGCGCATGGATTTTTTTATATCATCCTCGGTCAGCCCGTCAATGACGATCTCCATCACCGATTCGATTTCCGGGGAGAGTTCGCTCTTAGTCTGCCCTTTTAAAGTGGGGCAGAAGGCATCATTGGTCGAGGCATTCAGTGTTTTGTATTTGGAACCCACTTTTGAACCTGATCGCACCACGCCGCCGGGGAACGGCATGATGACATTCGGAATTTTCCTCATCGCCTCGATTGCCGCCTCGCAAGCCGCCAAGGCTTGCGGCTGCGATTCTGCGAGTACCAAGAAATTCCCCCCGCCTATGGCTTTGACCATGCCGGTGGTTTCTTCAGTCAAAAACTCACCATCCATCACCGGCACACGCCAATAGCGTTTGCCCGCGATGCGCTTGGAAATTTGGAAGCCGTCGCCAAAATAACGCAAATTCTTTCCCAGGGCTATTGGGTCGCCTTCATCCAGTCCGGCAAATAAGGCCGAAGTGGGTGAGGTCAACACACATTGCCCTGCGCGGGTTTCCAATTGCTTTGCCAAACCTTTGCCGCCCATGGCAAAAATCATTGCCGACACGCCGGGACGCCCGTCCGGGGTTTCCGACGGATCGAGTTCGCGTTCAATGCCAGCTTCGCAACCGCATGCAATCACTGAAGTCGCAAAGCCAGTAAACGCCTGAGCGGAGATATGTGCCCATTTCAAGTTTTGGGCGGTGATGATGACCCGCGTGGCTCGCATCGGAAAGGCTTCGGCGAAGGTTTGATCTATCTGTACGCCGTTTATTATCATTCGGCTCTCCAAAGTAATTTTGAGTGATTAATGCAAATGTTTTGATTCTATCCGCGTTATATCAGGAAACAAACGCGAGTGGATAAGCTGTCCCGTGCAATCAAATCAGCAACCCTTGCAAAATACCGTGGCGACTGCTTGCCGGACTCATGACGATCTGCCCCCATTCATTCAGTTCTATTTTATACGGCAAATCGCGTAAACTCGGATCATTGCAGACTTGTTGCCAGTTCATAGCCCCACCTCGTCAGCTTACTATCAATTGATAGAGTGCGCTTCTATTCGGATTAAGTTTGGAAACAATAATGATGCCGGAATTTTGCCGTTGCAATCATAAAAGTTCAATGTGCCTTGTTCATCGCAAAGCCAGAATTCCTGTGTGCCGTTGGCAAAATACAGCCCGCGCTTTTCTTCCATTTCCCTAGTCGAGTTAGATGGCGAAGCTATTTCGACGCAAATTTCCGGGGCTTTGTTGTAAGGGGTCGCATTCTTTTGTTCTCGTATAAAACCGGAAGAAGCCCAAGCCACATCCGCCACTTTAACGCCTTTGTCGGTTTGCACGGAACACTCGGCAATAATCACACCGTCTTCTCGCGCCACTGCCATGGCTCGAATCAAAGCTGCTTGAAGAATGCCGTGAAAATTGGATGTCGGACTCATAATAATTTGATCCCATTCATTCAGTTCGATTTTGTAAGGCAAATCGCGCAAAAGTGGATCGTTACAGATTTCTTGCCAGTTCATTGAAATACCTCAATCTCTTATCACAACTGTTCCATTCATCGGAAATTATACGCGGAATCTAGCGATAATAAGGCGAATATATGCGAAGGAACTCACAATAAAGACGGTTTGAACGTGTAAGCGGTAAGGGCTAAACGGAATTGGCTGAAACCGATGGCCTGTATTCGGCGATCAATGCAAGAACGTCAGTATCGCAAGCCCCGCAACCTGAACAAGCTCCCGTTGCCCTTGATATGCCTTCCAAGTCATTGATGCCTTTGTCGATTTGTTTCTTGATTTGCGCTGTGGTTGTCCCGCTACAAGCGCAAATTACGTCTGCTTTTCTGTCTGGATCGGTGTAAGTCATCTGAATGTGGCAAACAATATGGCGGTTTCAGCTAGCAAGTGCAACTAAGAAAGTAGGCTATGGGCTGAAGCGCAACGTGGAATTGGTGTGTGCCAAGTCCACATTGAGCCTTAATCTCCCACAGGTATGCGATTGATTGACCGGGTACGAGTGCGTGGTGATGCTAGAACTTCAGATTAAACCCTGCGTTGACGCTGCCGTCAAGACGGTTTTCCCTCGCCTCGCCATTCAGCCCGACATAGGCGTAGGTGTTGTCAATGACCCGGTAAGTCCCGCTCAGGTTGAGTTGGGCGAATTGGCGTCCAACATGGGGCGAGGCGATCTGAAATGCTTCTCCGGCCAAGCCAGCTTGCACATAAGGGCGAATGAGTTCGCCGAAGTCGTTGCCAAATGCCACACTGGCCCGGTAGGTCAAGCTTGCCGCCAACGGGTCATGCTTATCCGAACCGAACGCCGCGCCGACGAGGAGGCGGGTGCCGTTTTGTGAGTAATTTCCAAGCCCTAAAGCCGAAGGGCTTGCGATGCCCTCGGTTGCGCTGCCCCGGTTGGAGTTTTGCCATAACACGCGCAGGAAGGGTTCGACGGTGAAGCTTTCAAACTCAAAAGGCGAACGCACACCGACGGCCCAGGCAATATTGCTGCCGCTGGCATTGGTTTTGAGCGGCCCTGTCGTGTAAAGCGGGTTGGCCCGTTCGGTTTCCCAATTGGTGAAGCCGTAGGCGAACAAGCCGTCGATATAGACCTTTTTTTCCTTGCCCAACGCATATTGCCCATAGATGAAAGGCGCAGTCTCGTACAATTTACCCGATCCGGTATTCGGTGCGACGCTGGTCGAGGCATAGGTGACACCTAAGCCAAAGCGATTGGCTTGGCTGTGCAGAACATCGCCGCCGATGGCGAATTGGTAACGGCTATAGCCATAGGAGGAGGCATAAGCATCGCCGTCGGTGCGGCCTTGGCTGGCGTTGAAGTCGAACCAGAGGTTGTCACCCGGTTTGATGCCCGCTTCTTCGCCTTCACGGGCAGCGGTACTCAATTGACGGGCCAGTGCGGTTTGCAGCCAGCGACCGGCATCGGGGGCGGCGGCGGCCATCGCGCCATGCACTTCGCCGGCCAGCGCGGTCGCAAACCGTGGCAGTTGCACGGCGTTAAGATTTGCCACGGAGTAAAGCAACTGGTCTTGACGGGGAGTAGTCCAACCCACATCGTTTTTCATGCGCATCCGATCCAGTGCCCCGCCCACCGAGCGGGCGTTGCCATTGGACCCCGTGAGTGCCATGAACCCGTCATAGGAACTGGGGGTTGCGATCAATTCGATGGTATTGTTGCCACCAACATTGTAATACGCATCCAAGCGGGTGTTGCCGTTAAGCCCGGTCAGGCTGTTATTGGCAAAGCGCCCGACGATGCCGCCTTCAGCGGTCACGATATTGAATTTTTGGCCCAATTGCGGGGTGAAGTTGTTGTTGGCACTGCCGCCAATGCCGCGAAACACGGTGTTCAGGCTTGCGCCATTGACGATGAACTGATTCCCCTCGCCGGTAACCACTAAGCGAGAATAATTGCCCGCGCCGTTCCCCGTGCCAGTTCCGTCAATCTCGGATTTGAACACGCTGCCGCTGTTCATCGTCACCGTGCCAAAGGACGTCAATGTGCCGGGCGAGTTGCCGGGGGCTAATGTGCCGTTGACGGTGATGGGTCCGTAGATCGTGCCTGTGCCGCGCAACGTGCCGGGAGCTTCAACCGTGACCGGGCTGACTAAGTAACCGTTGACCGCCAAGGTGCCTTGTTGGACGGTTGTATTGTCTAGGAAGCCATATCCGCTCAAAGTCTCATTGCCGCCGGCAAGAACCAAGCCGCCCGTGCCGTAACCAAACATGTTTCCGGAAAAATTATCGGCTGCGTGGGTCAGAGTCAAGGTTTGATCGCCTAGAAACACAAAACCATTCCCCGCCAACGAGCGGATGGAAGCGCCAGCATTCGTGGAAGAAATATCAAACCCACCATTGTTGAGCACCGCGCTGGACTGGGCGATGGTGCCAGCGCCCCACAATGACAATAACCCGCCATTATTAATGGTCGTTAAACCAGTATAGGTGTTGGTTTCGCTCAAACTTCCATAGGAATTGACCGTCAGGCCGCCAGTTCCGGTAATGTTCCCGTAAAAACTGCTAAATCTATTCAGTGTTAGTGTTTGTGCCCCAAGGTTCACTATCCCTTCGCCATGAAGTCCTTGCAGGGATGCCCCTGTCTGAGTTCCCGATATGTCGAACAAACCACTGTTGTATAGGGTGGAATTGGCGATGCTGCCTGAACCCCCCAGCGCAAGCGTCGCGCCGCTGAAGATGTCGGTGAATCCCGAATAATTGATGTTCTGACCGGTTAGTGTTTCAGTTCCGCTCGCAATCAGAAGACCCGAGTTATAGTCGCCAGTGATGTTTCCAGAGAAGGTTCCTGAAGCATCCTTCAACACCAAACCTTTTTCACCTAGGTTTACCACACCGCTTCCCGATAAGGTGTTGATAATGCCGAGTGAGTAGTAAATAGCCGATATATCAAACACCCCGTTATTGACTACGCCACTGGAATAATAGATGTCCCCATAGTCAGCCAAAGCCAAGGTCGCGCCGGGGTTGATGGT
>CAIWDB010000071.1 GCA_903911305.1 uncultured Methylococcaceae bacterium | reverse complement strand
TGATCGCTCCACGGAAACCGTCGCCCGTTTGTCGAACATATTACAGGGCGAAATACCTATCATCGCCTGTGGCGGGATTTTCAGCGCTGCCGATGCTAAAGCTAAATGCGATGCCGGGGCAAGTTTGGTGCAGATTTATACTGGGTTTATTTATCGTGGGCCGGGCTTGATAAAGGAGATTGCTGAGGGTTTGTGAGGGTGCTTATTAAGTTTATTAACTGATGTTACGCAAGGACGCAGCAGTTGCTTATTTTCTAGCGAAGTTTTAGTCTATGTGTAATGCCAGATATTATCTTTGCAGGAAACTTTATACTCACCCTTTAGATTAAGATTTATTCTTTTTGGGTGATGCTTTGGCAGTATTTTGAATATTGATATCCTGAGCTAATAGAATAGATAAATCAGTGGATACTTGCTTGGAGAGCTCTCGTGTATAGCCTTTGTCAATCAGTTTCCAAAGTAATTTATTGGACAATATAGCCAATTTTATTTGTCCCCATCCATGCTTGCGTTTCTCTCCTTTGGCGAAGGCGACCATATCTTTTAACGCTGTATTCACCAATTTTTGGTTTCGCCATTTGTCCCCCGGCGCATGGCGTTCCATGGTATTGGCAAGCGTGTCGGACGCTGTGTTAATATTATCTAAATCGAATAATCTAGTAAGCCAAGATCCCATAAATAACTTTCCAAAAGATAAATTAAATAATAGAGGGTTTGCGAACGACCTTCCCCCATGAGTTTTCGTTCATTGGACGGGTCCGTTTTCCGGGGGTTTAACCAAAGTTAATTGTACAATGAAGAAGAATCTTTGAGGACATTTTATGATGTTGATAGCCTTAGCGACGGCTTCGCTGTTGATGGTCGTGCTGATAATTCTGGTAAGTAGGCGTAGAATGGCTCCAAAATCAGCGACTGATACAATACAAGTTCCTGATATTTATGCGGTTGGCATTGAACATTATAAGGCTGGCAGGATGGAGGAAGCTGAACCCGCATTCCGTGAGACGATACGCATCAAACCGGATTTTGCCGAGGCATATTTTAAGCTAGGCAATGTAATGAGTGGATTAGGGCGCTTGGATGAAGCTGAATCCATGCTTAAGCGGGCGGTGGAAATTCAGCCGGACTTTCACCAAGCGTATAACAATCTAGGAAATCTGTTGCGTTTTACTGGCAGGACGGGCGAGGCGGAGGCGGCGTTTCGCAACGCCGTCGCCAGCAAGCCGGATTTCCCCGAAGCGCTGAACAATTTGGGCATTTTGTTGGTTGAAGAAGGTCGAGCCAAGGAGGCGGAAACGGCATTCCGAGAGGCATTAAAAGCAAACCCTGCCAGTTTCGACGTGCTGTTTAACCTTGCCACGCTGCTGGACGACACTGGACAGCAGGAAGAGGCAGAAGAAACCTACCGCCAAGTGTTGCGCCTCAACCATGATTTTCATCCGGCGACCACTGCTTTAGGTGTCTTGCTGTTCAAAAACAGCCGTCAGCAAGAGGCTGTGACTTACTTTCAAAATGCGTTGAGAATTTCCCCTGAAGCACCCGAAAATTGTTCCAACTTAGGGCTTGCCTTGCAAAAAAACGGACGTTTGGGAGAAGCCGAGACGTATTTTCGCCGGGCGATTGCCTTGCAACCTGACAATATCGACAATCTGTATAATTTGGCTGATTTGTTAGTGGAATCTAGGGATTTTGAGGAAGCTGAAGCCATCTATCAGCAAATAATTAAGACAAAGCCAAACGATATATTGGCGCTCAACAAACTAGCCAACCTACTCCGCCGAACACACAGCGTTTCCGAGGCTGAAATAATGTATCGCAAAGCCCTCGATATTCCAGTCCAACAAGCTGAGACAATTTATAACTTGGGTGGTTTGTTCATATTGACGGGGCGACATCAAGAAGCGGAAGAAGCCTATCAACAAGTGCTTAAACTTGATCCAAGCCTGACGGGTGTAAAATATGACTTAGCCATGTTGCGCTTGTTGCAGGGAGATTTCGAACACGCTTGGGAAGCAATGGAATATCGGTTTCAAACTGTTCAGAAACATGAGGATAGGGGATTCTCCAAGCCACGTTGGGATGGCAAAGAATTTTGGGGGGAAACGCTATTGGTGCATCGCGAGCAAGGCGAGGGAGATTGCATCCATTTCTTTCGTTACTTGCCCAGATTGGCAACCATGGGTCAGCACTTGGTCGTAGAATGCTCACCGGCTTTATTCCGATTGTTTCGGGAAAATTTGCCAGTGGACGTGGAGCTTGTCAAATTTACCGAGGCTTTGCCGGATTTCGATAAATACTGCCCGTTGATGTCTTTGCCGATGTATTTCCAAACTAGTTCACGAACTATTCCTAATCAGGTGCCTTATTTAACAACACCTGTGGAAGCGATTGCCAATTGTGCAGTATTGCCGGCGTTGGAAAATGCACCGGTCAAGGTTGGCTTAGTGAGGGCCGGGAGCCCTACCCACTCTAACGACTATACAAGATCACTGGACTTTAATTTGCTAAACCCGTTGTTTGAAATTCCTGGCATTACCTGGGTCAACTTACAGGCTGGCAGGTGTTCGGAGGATTTTGATCGTTTAGTCGACCAGAGCTGCTGGATGAATCCCATGAAAGATGTCAAGGACTATGCTGACACGGCTGCTATCATTAATCAACTGGATTTGATTATTGGCGTGGATACTTCGGTCATCCACTTGGCGGGTGCTTTAGGCAAGCCGGTTTGGGGGTTGCTGCCAATAGCACCCGACTGGCGCTGGCAATTGAATCGCGAGGATTGCCCGTGGTATCCCACGATGAGACTGTTCCGACAGACCGCATACAATGATTGGCCGGAGGTGATTCAGCGAGTTGCTGATGCATTGCCGAATGAATGTGAGGCTTTGTTGAACGACAAGCATGGGTAGCTGCCGAAGTGAAGGCTGCTCGGCTAAAATGAAGCCTGCCAAGTTACCATCCATGGCCTGGATACCGGCATCCAGGCCGGTATGACGAGGTTATTGGCTTTAGCTGAAGAATCTTGCTAATCAGGGCCGACCTTAATTGCGGGGGCAGTCCCCAATGCCATTAAGTTAAGGATTTTGCTCATGTCAAAACTGTTTGTAGTCCCGGCTTCAGCCGGTGATTCCCGGTCAGTTTAACCGCCTAAAGGCGGGACTACGAACGCTAACTTAACTGCCATATCGCTGTATAGTTGTTCTTAATCGGCTACAAACTAAACGGATTGACTTTGAGCTTGCCCTCATCTTGATTGCAATACCTGTACAAAAGGCCGTTTCACCTTCCCGCTAAGCAGGCTTTTTCCTCCCGGTAGCCTTTCCCTTACCCCCCGCATTATTCTTATCCGGCAACCCATTGTGCTGAGTCCTAAATGGCTGTGCCTTGCGATGGATGCGCTTGCCCTCGACGGCATCGCCCGTGCCGGCGGGCTGATAATTGGGTATCAAATGTTGCTTGCCGTTGCCAATCAAATCCGCCCTGCCCATGCGCTTTAAAGCATCGCGCAACACCGGCCAATTGTTCGCATCGTGGTAGCGTAAAAATGCCTTATGCAAACGGCGCTGCTTCATCGGTTTGGGGATGTAGATAGTTTCACTGTCACGGCTGACTTTGCGCAGCGGGTTTTTGCCGGTGTGGTACATCGCGGTGGCGGTCGCCATCGGGGAGGGCAGGAAGGCTTGCACTTGGTCGGCGCGGAAACCATTGCGCTTCAACCATAAAGCCAAGTTCAACATGTCCTCGTCAGTGGTTCCGGGATGTGCGGCAATGAAATAAGGGATGAGGTACTGCTCCTTGCCTGCCTCTTTGGAATATTTGTCGAACATCGCTTTGAATTTGTCATAAGTGCCAATGCCCGGTTTCATCATTTTTGACAATGGCCCAGTTTCGGTGTGTTCCGGGGCGATTTTCAAATATCCGCCGACATGGTGGGTCGCCAGTTCCTTGACATATTCGGGCGATAGCACCGCCAAGTCATAGCGCAAACCCGAAGCGATGAAAATTCGCTTGACACCGGGCAAGGCGCGGGCGCGGCGGTAGAGTTTAATCAGCGGAGCATGGTCGGTGTTCAGGTTCTTGCACACACCGGGGAACACGCAAGATGGCCGCCGACACGCTGCCTCAATTTCCGGGCTTTTACAGGCCAGCCGATACATATTGGCAGTTGGGCCGCCAAGGTCAGAAATAACGCCTGTAAAGGCCGGAGAGGTGTCACGAATGGCTTCAATTTCCTTGATGATGGAATCTTCCGAGCGGTTTTGGATGATACGCCCCTCATGCTCGGTGATGGAGCAAAACGTGCAGCCACCAAAACAACCACGCATGATGGTGACGGAGTGCTGGATCATTTCAAATGCGGGTATCTTCGCATCCCGATAAGCATGATGCGGCAAACGACTGTAAGGCAAATCATAAACCCCGTCCATTTCTTGCGTGGTCAGTGGGATGGGCGGCGGATTCAGCCATAATTCGCGGTTGCCGTGGCGCTGGACCAATGCACGGGCGTTGCCGGGATTGGTTTCCTGATGCAATACCCGGGAGGCGTGGGCGTATAGCACTGGGTCGGATTTGACTTGCTCGAAGGACGGCAAACGGATCACTGTCTTTTCGCGGTCGGTTTTGGCGGTAATGCGGTTGAAAAGGATGGGTTTCTCGGATGCTTGGTTGGCGCAAGGGGGCGACCCAGGATAGCCGTTACCTGTAGGGGCGAATAAATTCGCCCCTACAGTGGTAGACTCAGCATAAGGATCGGGCGGTGGAGCCAGTTCGCCGGGTTCGTCAACCGAGGTGGAATCCAACATAGTCCATTCGGTGGGCAATTCCTTGCGCAAAAAGGCCGTGCCTCGTATATCGGTCAATTGAGTCGCCAATTCACCCGCCGCCAAGCGATGGGCAATTTCGACCACTTGACGCTCCCCGTTGCCGTAAACCAGCAAATCGCCCTTGGCATCCAACAATACCGAACGGCGCACTTGGTCGGACCAGTAATCATAATGGGCGATGCGGCGCAAACTAGCTTCAATGCCGCCCAAAATCACCGGAACATCGTTGAACGCCTCACGGCAGCGTTGCGCATACACCGTCACACAGTGGTCGGGCCGTTTGCCCGCCTCGCCGCCGGGGGTGTAGGCATCGTTGGAGCGTATGCGGCGGTCGGAGGTGTAACGGTTGACCATCGAATCCATATTGCCGCCGGTCACGCCCCAGAATAGGTTAGGCCGCCCCAATCGCTTGAAATCTGCCGCCGAAGTCCAGCTAGGTTGCGCAATGATGCCGACACGAAAACCTTGTGTCTCCAACAAGCGCCCAATGAGTGCCATGCCGAAGCTAGGATGGTCTACATAAGCATCCCCTGTTACCAGTATAATGTCGCAGGAGTCCCAGCCCAAAACGTCCATTTCATCGCGTGACATGGGCAGTTGAGGGGCGATTCCGAAACGTGAGGCCCAGTATTTTCGCCGGGAAAAAAGCGCGGGTGCATTCTGCGTGGACATGGGCTTAGTCTAAGGATAAAAGTCATATATTATGCCATTTATCACGGCATTAAAATTTTACGCTCATAAGGCTTGGATATTGACGAAAAAACTCCTATCCTAATGGGTCGTAACCAAAAGGGTTACAGCACTTCCAAACCACTAAAATGAACAAGTCTACCGCACTATTTCAGGACTACTCCGCATTCTCCGATGGGAATGCCCGTTTTGTCGAAGACCTTTACGAAAAATATCTTCGTGACCCTAGTTCCGTTGATCCTTCTTGGGTGAAGGAATTCGCCAAGCTTAGTGTCAGCCCACCCGAACCACCGTTAAGGCTCGCCTCTGTGCCGCCTATTCCCAATGCGGTCGGCTTGGAACTCAGTATGCGCAAGCAAGCTGCGGTCAGCAGGCTGATTGACCAATATCGCATTAGAGGCCATCAGGCTGCCGATAACAACCCATTGAAGCAGGGGGATGTGGCGCGCATTCGCGATTTTGACCCTCTGGCTTACGGCTTGACTGAGCAGGATTTGGACATCCCTTTCTTTGTCGATATTTTGAAAAGCACGGAACAACGCCCGTTGCGCCAAATCATCACCGATTTGCACAAAATCTATTGCGGAAGCACTGGCTTTGAATACGGGCATATTGTCGATACCGAAATTCGCGAATGGATTCAAAACCGGATTGAGTCCACGAAAGGCCGGCCGGAACTCAGCCAAGACAAAAAGCGTTGGTTGCTGAAACTGCTGACCGCCGCCGAGAGTATGGAAAAATATCTGCATCGAAAATATGTAGGTCAAAAGCGCTTTTCCCTTGAAGGTGGCGAAAGCCTTGTCCCGTTGCTGGATGAATTGATCCAACATGCAGGGGCGAAAGGGGTCAAGGAAATCGTCATCGGCATGGCTCACCGCGGCCGGCTTAACGTGCTGGTCAACATCCTAGGCAAGAAACCGGAATTGTTATTTCTAGAATTTGAAGAATCAGGCGGAGCCGAACCAATACCTAGGGGGGCGGGTGATGTGAAATATCACCTCGGGTTCTCTTCTGACGTGCAGACTCCCGGTGGCCCGGTCCATCTTGCTTTGGCCTTCAACCCATCACATCTGGAAAGTGTCAACTCAGTGGTGGAAGGGTCTGTGCGTGCCCGCCAAGACCGTTTTGGGCGAGATGGCGAATCGGGTGTGTTGCCGGTGGTCATCCACGGTGATGCTGCCTTTGCAGGGCAAGGCGTGGTGATGGAAACCCTCAATATGGCAGAAACCCCGGCCTATACGACAGGAGGCACGGTTCATCTGGTCATCAACAATCAGATTGGTTTTACCATCAGCAATCCGTTTGAAGCCCGTTCCACCCTTTACTGCACCGATGTGGCGAACATGATCCAAGCGCCGGTGTTCCATGTGAATGGTGACGACCCGGAAGCGGTGATGTACGCTACCTCGCTTGCTGTGGACTTCCGCATGAAGTTCAAGCGGGATGTGGTCATCGACCTTATTTGTTTCCGCCGCCATGGTCATAACGAAGTGGACGAACCAGCCGTGACCCAACCGGTAATGTATCGTTTCATTCGCAGTCATCCCGGCATCCCGAAAATATATTCTGACCGGCTCGCAAAAGAGGGTGTGGTCGAAGCGGGCGAGTCTGCCCGATTGGATGCGGAATGCCAACAATTACTGAGTCAAGGTGAGCCTATCACCCGGCCAACCTTGCACGATGCCACCAATTACACCAAGACCCGATGGGATCATTATCTCGGCGCAGACTGGAACCAACCCTGTGACACCTCCGTGGACTTGGATTCTTTGAGTGAGATTTCCGCGCAAATGCTACGTCTTCCATCAGGGTTCAAGCTCCATTCCCGAACGGCGGCGATCATGGATGCCCGCCACAAAATGGCTGCGGGCGAGCAATTGCTAGATTGGGGGTTTGCCGAAAATTTGGCGTATGCCACCCTGCTGATGGAGGGGCGCAATATCCGCATGTCCGGGCAAGATGTGGGGCGAGGGACCTTCTTCCATCGCCATGCCATTGTTTACGATCAAAACACCGGGAAATCCTTGGCTCCTTTGCAACATCTCTCGACCCAGCAGGGAAAGTTTCAGATTTATGACTCGCTGCTATCCGAAGAAGGCGTGCTGGGTTTTGAATACGGCTATAGCACTACGGAGCCGGATACCTTGGTGATTTGGGAAGCGCAATTTGGTGATTTCGCCAATGGTGCGCAAGTGATGATCGACCAATTTATCACCTCCGGTGAAACCAAGTGGGGAAGGCAAAGTGGCCTAGTCATGTTGCTGCCCCATGGTCAGGAGGGGCAAGGGCCGGAGCATTCCTCAGCGCGATTGGAGCGTTATTTGCAGTTATGCGCGGAACAGAATATTCAAGTCTGTGTCCCCAGCACACCGGCACAAATTTTCCATTTGCTGCGTAGGCAGCTTTTACGTGCCTACCGTAAGCCGCTCATCGCACTGACACCTAAGAGCCTGCTACGTCATCGTTTGGCGGTTTCATCCTTGGAAGAACTGAGTTCTGGCGCGTTCAAGCCGATCATCGGCGAAATCGACCCGATTCAAGTCTCCGATGTCACCCGAATTGTGCTTTGCACCGGTAAGGTCTATTACGAATTGTTGGAAGCCCGTCGCCAGTCCAACCTCCACCATATAGCCATCATCCGTATTGAGCAGTTCTATCCCTTCCCAATGGAAGATTTCTGCCGTGAGTTGGGGCTGTATCCCAATCTGAAGGAAGTCATTTGGTGTCAGGAAGAACCCGCCAATCAAGGCGCATGGCATCAAATCAGGCATCGGTTCCTTCGGCGTCTGCTCGACAAAAACATTTTCCTCACTTACACAGGGCGTCCCAGTTCGGCAGCACCTGCCGTAGGCAAATTCAAGCGGCATTTGGAACAGCAGAAAAAAGTTGTTGACGACGCGCTGTTTGCAGAGCCTTCTTATAGCCGATAGGAATCCAGTATGTCTATTCAAGTCACCGTTCCAAACCTTCCTGAATCCGTGCAAAACGCCACCTTGTCGGAATGGCGTAAACAACCCGGCGATGCCATATCCGTAGGGGAAACCCTAGTGGAGTTGGAAACCGATAAAGTGGTGCTGGATGTACCCGCACCCGAAGCCGGGGTATTGGCGCAGCATCTGCGGCGTCAAGGCGATGTTGTCACCAGCGGCGAATTGCTGGCCATCATAGAATCCGCCGTGGCGCAAGCTTCACCCGTTCCACAAGCCATTCCCACGATGCAAGAATCGGCGACTAGCCATGCATCGGTGGAAGAGGTAGAAGAATCTCTTCATGTGTATGCGCAGCCGATTAGCCCGGCGGTGCGGCGTTTGTTGACGGAGCATTGCCTGGATGCCGCGCAAATCAAAGGCAGCGGCAAAGACGGAAGGCTGACTAAGCAGGACATTACCGATTATTTGGAAACCCACAAACTTCAACCCGCCATCCCGGTAACCACACCAAATGCCGTTCTAGTGACAGCCCCGCCAGCGTTTCAAACTGACACCCAAAGGCCAGCCTTTGTGTCAAGTCCGGTATCAACACCTCCGATGGGGGAGAGGCAGGGCGAGCGACGTGTGCCGATGACCCGGCTGCGGGCAAGAATTGCCGAACGACTGCTGGAATCCCAACGCAGCACCGCCACCTTGACCACGTTCAATGAAGTGGACATGCACAAGGTGTTTGAAGTTCGCAACCAATACAAGGCCAAATTCGAGAAGGAACATAAAGTCAAGCTGGGGTTCATGTCGTTCTTCGTCAAAGCGGCCGTGGAAGCCTTGAAACGTTTTCCGTCGGTCAACGCCAGCATCGAAGGCAACGACATTGTTTATCATGACTACTTCGACATTGGCATTGCCGTTTCGACTGACCGGGGGCTAGTCGTACCCGTTTTGCGGGGCGCTGACGCATTGGATTTTGGTTCCATCGAAAAGGCTGTGGTGGATTTCTCCTTGAAGGCCCGAGACGGCAAACTCAGCTTGGATGATTTGACCGGCGGGACATTTACCATCACCAACGGCGGCACGTATGGCTCCTTGTTATCCACGCCAATCTTAAACCCGCCACAAAGCGGCATCTTGGGGATGCATGCGATTAAAGACCGCCCTATTGTGGAAAATGGTCAGATTGTCATTCGCCCGATGATCTATCTTGCCTTCTCCTACGATCACCGTCTGATTGACGGGCGTGAGGCCGTCTTGTTCCTGTATACCATCAAAGAACTACTGGAAGACCCGGTCAGGTTATTGTTGAAGGTTTAAGTGCAGCGGCGGAAGCTAGCAGGTGCGTCATTGTTTATGACGCACCTTAACTAAACGGCATTGCGCTTGTGTCTGGATTGATAGGCAAGTAAACCTAGGCCAAGCAACAGTATGCAATATCCGTCTGGTTCTGGGACAGCAAGCACACCATTGCCCCCGCCATTTTTAGTAATGCCATCGTTTACAGGGTTACTAGGGGCAATGGGTAGTAAAGTCGAATTGCCACCCGACTCTTCAATAGGGCTTGATCCTATCGGGCTATTCGGCCCAATCGGTGAGTTTGGCAGCCCGATAGGTGTGGACTGAGAAGGCTGGACAGCAGAAATTGATGGAATTGGCTGAATCTCGCCAAATCCAATGGCTTGAGGAGATGGGCCATGGCTTGTCTCTCCGCCCAATGAATAATAGAAGCCGGTAATGGTGGTGACTCCATTGATCGTGTATGCGTAAACTTCAGCCACGTTAATCTGGCCCGGATTGCTGGGATTAAAAGTCCATACAAAATAGGAACGGGCATCATCTTGCGCATTAGTCCTATAGCTTTGGTTAAAGCTGATCAAGTCCTTGTGGTCGTTGAAGTTGGCGGGATCATGCGGCAGCAAACCCGAATACTCTGCCACCATCGTTAAAGAACTCCCTTTAATCCCTACTCCCTGCTGGATTGTATAGATGGCAACGGCGTTCGCAGTCGTTTGACCAAGCAACATCATGATAAAAAAAATAAATACGAAAGTTTGTGTTGACTTATTAAGCTTCATCGTCGTAAGTGTAGTTTTTGTTGACGGGGCTAATGTTCCTTATCGGACAGTGCGCCGCAAACTTAACTTCAATCACAAAGAAATAGTGAATGCAAAAGTGGAGAAAGAGTCGGACAGGGTAAGCCTCGGAAACAATCGAGGATCGCCCTGTCGAATAGACTTGATTTTTCTAAATTAACGCCATCCATAATAGCGTGGCGGGGGTGGAGGCGGTGCCCGCCATACCGGTGGCGGAGGCGGAATATATCTTGGAGGTACGGGATAATAACCAACTGGAGGTGGAGGATAGTACGGACGCTGCCAGCCATCATGCCCGTGGTGGTGTGGCGGTCGCCAATAGCCATAACCGCCTTCATAATGATGTGCAATGGCCGAAAAACTGTAAACCATTCCCAGCACGATGGCAAATGACCATCGGGAAATAGAGGGCTTCAACGCGGTGCTCATGGGTTTTCTCGCTTAATTTTTAGTAGAGTTGGCAATATTCAATCGATGCCAGCTTCCAATGGCGGCTCTGCCGCACAACTGACTCGATTTGAAGAATATTGTTGATTCCATTTCCTTAAAGCAGACTTAAACTACCTTGGGCTTGGAAAGCCTACAATACATCCGCCGCGAAATCCGCCAACCTGGACCTTTCGCCACGCCGCAAAGTAAGATGTGCGCCGGCGGAATAAGATTTGAAGTGGTCGACCACATAGGTCAACCCGGATGTGGTTCCGGTCAAATAGGGTGTGTCAATCTGGCCTAGATTGCCTAGGCAGATAACCTTGGTTTTTGGGCCGGCACGGGTGATGAGGGTTTTCATCTGCTTGGCAGTAAGGTTCTGTGCCTCGTCGAGTATGATATAACGATTGAGGAACGTGCGACCGCGCATGAAGTTCAGCGCCCGGACTTTTACCCGACTGCTGATCAAATCATTGGTGGCGGCCTTTTCCCAGCCGACCGAGTCCGCATGTCCGCCGCCTAACAATTCCAAGTTGTCCAATAAAGCCCCCATCCAAGGGGCCATTTTCTCTTCCTCGGTGCCGGGCAGGAAGCCGATGTCCTCGCCCAAGGGTATGGTTTCACGGGTCATGATGATTTCCCTAAACTGCTTGCCTTCCATGGTTTGGGCCAATCCAGCCGCCAAGGCTAGCAAGGTTTTGCCGGTTCCTGCTTGACCCAGCAGACTGACAAAATCAATCTCCGGGTCCATCAATACATTCAAAGCGAAATTTTGCTCGCGGTTGCGGGCCTGTATGCCCCAAACACTGTGCTTGGGTTCGCGGAAGTCACGGGCCAATTCTAGTACGGCGGTGTCACCTTCGCGGCTGCGCACCATGCATTCAAACGCGGACTCGTCGGGCAGATAAAGGAATTGGTTGCTGAACCAGTTTTTCACCAGAGGCCCGTTGACTCTGTAAAACGTATGCCCGCGATGATCCTGCCAAGAGTCCATCTTTTCGCCGTGGGTGGACCAGAAATCCAGCGGCAACTCCGCCATGCCGCTGTAGAGCAGGTTGATGTCGTCCAGCACTTGGTCACTGTGGTAATCCTCCGTATGGATGCCAAGAACGGAGGCTTTGATGCGCATATTGATGTCTTTGGACACCAAGGTGACTTGCACCTCCGGCCTTTCATCGGCCAAGGCCAGTGCAGTGGCGAGAATGGCGTTGTCAGCCACCCCACCGGGGAGGGATTCAGGCAGCACAGAGTCCATGCGCTTGACTTGGAAGTACAGCCGGCCCGTGCATTTTTCGTCAATGCGAGTCGCGTATTGAAGTTGCGGCAGCGGAATCCCTTCGCTGATCGTCTGCATGTCCGCGTGTTGGATCAATTCATCCAGAAAACGGCTGGCCTGTCGGGCGTTGCGGGCCACCTCGGACAGCCCCTTTTTGGAATTGTCCAATTCTTCCAACACGATCATTGGAATAAAGACACCATGCTCCTGAAAGCGGAACAGCGATGATGGATCGTGCATCAACACATTGGTGTCGAGGATGAATATTTTGCTCTTATTGTCTTCGCTCATCGTAGTTCCGGGTTGAAGGGGTTTTCTTTGGAAAGCTTATTTGCTATATACCAGAATATCAAGTCCAGTAGCTTCAAGTTAGTAAAAGATGGAGAAAAAGACTTTCCTATATTGTCAAGTTCAAGCTGCGTTCTAATATTATCAATAATAGATGAGTGTTCGTTTACCCAATTATTATAGGCATTACTCACTATTAAGAAAGCCACATAGAAGCTCTCACCTTTTAGCCCAAAATAGTTTTTTATTGGATTATCAAGCGCACAGTAATCATTAGGCTTAAACGTATGAACAAATTTGCTGAAGAATGAGCCGAGATTTTTTGATACTGACTTATCATGATGTTTAATTTGGGCATTGGCAAAGTAATCAAAGTACAATTTTAATATATCACCCTGCTCAACAAGCGACATAATTGATAATTTTTCACTCTCAAGTCTGTCCAGATAAGCATTATCTATACCTTGAAGTGCGTATTGTTTTTTGAATCTGGCAAAGAACCTTTCCGAACCGAGAAAATTTGCCCGATTGCTGATCGTTTCAACATAATACATTTGAAAATCAAGAGATGCTGCGTCATTAAAATGAAAGATGAAAGCTTCGTTTATTACATTGGCTGCTGCTTCATCGATTAAAATAGCTGATATTCTTTCCTTGACACTGTTTGACAGTCTATTTAAATAGGGGGCGATGTCTTCTTGCATAGATTGTCTTTATACAAAGTTCAAAGCAAACCAACCAAATCATCCTTGTTCATTTCACAATCCCGCAAAATTTGCAAAAGCAAACCCGGGCCAATAGTTTCTTTCGCGTGTACTGGTACAACCGTCGTTCGACCATCAACATGGCGAATAAAGTGGTGACTGCCTTTTATGCGAACTACCTCAAAACCTATCAGTGCTAAAGTGGCAATCAGTTGTTTGCCGGTCAGGCTAGGCAGCTTCGCCATAGTTGACCGTCACTCTATGAACACCCACAAAATCAAGTTGTTCGATTTGCCCGTCCCGAACCTCCAAGCATAGTTCAATGGCTTCCTTGATACGCTCCATAAGTTCATCAACAGATTTGGCTTGGGTATGGCAACCGCGTAAGGCGGGTACTGAAGCGATGTAATATCCTTCACTATCTTGTTCTATGACTACATTGAATTGTTTTTGCATGATGGTATCCTATTAAAACGATCATCAGCTTGATTCCCATTCGTCCACAATCGACTCTAGCAAATCGCCATGATTGCGGATTTTGCCATAATCGTCTGCAAACGAAGGGACAGTTACCCAATCTACGAAACTATTGACCCAACCCCCGCACCGCTTCCAACACCTTCGCCACGTGCCCTTTGACACTGACTTTGCGCCATTCGCTGACCAACTTTCCTTCCCGGTCAATCAGAAACGTGCTGCGTTCGATGCCTTGCACTTGCTTGCCATACATGTTCTTCAGCTTGATGACATCGAACAGTTTGCACAATGTTTCATCTGCATCGGAAATCAATTCAAACGGAAAAGTCTGTTTGCATTTGAAGTTCTCGTGGGATTTTAAACTATCACGTGAAACACCGAATATTTCAGCCCCTAGCTGAACAAATTCGGCATAAAGATCGCGGAAATCTTGGCCCTCCTGTGTGCATCCCGGAGTGCTGTCCTTAGGATAAAAGTAAATCACCACATTCTTTCCTTGGAAATCGGCAAGGGAAACCGTCTTGCCTGAAGTGGCCTGAGCAGTGAATTCTGGGACGGTTTGTCCTATGCTGGGGGCTGTCATGGGTTGGCTCCAAGTTTTAGGTTGTTTAGCGTTTGACGGGTTCCAAAATGGCATCAAGATTCTGTTGGTCGCAGAACTCTAAAAATTCGTCACGCAAAGAAACGATACGCACACCGACAGGAATCTTGACGATCATGCGGGCAACGAGCAACGGCGTGTTGCTATAAGGGGCAGGATAACGGCTGCTGCTCATGTCAAGAATCTTGATATCATGTTTGGTGAAAAATGCGGCCAATTCGTGTAAGTTGTCGATATGGTCGCTGGCAAATATATCCACGCCATAAGGGATTACGTTTTCATCCACGGATTGGATTTCCTTGGCGCGCATCGTGTTGACCTTCAGTTGATCGCGAGCGGCCATTGCGTCCAAGGCATGTTCCAATTTGACAATATGATTCCAATTGCCGTCAACCAATAGATGGGCACCGAATTCAGTCCCCAATTCGGTCATTCTACTTTCGACGATATGGCATTTGCATTCCTTGATGACTCGGGTAAGCTCTTCGATCAGATCCAAGCGATCTTGTCCTGCGACGGTGATGACAAGCTGCATAACTTTCACATCTCAATGGGAAATAAAGCAGAGTTTATCATCTTCCGCAGCCAGTTTCGCCAGTGGCGAACGGAATGGTGCTAAGATTTTGCTTTTCTCGCCATCGTATGATTCTTGGAGATTGAAGATGAGCATCGACTATGATGAACTACTGGCATCTGCCATAGAGGAAGCCCGCCTAGGCTTGCAAGAAGGCGGGGTTCCAGTGGGTGCCGCCGTGTTCGACTTCCAAGGCCGACTACTGGGCCGTGGCCACAATCGCCGCGTACAAAATGGAGACCCATCCATACATGGGGAGACGGATGCTTTTCGCAATGCAGGCAGACAGACGAGCTATCGAGACAAGATCATGGTCACCACTTTGGCCCCCTGTTGGTATTGCAGCGGACTGATACGTCAATTTAACTTCGGGAAAGTCATCGTCGGCGAGTCTGTCAATTATTATGGGGGTATTGACTGGTTGCGCGAGAATGGTGTGGAAGTCATTGATCTTGCGTCGTCCAAATGCGTGGACATGATGGCAAACTTTATCATTTGCCAACCCCGTCTATGGAACGAAGACATAGGTGAAGCATGATTCCCCATAGAGTGCTTGATAAGCTGCCATTAATCCCCAAGCATCATCTCGGTCAAGGGTGTAACGGGTGAAGTCAATGAGATTTCCATTTTTTCCACTCTTGGTGTGTGCTTTGTCGTTGCCCTGCTTCGATGCCCATGCAACGGGAGAGCAGCCACTCCATTCCGTAAGCTTGCAACTATTATGGAAGCATCAATTTCAGTTTGCCGGTTACTATGCGGCTCAAGAGAAGGGCTATTATCGGCAAGCGGGCTTGGATGTGACATTCCGTGAGGCAAACCCGGATGAAGACACGGTTGAGTTGGTCGCCAAAGGCCAGTCCGATTTCGGCGTGGGCAATTCCGATTTATTGCTTTATCGGGCCAAAGGCCAGCCCGTTGTTGTGTTGGGGGTAATCTTCCAGCACTCGCCTTTGGCACTGGTGGCACTGGCAAAATCGGGCATTCACAATATTCACCAAATTGCCGGAAAGCGCGTTATGATCGAACGCAATGCTTCCGAGTTAGTGGCTTATCTGAAAAGGGAAGGTGTTTCGATCCAGCAAAGCCACATTCAGTTTTTCCCCCACACATTTGGCGTGGAAGAATTGCTGACCTACAAAGTGGATGCCATGTCTGTTTATATCACCGACGAACCCTACACCTTAGCCAGAGACGGGGTTGAATATTTAGAATTCAGCCCACGTTCAGCCGGCATTGATTTCTATGGCGATAATCTATTCACTTCCGAAGCGTTTCTTCAGGCCAACCCAAATAGGGTCGCGGCTTTTCGGGAAGCCAGCTTGCGCGGGTGGGAGTATGCCATGAATCACCCTGAAGAAATGGCCGACCTGATTATTGCCCGCTACGGCAATCGAAAAAGCAAGGAACAATTGTTGTTTGAATATATCCAGATGGTTCCACTTTTGCGTCCCGATTTGGTCGCCATCGGCTATATGTATGCTGGCCGTTGGCAACATATCGCAGAAGTCTATCAGGAATTGGGAATGCTCGAAGAGGAATTTACGATGGAAGACTTCCTATACGATCCCAATGATTTGCATATTCCTGTTTGGGTGTACTGGGCTGCTGGTGGGATTGTGGGCTTTTCCCTTCTGGCAGGCGGTGTTGCCTTCTACATATTAAGGATCAATCGCAGACTGTCACGCGAAATCAACCAGCGCAAGCAAACCGAATTATCATTGAAAGCCAGCCAACAACACTATCAGGTCATTTACGAATCGGCCCCATTGGCGCTGATTGTGTTCGACCAACAAAACCGGGTGGTGGATTGGAACAGTGCTGCAGAAGGGATATTCGGTTGGCCCAAATTGGAAATGCTAGGCCAACCCGTGGATAGGATTGTGCCGGAATCAGAACGGAATTATGTAGTAAAAGTCATGGAGCAAGCTTGGGGGGGGGAACTCGTTTCTGGTAGCAATCAAAACTTGACCCGTGACGGGAGAAATATACTTTGCCGTTGGAGTAATGTTGCGCAGAAGGATGGCAATGGCGATACGATTGGAGTGCTTTCACTGGCTGAGGACATTACTGAAACCCAAAAAATGCGGGATGAGATTGAAGCCGCCAACCATAGCTTGCGCACACAAATCCAGCAGATTCAGTCTTTGCAAGATGAGTTGCGCGAGCAAGCCTTGCATGACCCGCTGACCAACCTTTACAACCGG
The DNA here is from genome assembly GCA_903911305.1 of uncultured Methylococcaceae bacterium. GTDB lineage: Bacteria > Pseudomonadota > Gammaproteobacteria > Methylococcales > Methylococcaceae > Methylumidiphilus. The sequence goes on along the minus strand of CAIWDB010000071.1, from coordinate 150 downwards.
CGCTACTTCCATGAAATCTTGGGGCGTGAATTGTCGCAAAGTGAGCGGGAAGGCAAACCTTTAAGCTTGGTGATGATCGACATTGATTATTTTAAGCAAATTAATGATACCTTTGGGCATCAGGTCGGTGATCGTGTCCTGGTGGCATTG
>CAIWDB010000070.1 GCA_903911305.1 uncultured Methylococcaceae bacterium | reverse complement strand
GCCCGCGATTATTTGGGCCAAGTCTTCAAAAATAGGCTATTTATCGCGGGCGTGGCCCGCTCCTACATGTTGCATATATTCATTATTAAGTAACTATTTGGTATTGAAAACGCTGTATGTAATGCCAAAATTTCCTTGGCCTCCTCCTCAAGCTTCAGCTAAGGAGGTTATTCCGCTTGAACTCCTAGCTAAAGGGGTTTTAAAACCAACACTTAAAGATATTGATGCTCACCTTACAAAGGCACTTCGACAAATAGAACATACTGAATATAGTTACTTTAATGTTCCTCACGGATATGCCTTGGTTGCACACATTGAAAAAATCCAAAGGGATGGCACTGCAATAACGGGGCTTGAACGTTGGGAAGCTAAGCTAAGTTTTGATGATCAAAATTTATCGGTAAATCAATTCTTCAAGGTTCTTTTTACTTCCAATAAGGGATATTCCAATAAGGGATATTATCGTATGATCGTTTTTGTTATTTCATCAAAAGCATGGAGAGAAAGTGAATATAAAGTTTCTGAGGATGAAGCAGTGATGTGGTTAAGGCGAGGTTATGATAGATTGCCTGAGGAACTTGCTTTGACCACATTTACTCCTAATTTCGTTTGTACCGCCCTTATCTATGAATTTGAACAAACCAGCCCTAATAGAGAAGCTCAACTTCTTTCACCGGGCAAGTTGGCAGCACACACCCACTTGGAAGCCTCTGGCTTTTATAAAGCTTTAGGAGAATAAAATGCGTATCTCAATGAGTCTATGTAAGAAATGGCTGGCTGGAGTCTGGTTCTCTTTTGCTGCTATATTATTTCTTCTGATGGTGGTCACTACCATGGTTGGGGCTTACCAAGGCATTGCCGAAGGCGTGTGGAGTTGGTTCCTACCTAGCGTCATGCCAACACTTTCATTAATGATTGCCGTCCTCGTATCTGACAATCAAAATTCCGAAAAAAATTCCCAAACCGCCGATAGGTTCCTGTTCAAATTGAGTTTGGCATTGTCTGCATTTTATCTGCTTCTGCTTATTCTCGTTATTGTTTTACAACCATTAACCAATACATTTGACGATGCCCCACTAAAAGGATTCCAAAAGTCAAATTTATGGCTAGGTCCTTTGCAAGGTCTGGTTGCGGCTGCATTAGGAGCATTTTTTATCAACAAAGATGTAGAAAAAGATACTTCGGGTGATAAGCCATAGTGGGTAAGATGCGCCGAGGTCTGAAGTGCATCATACAAGTTGAATGATCCATAAAAAAATTACCTCCATGCGAATTTACGCAACAAGATGCGCTAATCTGCCTTATCATGCAGTGAGGGATGACACACTGCATCTTACCATCCTTGTTTAGTTGCAATGACTGTTTTACGCATATACAATTAAACTATGCAAAAGCCTTATACTTGGAAAGAGGCCAAGCGCCGGAGTAATCTTGCCAAGCATGGCTTGGACTTTACCGATGATGCATGGGTGTTGGACAACAGTTTTCGATTTGACATCGACAGCACTCGCAACGGTGAGCAACGCATTCAATCGTTTGACTATGTGGCTGAACGATTGGCCGTGCTGACCGTGGTTCACCTACCTGGTCGGCATCCACATATCATAAGCTTTCGCCCGGCCAGCCGGGACGAACAGGAGACCTATCATGACTGGCTCGAAAACGAATTTAATGACTCGTGAACAGGTTTTGGATGCGTTGATAAACCCGCCTCCACAGGGTGATTTTGTTTGGGATGGTTTGGACGAAGACGATCGCCCACTGAGTCACATTGAAATGCAACAGGGCATCGAGGCGATGCGCAAAAGGCGAGGACGCCCCGCCGGCTCGGACAAAACCCAAATCGCTTTGCGAGTTGACAATGATACACTCGCGGCTTTCCGGGCAATGGGTCACGGATGGCAGACGCGTATGAATGCCGCATTGGGCGAATGGCTCAAGGATCATCAAAAACCTGAGAACGTGTGACTTGCTTCGCCGGGAATGCCCGTAAACCGGCTTATCCCTGATGCTCGTAACTATTGAGTAAAAACCAAAACCAGAAAGAATGCTATGAATATCAGACTTTTTATTGTATGCCTGAGCGCTGCCCTTTGGCTAACCGCTTGCAACGACAACTCTCCATCACCCTCAACCGCCTCAACCCCAACCCGCCTGACCGGCCATGTCAGCAATGACGACGGGCCAGTGGACAAGGCCCGCATCGAAGCCAAGGATGCCAAAGGTCAAGTGGCGGCGAAAACCGAACTGCAAGGTGGCTCAAACGCCTATCAAATTAGCTTGCCCGCAGGAACAGCCTATCCAGTGATTCTGAATGCTTATCCGCAAGCCAATCAAAATGAAATATTGAAAGCGGCCGTTTCCAGTCCACTGGCTTCCGAGCAGGATATCAGCCCGGTTACCACGATCATCGTGGACACAGCATTGAGTTTGGGCGGACTCAACGAGGCTAATCTTGCCAAAGCGGCAGGGGCGGCCATTGCCTTGCGCAAAAAGTCCGGCGGCGGCGGGGGAGGGGGCGGTGCAACCACGGAAAGCTTCAAAGGGGACCCAACCAAACAGTATGGCGGATGGCATTAATGATCCAATTTCCTCTCTGCGGTCTCTACGCTATCACCGCCGAAAACCACGCCAACCCGCAAAGCTTGGCAAAAAAAGTAAACGCCGCTTTGCGTGGTGGGTCCAAGGTCATTCAATACCGCTCTAAATCCAGTCACGAAAGACTTGAAGAAGCCAACTTGTTATTGGCAGAATGCCATGCCTTCAATGTTCCGCTGATCATTAATGATGATGTGGAACTGGCGTTCGCAATCGGCGCGGACGGGGTGCATTTGGGCAAAGATGACGGCTCGATCATGGAGGCAAGGAAGCGATTGGGTGCAAAGGCCATCATTGGTGTTTCCTGTTATAACTCGGTGGAACATGCCATGGCAGCAGAGGCTCAAGGCGCAAGTTATGTAGCTTTCGGGCGTTTTTTTCCATCCAGCAGCAAGCCCAATGCGCCTTGTGCCGATCAAGACACATTAATCAAAGCCAAAATCCGCTTGCAATTGCCAATTGTGGCCATCGGTGGGGTAACGCCTGAAAATGGTCGTTCACTCATTGAGGCTGGGGCGGATTTGTTGGCAGTCATTGATGCGGTGTTTGGCGCTGACGATCCTGAGCAAGCCAGCTTGGCATTCAAATCTTTGTTTGATGATAAGAACATCGTTTTCAACAAATTCAGCTACATTGAACGCTAACTGCACTGATTGCGAACTCAGCATATTCACCTGAAAGCCATCTCAATGCTAGTCTGCCATTGAGCCAAGACAAACCTACAGATATAATCAGAAATTACTCTTTACGGTTCAGGAACACCCATGCCAGAAGCCCAATCCTTAAATTCAACTTCGCTCCATCTTAACGACCTTGATCCAACCGAGACCCGTGAATGGTTGGACGCGCTAGAAGCCGTCATCGAAAACGAAGGTTCAGAACGGGCGCATTATTTGATCGAGCGCCTAGTGGACAAGGCCCGGCGTTCCGGGATCAATCTGCCTTACAAAGCCAATACGGCCTACATCAACACGATCCCGCCGCATAAACAGGCGCGTCTTCAGGGAGACGAAGAAATGGAGCATCGCATTCGCTCTTGGATACGCTGGAATGCGATGGCGATGGTGGTTCAGGCCAATCGAGTGTCATCAGAATATGGTGGACATATCGCCAGCTTTGCTTCTTCTGCCACATTATACGAGGTGGGCTTTAATCATTTTTTTCATGGCGCGGATACCAGCCATGGCGGTGATTTAGTGTTTTTCCAAGGCCATTCTTCGCCGGGAATTTACGCCCGGGCCTTTCTGGAAGGTAGGCTTTCAGAAGATCAGTTGGGTCGCTTCCGTCGCGAAGTCAAAGGAGACGGGCTTTCCTCTTATCCGCATCCTTGGTTGATGCCGGATTTTTGGCAGTTCCCCACGGTGTCGATGGGCCTAGGCCCGATCATGGCAATTTATCAAGCCCGTTTCATGCAATATCTGGAAGATCGTGGTATTTTGCAAACCAAAGGCCGCAAAGTATGGGCCTTCATGGGTGACGGCGAAATGGACGAACCCGAATCCATGGGCGCTATCGGTTTGGCGGGACGCGAAAAGCTGGATAATTTGGTTTTTGTAGTCAATTGCAATCTGCAACGCCTAGACGGTCCGGTTCGAGGCGGTGGCAAAATCATCCAAGAACTCGAAGCGGAATTCCGTGGTGCGGGTTGGAATGTGATTAAAGTGATTTGGGGTTCCGGTTGGGATGCCCTATTGGCGCGTGATAATAAGGGTTTCTTGCGCAGGCGCATGGAAGAGGCAGTGGACGGCGAATATCAGAGCTACAAAGCCAAGGGTGGCGCCTACACCCGTAAGCATTTCTTTGGTAAATACCCAGAATTGCTGGACATGGTTGCCCATATGTCGGATGACGATATTTACCGTCTCAGCCGTGGCGGACATGATCCCCACAAGATTTATGCCGCCTATCATGCGGCGGTCAACCATACCGGACAGCCGACTGTCATTCTGGCCAAAACTGTCAAAGGGTATGGCATGGGCAGTTCGGGCGAAGGCGCGATGATCGCCCATCAACAAAAGAAGATGGACGAGGCCGCGCTAAAAGGTTTCCGTGACCGTTTCCATATTCCCATTCCCGATGACAAAATCGCCGAGACGCCGTTTTTTAAACCGGCGGAGGATAGCCCGGAAATCCAGTATCTGCATGAACGACGCAAGGCGTTAGGTGGTTATCTGCCTAGCCGTCGCAAGCAAGCGCCATTATTGCAAGTTCCTGACTTGAGTGTTTTTGAGCCATTATTGAAAAAAAGTGACAGGGAAATGTCCACCACTATGGCATTTGTCCGCATCCTCACGACCTTGTTAAGGGACAATAAAATTGGCAAATACGTCGTGCCTATCGTCGCCGATGAAGCCCGTACTTTCGGTATGGATGGCTTGTTCCGCCAATATGCCATTTATTCTTCGGTAGGCCAGCCTTACACCCCGGAAGACTCCGACCAACTGATGTTTTATCGCGAAGACAAGAATGGGCAGATTCTTGAAGAAGGCATTTGCGAAGCCGGGGCAATGAGTTCGTGGATTGCGGCCGGCACGGCCTATACCAATCATAATGTACAGATGATTCCGTTCTACATCTATTACTCGATGTTCGGTTTCCAGCGCATAGGCGATTTGATGTGGGCTGCCGGTGATTTGCAAGCGCGTGGTTTCTTGCTGGGCGGAACCGCCGGACGGACCACTTTGGCGGGTGAAGGCTTGCAGCATCAAGACGGTCACAGCCATATGGCGATGTCGTTCATCCCCAATTGTGTGGCTTATGATCCTGCGTTTGCCCATGAGTTGGCGGTCATTGTGCAAGACGGTTTGCGCCGCATGTATCAAGAAGGCGAAAATGTTTTCTACTATGTGACCGTGATGAACGAAAACCACGACCACCCCGGTATGCCGGAAGGGTCCATTGAGGGCATCATCAAAGGGATTTATCAACTACAAGATATGGGTGACAAGGCTGATTTACAATTGCTCGGCAGTGGGGCCATTTTGCGCGAGTCCATCGCTGCGACTGAATTGCTGGAAACGGATTTTGGCATCAAGGCGAATGTGTGGAGCGTGACGAGCTTTAGTGAACTACGCCGTGAAGGGCTGGACAAGGAGCGATGGTCAATGCTCCATCCAGACCAACCGAGAGCCGTTAGCTATCTGGAAAAAGTACTGGGCAGCAGTGTCGGGCCTATTGTCGCCGCCACCGATTACATGAAAGTGGTATCCGACCAAGTTCGTCAGTTCTTACCCGGCAAGCATTTTGTCGCCTTGGGTACAGACGGTTATGGCCGCAGTGACCGCCGTACCGAATTGCGCCGTTTCTTTGAGGTCAACCGCCATTACATCGTCGTGGCATCCCTCAAGGCATTGGCCGACGAGGGTAAAATCGCCGTCGCCAAAGTCACAGAGGCGATGGAAAAGTACGGGATTGACCCCGAAAAACCCAACCCGGCCACGGTTTAAGGAGCAAATCTCATGGCAAAAGAACAAACCGTCACAGTACCTGATATCGGTAACAATAAAGATGTTTCGATCATTGAAGTGTTGGTGAAACCCGGCGATGTGATCAAAAAAGAAGATTCGCTGATTACTTTGGAAAGCGACAAGGCGGCGATGGAGATACCCAGTTCCCATGCGGGTGTGGTAAAAGGCATTATCGTTAAGGTAGGCGACAAAGTCAGCCAAGGTTCGCCCATTTTAATCGTGGTGGAAGCAGAAGCCAGTGCAACAGAGGCAGTCGCTGAACCGGTGGCTGCGCCCGTGTCAGAACCTATGCTACCGGCTGGCCCGGCGGGTTTAATCGAAATGGGTCAGGAAACCATCACCGTACCCGACATTGGCAATAATAAAGATGTGTCTGTCATTGAGGTGTTGGTCAAAGAAGGCGACACCATCAGCCCGGAAGCCTCGTTGATAACCTTGGAAAGCGACAAGGCGGCGATGGAGATTCCCAGCCCCAAAGGCGGGAAAGTCGTCAAGCTGTTGATTAAAGTGGGCGACAAAGTAAGCCGTGGTTCACCTATTTTACAATTGGAAAGTGCGGCAGGCGGGATTGCCCCGGTTTCAAAATCCCCAGCCCAAGCGGCTTCCCCCTTGACCGCACCAGTTAGTACACCGCCAACTCCGGCTAAGCAGCTTCAAACTCTGGCAATGCCAGCTATTGAGGATTATGGCCCGACCACGGGCAAAGCCCACGCCAGCCCTGCCGTGCGTCGTTTTGCCCGCGAACTCGGTGCAAATGTGGATAAAATCAAAGGCACAGGCCCAAAAGGGCGCATTCTCAAGGATGACGTGCAAGCTTACATCAAATCCCGAATGCAAGCGCCAGAGACGGGTTCATTTGGGTTAAACCTCATTGAAGCCCCGGAAATTGATTTTGCCCAATTCGGACCTATAGAATCCAAACCATTGTCAAAGATTCGCAAGTTAACGGGCGCGAATTTGCATCGTAACTGGGTGACGATTCCGCATGTCACTTTGAATGAAGATGCCGACATCACCGATTTGGAAGCTTTCCGCGTTTCACTCAAAGCCGAGGCGGAGAAGCAAAAGATCAAAGTCACGCTGCTGCCTTTCCTAATCAAAGCCGTCGTCGCCGCATTGAAAGCCTATCCGCGTTTCAATTCGTCACTGGCATCGAATGGCGAAGATCTGATTTTCAAACAGTACTACCATGTCGGCGTCGCCATCGACACGCCGGAAGGCTTGGTTGTGCCGCCAGTCCGTGATGCGGATCGCAAGAGCGTGTTTGAACTGGCAAAGGAATTGGCGGAACTGAGCGAGCGGGCGAGGGCGCGCAAACTCCGCACCCCCGAATTGCAGGGCGGAACCTTCACCATCTCAAGTCTTGGCGGCATTGGTGGGACTGGCTTCAATCCCATCATCAACGCCCCGGAAGTCGCCATTTTGGGTGTCTGCAAGTCGCAAATCCGGCCTGTCTGGAAAGAGGGTCAATTCGTCCCGCGTTTGATCTTGCCAGTATCGCTGTCCTTTGACCATCGCGTGATTGATGGTGCGGACGCAGCTAGGTTCTGTGCTTACCTTGCCCAAGTGTTGGGGGATATGCGGAGGGTGTTGCTGTAATTTTCCTAAACTAATTGCTCGAAAACGAACCGCATCAATCAAAAAAACTGGTTGATGCGGTTTTTTATTTGCAGATAAACTTGCTTGATGGTGATGACAAATCGCCTCAAGCCAAGATTGAAACCAAGTCATTCCGGCAAGCAGAATCAGAACCTGAAAGCCATGCCTATAAGCCGTAAGCCCGTAAATCCAAACAATGGGGCATGATAGACATTGCTGGAGGTTCCTCCAAGCATGATGAAGAGTCTGGCTGTACTTTTTCCAACACCAATCGCTCGCTGCGCCGCGACAGGCTTTCCGCCCAATCCAGTGGCAAATGCTCGTAGGGCAAGCGTTGAGGGTTCCATTCATGCAAAACCAGTTTCCACGCCTCTTTGCTTGCAATATTTTGCAGTGTCAACTCTACAGGAGTTTGCGGCTGCAAAGTGGGGTGCAAACCACGCCAAGGCGCGAAAGATCGGTATTTGAACGCAAATATCAGTAATGGCCCTGCTTCATCAGTCTCGCACCGCACGGGAACATTCCAGTTTCGGTAGCTGACCCGCCATTGGCTCATATCCTGACTAGAGCCAGAAGTGGGGCGCAAAATCATCTGGATTCTTGACGTACTCGAATCTATCAGCCTGGAATTGCCCGATTCCTGCGACGCGACATCACCTACCAAAGGCCAGAATTCCAATGCACGCTGGACAGTGAGTTGGCACTCATTCAAATCAACTTGGCCCAGTAGCCTGTCACTGTCATCCAGCAAAAGATTAGAAATAGTGTTGGGCAGACCAAAGCCAGCCTCGGTTAAATGGCCGAAAACTTCAGTCAAATCCCTTTTCAGGTAATAGGGCAAGGCATAACGGTCATGCAGTTCAGCCCCCCAATCTGACAATGGGCTTAGGTCGGGCGACTTCGCCAACATTGCCAATACTGCCCGGAACAATACGGCCCTCGCTGTTAGGATTTCAGCGGTTTGAGCCATCCGAAAAGCCCGAAATTCCACCAAACCCAAACATCCCCGTCCTGTCAACAGCGGATTCCACAACTTTTCCACATTGATTTCGCTTCGGTGGTTGTTGCCAGAGGGATCACTCAGAAACGGGTTCAGACTACCCCAAATCACCTCTGGCGAGGAATGGCTTTGTTGAGAAAGCAGTTCCAAGGCCAAACTCATTTCCTCGAACGTTTCCCGGAAACATTCGTCAGGTCGAGGGGATTGGCTGGAACTGCCAACACAACTGGGTGTGAATAAATATGATAGCGCAGGATGCCGGTTGAAATAACGGACTACATTCGGCAACAACCAAGGCTTTACGAAAAATGGGCTGCGCTCCGCGCTAGACCCACCAAAAGTAATCTGTCCTCCCCCTCCAGAATCAGTGGCATCGCCGTTGTAATAAAACCGATAGGGCGATAAGCCTTCACTATTGGCGGATGCATAAATGCCAAGCACGGCATCGTAAAATTCGCAAACATCCTTTGCCGGTGCCATATTGACTTCGATAACAGCGGGGTCCGGTGTGAATGTGGTCCATGCCACGCTGGCATCGACCGGCGGCGGATAACCTTCCAATATCAAACCACTTAGGCCGAATTCTTGGGCTGCTCTCCCTATGATGCCTAGGCATTCGATAAAAACGGATACCGTGGGGAAAGCCGGTAATTCCAGGGAAGGCACGTCTGGATTGAGTGCCTCTGTGTCATTGCGGTTTCCGAAGATCAGCACATAATGGCCTTCCATTGCCAAACAATCGGACAAACCTTCCTCGGGAATGGGTCCGGTATGGATGGAGGAACGAAACAAGCGTTCATCAAGCTCCCATGCAGGCGGCTGGTTTCCGTCTATTCTAAATACGATGCGCCAACCCAAGGGATCAGCAATCTGGAAACAGACGCTTTTCCAGCCATGCGCATCAAAACAAGTTTGAAGATGTAAGGGGAAGCCGTAAATCTCCCTTTCTCTAGCGGCTTCCCCCCCTAGAATGGGATCGGGCGGGCCAAACCAAATGACTTGACCCGCACGACTTTCATACACACCATAATTCCAACGAGGAAGCTTTTCGCCGGAATATTGCCGTCCGATGGTTCTCAGTATCAATGGATTATGCCGCTGTTGGCAAAACCATTTCAACATACCCAAAGCCCGTTGGGACTTCTCGCCGCCTTCAGCTCGATATAACCATTCCGGTGCTTCGGACATTCTATCGGTATATGTCGGTTCGGCACCCAACCAAATTTCCAACCCAGCCTGTGCGACCGCTTTATCGTGCGCACTTATTGCACTTAGGAAATCTGGTTTATCGCTCATTTGAATGACTACCGATAGATTAAATCAATAGGAGTAACAAAGTTTGTTTTGACATCAGATATTTATTTTTCAATGTATTCAAATTAGGGGAAAAATACTGGTACGTGTTCCAGTATCGGTCTAGCGACTCCGGTTTGACGGGCTGCCTCTTTGACTGCTTCGACGACCGCTGGCACCACCCGATTGTCGAAAACGGAAGGGATAATATATTCGGGTTGAAGTTCATTGTCGGTGATGATCCCGGCAATGGCTGCGGCGGCAGCCATTTTCATCTCTTCATTGATTTGGGTGGCTCGGCAAGCCAGCGCACCGGCAAAGATACCGGGAAAACATAATACATTATTGATTTGATTGGGATAATCTGACCGACCCGTTGCCATCACCGCAACATAGGGTGCTGCCTCCTTAGGCATGATTTCTGGAGTCGGGTTAGCCATCGCAAATACAATGGGTTTGGAAGCCATGTTTTGCAAATCTTCAGTGGTCAAAATGCCCGGCACGGAAAGACCCAGAAATACATCGGCGCCATGGATGACATCGTGTATCGTGCCACGTTCTTGATTCGGGTTGGTGTGGGTCGCATACCATGATTTCATGCTGTTCATATTTTCCACACGATCCGCATAAATTGCGCCCTTAGTATCGCAACCGATGATGTTCTTCACTCCCGCTGCCATCAGTATCTTGCTGCAAGCCACACCAGCCGCACCGACTCCATTCACCACTACTTTTAGTTCAGCCATGGTTTTATCCACTAGCTTGATCGCATTGATCAATGCCGCCAACACGACTACCGCTGTCCCGTGTTGGTCGTCATGAAAAACTGGGATGTCCAATTCTTCGCGTAACCGTTGCTCAATCTCGAAACAGCGCGGGGCCGAAATATCTTCCAGATTAATGCCGCCGAATGTTGGCGCGATGGCTTTCACGGTGCGGATAATTTCTTCCGTATCTTTGGTGGCCAAGCACAGCGGGAATGCATCCACTCCGCCAAACTCTTTGAATAACATGACTTTCCCTTCCATGACCGGCATGGCCGCTTCCGGGCCTATATCGCCCAAACCTAGCACTGCCGTCCCATCAGAAACCACTGCCACCATGTTCTTCTTGATCGTCAAGTTATAAGCCAGTTCTGGCGAGTGGTGGATGGCCTCACAAATACGTGCCACGCCAGGCGTGTAAGCCATCGACAGATCATCCCGTGTCGTGAGAGGCATCTTGGAGACCACTTCGATCTTGCCGCCTTGGTGCATTAAAAATGTCCGGTCGGACACGCTCACCACTTCGGTTGAATCCAGCTTCCGCACCGACTCGACAATATCGTGGGCATGATTGCTAGAGGCAGCATCCACCGTAATATCCCTAATCACACTATCATCAACCACCGCCACCAAATCGACAGCACCTATATCCCCGCCCGCACAACCTATCGCAGTAGTCAATGAACCTAGCGTTCCGACTTGTTTGGAAAGTTTCACCCGAAGGTTGAAACTGTAACTGGCACTTGGTCTGGTAGGCATAATAATCAATCAGAAAAGTAATGGATAAAAAGATGGGTTGAATGCGTCAAGCAACGGATGGATCAGTGCCTAATGTTTCTGCCAACACGTCCAAAAAATCCGGGCTTTCAACTTCGGTCAGGGTTTTCCTTGCATGTTCCAAGCGGTTGTGCAAATCCAATTCGATGCACCAATCCGAGCCTGAACGATCTTGTAAGAAAGATTCCAAATAGGCGCAATGCCGCTTCCAAAGAGCCACGGCTTGTTTTTGCTTAGTGATTAACCGCTCCCGATACCAGTCTGAGTCAAGCAAGCTTTCCCGGTTAAACATGGCCCGAATTTCTGGGTGATGGACATCTTTGCCTTGATATTGCCCTTCTGCCATGCAATACAATAAGGCGCGGATGGGCGGACAGGCATCTTCAATACTGCCATCGTCCAAGTAACGTTGTGCCACCTTTTTTTGGGTTTCGACTATATTATCGACACCATCGACAAACGCTTCCATGTCTTGGGTTTCAGGTTTAAGAATTGCTTCATTGAATACCGCTGCCGGGCTATCGAAGATTTTTCCGAGAAAACTATGCACAAAATGGCTAGTAATCCGATAACCCAAACGGCTGGCAAGCACCCTGCGACCTTGGTATTCCATATCGTCGATAGGTTCGAGATGCCCTTCCTGAATCAGATAAGTGGGATTGCGGGCTTTGCTGGACAAACGCGACCAAATTTCCGGCATCAACAAACTAATGTCATGATCAACCCGCACGTCAGGCCCAATATGACCCGCAGGTGTGCTGAACCCAGCATATCCAGACAAGATGAATCCAACCAGCGTATTATTTAGGTCAACCACCGGCCTTAACGCATTGAAGGGCCCTTTGGTCAATGCGCCTTCGCTGCCCGCGCCCGTGGTGGAGGGTGATTTGCCAGTCAGACTGCAAATATAGTCCATGAACAATTCGGGCAATTCTTGATAATGAATTGGGCTATAAACCGCCAAGGGGCGAATGCCAAGTTCAGGAGGATTGTTGCGTCGCCCGGCTATAATGGCATCCACCGGATAGCACAAAGGCTGATCCAACGGGATATTCCGAAACATCCGCACTCCCATCTCGGCGACATACGCCTTGAATGGGTCCGCCAAATCGTCACGCAATTGCAAATAGCGCGGATTTTTACTGGGTTTTCCATCCACCAAGCGGGTGTGTGCGGAAGACACTGTATACGCATTGCCATTACTCGCAGCCTTCTTCAACAAGTCTTTCATAGGCTGAGTATATTGATCGAAGCCAATGACATCGCGGACAATGAGCTTAACCTGTTCTTTGTTGAGCGGTTCGAAATTGGAGATGAAATTGCCGGGATTGGACAAATCGCTTTCCGTCTGTGGGTCCATGCCACGGTGAACCGCGTCATCGGGCCGCTGGAACAAGCGATATTCGCAGTTATGGGTGATCTTCACCACTGGCCATTGAAATGGTTTATGCAAATAGTCCAGCCACTTGGTCGGCACTGAGATGGACGAGGTGATGTCATCCTCCATCTGTACTTTTTCCGCCGGGATAAAATCTTGTCGCAATTTGAAAACGCGCCATGCTCCATTGGTTTCAAACCCAACCCTCAAGTTGGAAGCGACCAATCTACGGTCAACCAATTTTAATTCATGGGCAGGATGTCCGTTGATGTAATCTACGACAAAATGACTGCGCCAATCGTCCCCCCATTCGGCGCGACTAAATCGCTTGACCGTGAACACTAAAGACTTGATACGATTCGGTATGCTTTCCAACCATGCATTGTAGTCTTCCGTATAATCACGGGATGGGGTCAACAATTTGATGACCGAACCCAAGCTGCGCTTGGGACTCAGCAAGCTGCGGCTAACATGACCGGGTTCGCGCAATTCAGGGCGGACGCGATCATTGTAATCATGGTTGATGATGGCATCGACTCGGTTTAAATCTTCATCCAAGTCTGCCACAAATATTGAACCAAAAAGAATGGACGATTCGATGGATTTGGAAATTTCCGATTTGCCGCCACCGGAGACCGTGCAAGGCTTGTGACAGAAGGTTCCTTCAGGGTCGGTCCCAATCAAACGCCATGAGGGTCCGGGGGCAAACTTTTGCATGAAAACTTTGTAACCGCTGGGGTGCATGTATACCTTGTCAGGTTCCAATGACAGGGTGCGTTTCTCCCCCTTCCATTCCCAACTGATGGTTTGTTTGGGCAAGTCTATTCGCACATTGTCTTGGATATAAATCAACTGCGGGTAATGACGATCCACCCCATAACCTTCCGTGAGGTTGAAATCAATGGCATTCTTGAAGACTTCGGCACTTTGTTCCAAGCTGTAGCCGGTGTCGTGAAAACGACTGTCGGCACCGAACTCCTCACCATGGTTGTGACGGGGAAAGGTCAATGCACCGCCGGCATGTTCTTCCTCAGCGAGGCCAAACAGGTTGGTTGCAAAGCTAATTTGAGTTTTTACTTCCTTTTTGCAATAGCCGAAATAATTGTCTGCCAATATCGTCACGATGACACCCGATACATCACGGGCCGTGATTTTGAAAGGCAATCCGCTGTTATAGCGTTCGTTTTCGTCGATCCAACACATGCCATCGGCTTTCTGCCGCTCAGTTGCCTCGCTGGCATGCGGCAATCCTAGCTCTTTCTTGGTCAAGTCAATCAAATGCGGGGCCAAAATGACGCAGCCGGTATGTCCGGACCAATGCTCGGTATCCAGACCGGCATCGTTGGTGGGTAAATATGGATTGCCTGCGTTGCCAAAAATACTCTCCACAAAATCCAAATTGGAAACTAGGCTGCCAGGGGCAAAAAAGCGGATTTCCATGGATTTTTGGCTGATGTATCCCGGCACTTCCGGGCAAATGACCGGCCTGATAAGCAAGGACACAAAGGTTTCGGCTTGTTTGTCCTGTCCATGGGTGAAGGGTATGCATAGCAGTTCACGCGGCGGATTCAATGCCGCTTGCAATAACTTTGCAAATACTGATTTGAGTACGGATTTCTTATCGCCGGGTATTGGAAACCCACCCTCGGCGATATGAAAACTGCCTTCAGTGGTCCGCCGGTCATTCAGCGGATTATGCAAAACCCCTTGAGATACTTTATAGCTTTTTAAATATTTTGACTCGTGAAAATGTTGCCGCGGCGGTAACGACAACTCGCGGGCCAAACCATGCCGGTGCAACACCAAACTTGATGAAGGCAGTCTAGGCAAGGGTTTTGCCACATCGTGCAGATAATGATCGAGAAAGGCTTGGATGCGCAAATCCGCCGGGCAAAGATATTCCACCAACCGGTAGGATTTTTCCCGATAGGATTCCAATAGGTCGCGAGTGGTGGCGATGAAATGTCCCGTATCCACCGAATCGCATACAGGTTGCCCTTCCGCTGCCAATAATAAATTGATATGCAAATGGCGCTGGCGTTCCCGCTCGCGCAAGTCTCCTTCGACATCCGCAGTTTGACTCCCGGAAGGGAGGCCCAGTTTGCTCTCGAAGTCCATACGTCTTTACTCGCTAGTGTAAGAAAAGCCGGATGGAAGCCAACCGGCTGTTGGTGTAATCTACTACCCCCAATCGCCAATGGCTAGGGTCCAATATTGAATTACAGCATTAACTAGGCCACATAGTCGCAGAAAAAAAATCAGGGGCTTAATGGATGGTTCCGCTGATCCCTTCAAATCTTCAGCCCAACATCGTGCATAAGCCGCCAAGCTGCATCATTTAAGGGCAGTATCAAGGAATTGGGTGCAAAGAGTCAATCGGTTTTGCAATTCATATTTCGGCTTAATTGAATGGAATAACCTCGTTCGCCACATACCCGTCGTCAATCACCATTTCAACCAATTCCCGATAGCCGTAAATCTCGTAACGGTTGACAAATGATTTTAATATTTCCGGGTCAGGGTCGGGGAAAGCGGAGAGCAAACTGATGTGGTTGTCTTCAAGGATGGTGAGCAAACGCTCGATGTTCATTTGATGAAGGTCTTTCAACTCGTCCATCGGCCAAATGATAGTAACAGCTTGGTCTCTGCGTATCATATTGACCAAAGCAATGAAGAACACACACAAAATCAGATAAGAAAGCCCATGGCTGGAGATTTGCCGCAACTCTTCATCGTGAGTGGCCCGTTTAACCTTGCCATGTTCAGTCACGGCAATTTCCAAGTCAAGCAAGTTGACCAGCTTTGACTCCAAGCGGCCTTCGGCTTGCAACTGACCGGCGATTTGCTGCACGGTGTCGGCAAATTCCTCATCCGGCACTAAACTGTCCTGGCTACGTTGCCATGCATCGAAATGTTCGGTAAAGACAACAATCTTTTGCCAATAACCCAAACCGTCCACTTTGGAAATCAATCGAGCCTGTATCGCTTCGATCTTGTCGAAGCCAATGTTGCGGTCAATACTGGCGGCGAGGCGGCGTGACAACGAATCTATGCCACGGTCAAAGCGGGCAAGTTCTTGTTGGTAGTTGCGCACTGCGCTGCCGAAGGTGTGGGCTTGCATTACCAGCCAGCGCTTGAGTTCGTCACCATCGCTGTCAAACCATGCCCGCAAACGGCTTAACCATGCGTGATCAGGCGCGTCCACTCCTATGTCACGAATCGTCGTTTCGGCATGGCTGGCCGGACGAGTGCCGGGAAACTGGTTCATGGCGCGTTTGAGCAATGTGACCAGTTCGCTCATTTTGTGCGATAACTCGCGTTCGCGGGCGACCGATTCATGCTTTTGCTGTTGCAACATACTCAAACTGTGAGAGGCATCCAGCACTACGCTACCCTCCGCCAACACCGGATAACGGGCCAACTCTTCCACAATCTGCGCGAGCGTTGCACAATGAGCGGATAATTTATGCAGATGTTTATCCAATTGAGTGATTTTGGATTTCACCGCCGCCAGTTTTAACTCAAACTCAGCCAATTCCGCATGGTAAACTGCGGTTTCGTCTTTTATTTGCGCATCCAGTTGTTGAATGGCTTGTTTGATTTGCGCCCATCTCGCCCAGTCTTGCGCCAGCCAGCGTTGATATTTCTCAACTAGGTCTGCCGCCAACTCGGCCAGTCGGAGTTTTTCAGCCAATTGGTCAATGAGGCGTTCCAACCCGAAGAGTGTATTTGGGTCCACACCACCGCGCTCCAAACTGGCTAAGCGTTGAGCGTCCAGTTCGGCCAATTCATTTTTCTCAACGTGTCGCAAAGCATGAATGTCTTGTTGCAAGGCATTTTCCCGCTCGTGGCATAGTCGTTTGAGTGCCGCCACATTGTCTTGCAAGGCGAGTTGAGATTCCTTGATTAATCGGTTTAACTCGGCTTGGTGCTGGACTTGCGACAATTCGACGGTTTGCAACTCGGCTTGAAGCTGTTCTAGCTTCTGCTTGAGGCTTTGGCCTCTTTCCTGCTTGCTAACTTGGATTTGCCGTTCCAATGAGGCGGCTTCTTCTTTGACTTGTTTCAAGCGAGAGCGGGCTTGGCCTAAACCCAACTCGATCTCGCGACGTTCCTTTTCCAAAGACTGACTGGTTTTTTGATGCATAGCCAATTGTCCATCCAGCTTGGATTCTTCCAACTTTAACTTATCCAAAGCATTGCGACAGCGGTCGATTGCCTCCCGCAAAGCGGTTTCGCTGGCGGCCGGGTCCGCCGTCAGCGTTTCCAACGCCACGCCCAAGCCGTAAAAACTGTTGGCGCCGGTCTCCTGTATGACAGGGGATAACGCTTCGCTCATCAACAAATCGGGCTTGATGAGCTTGGCGATATGATCGGTCCAAGTGGGATGGTTTTCACGCAGAAAACCCAGCAGAGTATTGGCATCGGCTTCCAGTTGTCGCCGCAACAAGGTTTCCTCGTCCACGATTTGCTGACGCTGTTCACCCAACTGGCGGCGGGATTGTTCCAAATTCCGCAAGTTGTCACGATGTTCGCGCTGAGTGGTTTCCAATTTAGTCAGCTTATCCTTGGCTTGCTCCAGTGCAGACTGGGCATCATCCATGCTGGCCCGTTTAAGCTCCCGCTGTTGCAACAATTCAGGGTCTGCCTGAATATCGGCCAGTTGGCTGGAAAGCTGTCCGCGTGTTTCTTTCAAAGCTTGCAAGCGCTGGTGAATCGCCTGTTGTTTGTGATTGGCTTGCTCGCGTATTTGCTCGTTAAGCTGAGCCGTGTCCTCACGGAACTTGGACTCCTCGCGAGTGGCTTGCAGTTCAATATCGCGCAAGCGACCCTCAAACGCATGATGGCGTTGCTGGAAATCCTTCTCCTTTTCCGCCTTCATGCGTTGAAATTGGGCATCTATATCGCTAACTTTATCCAGCAAAGCCCGCTGGCTCTGCCGGGCATGGTCCAGTTCGACACGGGTAGTTTCCCTAGTTTCATACAAGATAATTTTATTGTCCATATCCAGCCCGTCCCATTCGGCTTTTTCAGCATCCAAGCGTTTGAGGATTTGTTGCTGGACAGTTAAGCTGGCCTCGGTTTCGGCTTGCTCACGCTTCAGGCTGCGTTCACGGGTTTCCCAATCGGCCTTGATCTGGGCGAGAGTCTGTTCCGCCTCCCGCAAGCTTTGCTCGGTTTCGGCATGTTCCTGTTGGGTTTTGTTGGCAAGTTTACGCACCCGGACGGCGAGTTCAGCCAACTCATGACGCACCAAGCCCAAGGCTTCGTCGGTCTGTTCCAAGGCTTGCATGGGTTCCCGATGGGCTTCCATGTGCCGATAAGCCCGGTATTCCTGGCACCAGTCATGCAATGTTTCAGTTTTCAGTTCGAGCTTGATGGATTCCCGGTCTTCTTCGATGCAACTGACCAACATTTCCCGCAAGTCGCGGAAGTCGGTGGTTCGCATGAACATGCCGGTGACAATCTTCTCTATATGTTGCAAGCGCCGCCCGGTGGAACTCTCGCAGAAACTAAACCGTGAAATGAGTTGCCGCATGTCCGTCCCCTTGGCATGGGGCAGGTTTTGAATCACGGTGCGGTACTCATTGCGGGCGCTGATTTGAGTGCTGCAATCAATGCCCAATTTGCTCATGCGCCGATACAAATCACGGCATGAAACCGGCATCCGGCTGCCATCGGCTAGGGTATCCAGATAATCGTCCAATGCAAACGCTTTTGCCACGAAACGGTAGCATAATCCGCCATCATTCAATGAACGGTACATGACCGCTTGGCAGGTTTGCCGCAAGCGCTGATATTCAAAGATGATGTAAGAGGATTCATTCGGCAAATAATGCTGGACGAAACTTTCATTGACCCGGCTTTTGGGGACTAAACGGCTCGGGCTTTCACCGAAGAATAACGGGATCAGGCGTAGTAAGGTGGTTTTGCCCGCACCATTGACCCCGTTCAAATTGGTCGGGCCATCCAGCCGGACTTCCTGCAAGGTGCCGGGTTTGTAGGAATCAATCAAGATGAGGCGGAGTATTTTAAACAAGGCGATGGGTGATTAGGCGTAGGGGGATGAAGGCTTATTATACATCCCTCAAGCTTGATAGGCTGTGCTTTGGGGCTAGTGTATAACGACGAGCGGATAGCGTCACTGCTATTCATCTAATGATTTTGAACATTTCAAAACGTTTGATAGGGGTAGGGAAGGCTCACGCCTCCCCTCCCGGAAACCTGGTAATTTTTCCATGTTGATTAACAGGATCGACGAATTATTACCGCTGAAGTGGGATCAGGAAGCTGACTGAATGGGAATATAGCCGCCTACGTGGATGCGTTGAAGGCTTACATTGGAAGCCGTCTTGGGAATTGCTTTTCGTTGGGTGACTAGGCGAAAAGCCGCTGGATTGGGGTCGATCTGATTACCACAGTCTACTTCCTTGTGGGTCAAAACCTGCCTACCGCCACACATATGAGTCGTAATCTACGGCATCTCCCCGCCCAATTCTGTGCTTTAGCGTACCAACAGGCCAAATAATTTATTCGGCCTGCTTGGATTTGCTGATATCAATCATGGCGACCCGCAACATCGGCGGTGAATCCAACGTTTCCCTGCGCAAACAGTTGAGATGGGCATAAAACCCCGCCCCATCGGCGCCTGTCATCCCCAAGCCGAATTCCTGCTTCTCGGCTTTGTCTTGCTCCATCATGTTCATGAACAGGCGATGCCAGCGATCCCTGTCCCCAGGGGCGACAAACGCCGAGAAACGGCGATTGACCAGCTTGGTGCGTTCAACACCCAGCAAAGCCGACCCGGTCAAGTTGATTTCTCCAATCAGGCCATCACGATTGATGGTGATGTAGCCGACCGGTGCAAACTCATAGAGATCAACATAGCGATCCCGTGCTTCTTCCATTGCGTTATGAGCCCTTTGCAATTCTTCATTCTGTATCTCCAGTTCGACCTTATGCACAAGGAGTTCGTGCATGAGCATTTCAGCAGGCTGGGTCTCCGCCTCTTCTGGGGATAAACTGACCACCATGCCCTCGGCTTCGGCTCTTAAGGATATGCGCCGCTCAATCCCATCCCATTTCTGTGTCATACTTTATTTTCTCTGGTCGATTGGTTGCCGATATCTTCCGTCGTCAATAGGATCAGCGACGGCTCATTTGCCTTGCCGACCATGCGGCGGGCATTCAACAGAATCTTGTGATGACCGATGGCGGGAAAATCATGTTCCACCACATACCCTTCAACGGCCCGGTCGCGTGGCAATATGATCTCCAGCAGTTCACGCAAGGCGGGTATGTTCCACTGGCTGTTTCCCAAATCGTAAATTTTGCGGCCAACGGTGTCTGTAATTGTCACTTGAAAAAACTGGTAAAAAGCACGATTGGCAGAAACTACCTGCAAATTTCCATCCAACACCAGCAGCGGTTCGCGTATGGTTTCAATAATGCTTTCGGCCAATTCACGTGCCAGTTGCACCTCCGTCTCTGCCGCTATGCGCTTGCTGATGTCGGTGAAAGTCAGCACGACACCTTCGATCACGTTATCCAAGGTACGGTAGGGCTGTATCCGCAACAAATACCAAGTGCTGTCATGGGTTAGCACCTCCTGCTCAATCGGCACCAGCGTTTCGAGTACGGACTGTGCCTTGGCCAGCAGGTCTTCCCCCTTGAGATTGGACTTGATGTCGCTCAACAGCCGACCCACGTCCGAAGGCACTAACCGGTAGATATGGGTTGCCTCACGGGTAAACCGCCGAATCATCATGTGTTCATCAAGGAACACCGTGCCGATATTGATATTGTCGAGCAGATTCTTCATGTCATTCTGCATCCCGGCCAGTTGCTCAATTTTGGCCTGGAGTTCTGAATTGACCGTGATCAATTCTTCATTGACCGATTGCAATTCCTCTTTTGAAGTTTCCAATTCTTCGTTGGTTGACTGCATTTCCTCGTTGGTGGATTGCATTTCTTCGTTAGTGGACTTGAGTTCCTCGTTAGAGGCTTGCTGCTCCTCAATGCTGGCCTGATGGCTTTCCTTCAAGTACGCAAGATCACGTTCCAGTTCTTCGACACGCCCCAGTACGACCGGTTTGGCACTCCGTTTACGCCCCGGTTTGGCAATTGGGCTGGCAACGTCCTTAAAGCTCACCAACAGAAGCTTCTGGCTGGCCTCTTGACTCGGCAGTGGCCTGACGCTCAGGCTGATCGACGCAAGGCCACTTTCACCCTTAAACTGTATTTCCCGGTTCAGCGTAGGCGTTCCCTCATTGTCTGCCGCACGAATGGCGGTGCGCAATTCCAGTTCCAGACCCTCACGCGCCATGTCGATCACGTTGAGGCTGGCCTGCCCAGGCGCCGGGCGGAGATATTTGCCGGTTTCGCCATGGACGTA
The DNA here is from genome assembly GCA_903911305.1 of uncultured Methylococcaceae bacterium. Taxonomy (GTDB): domain Bacteria; phylum Pseudomonadota; class Gammaproteobacteria; order Methylococcales; family Methylococcaceae; genus Methylumidiphilus. The sequence goes on along the minus strand of CAIWDB010000070.1, from coordinate 3,394 downwards.
GAGGATATTGCCCTTGGGATCGGTGACGACCGAGGCGGGTGCAAAGTATTGGACCAAGACCCGGCGGGTAAGTTCGGCAAAATTGGTTTCTTTAGGCTTGTCCATGGCTTCTACTTCAGGCGGTTTGGCGGCGCTCTCTGTGGCCCACGTCAATGGGCTACTCATGATTGCGCGAGACGATGTAGGGGCATGCGTGACGCGGTAGAACTTCCATTTACGGTCAAGCGTCGAGAAAAGTTCTGTGTGATTGCCGATGCTCTCCGAAGGTGACAGGAACAGCACCCCGCCCGGCTTTAGCGCATAATGAAACACCGGAATCAGCCGGTTTTGCAGTTCCGCTTCCAGATAGATCATCAGATTGCGGCAACTGAGCAAGTCAAGCTTAGTGAAGGGCGGGTCTTTCGCCACATTCTGAATGGCAAACACCACCATTTCGCGAATTTCCTTTTTTATCCGGTAGCCTGCCTCTTCTTTGATGAAAAAGTGGCGCAAGCGTTCAGGGGTGACATCTTGGGCGATATTAAGTGGATAAATACCAACGCGAGCAACGGCGATGGCGTCATCATCCAGGTCAGTGGCGTAGATCTGCACTTTGAACTCCTGATGGGTCTCGTCCATCAACTCGCGCAGCAGAATGGCGATGGAGTAAGCCTCCTCGCCACTGGCACAGCCGGCCACCCAGACACGAAATGGGTAGTCATCCAGTTTGTCTTTGCACAATGACGGCAGTATATCCTTTTGCAGTGCGGCAAACGCCTTTTCATCCCGGAAAAAGCGAGTGACATTGATGAGCAATTCCTTAAACAAGATAAGAACTTCAGACGGGTTCTCTTTTAGGTAACGGGCATAGATGCCTGTGTCTTCGATACTATTCTGCAACATGCGGCGCTCGATGCGGCGACTGATAGTGCTTTTTTTGTACAGCGAGAAGTCATGTCCGGTGACGGTGCGCAATTGCATCAGGATGCGGCTTATTCCGCTTAAAACTTTGGGTGAAGTGGGTATTTCTGATCGGTAACCCTTTGCCAGTGCCTCCGACATTTTGTCGACGGGCAGAATGTGGGTGGCGAAACCCGCCTGAATTGCGCTGGAAGGCATACCGTCATATTTGGCTGTGGAGGGTTCCTGAACCAGCGTGACACCGCCAGCATCTATAATGGCCCGCAATCCTTGCGTTCCATCGGTGCCACTGCCGGAAAGGATGATACCAATGGCACGTTCTTGCCGGTCTTCAGCCAGTGACCGCAGGAAGGCATCAATCGGCATGCGCTGACCGCGTGGGGTGTTCGGCACACTCAGTTGCAGATTGCCGTGGAAAATAGCCATGTCACGGTTGGGGGGGATGATATAGACACAGTTGGGTTCAACAGTCATTTGATCCAACGCCTCGGTCACCGGCATGGTGGTGGTGCGTTGCAGGATTTCACTGAGGAGGCTGGCGTGGCTGGGATCAAGATGCTGCACCAGCACGAAGGCCATGCCGCTGTCCGTAGGCGTATGGTGAAAAAATTGTCCCAAGGCTTCTAAGCCGCCAGCGGAAGCCCCAATGCCTACGATGGGAAAGGCTGCGTCTGGATTTTTAGGAACCATGGTGGCCTATGTTGACAGATGGCATGGAGGCGATAATCTATTGGTTTTGTTGGATTTCAGGAAATTTCTCCTGATTGGCAAGTTGTTTCAGCAAAGATTTAAAACGGCATCATTTTGGCATGGATGCCAAAATCCATCGTCCAGGATGGCAAGCTATAATTAGCCCGATTGGCTTAATCAAGCACTTATGGCATCTGATAGTTACCGTCCTTGGCTCTGGATACCGGCATCCATGCCGGTATGACGAGGTTCTTAACTTTAGCTGAAGAATCTTGCTAATCAGGAAATTTCTTGACAATAATGATCGGATTTCTAGTTCATTCTACATCTTTCCATTATATTATGTTGTAAGATGGCGCATGGCTGATAATCATACCCCTAAGGAAAACCATCTCCTAGCCGCCCTGCCAGCGGATGCATACGAGCACCTTTTGCATAATCTGGAACTAGTCTTATTGCCGCTAGGCACGGTCATTTACGAGTCCGGGGACGAGTTGCCTTACGCCTATTTCCCCACGACTTGCATCATATCGTTGCTTTACGTCATGGAAAATGGTGCGTCCGCCGAAATCGCCGTAGTCGGCAACGAGGGGATGATCGGCGTCGCCCATTTCATGGGCGGCAGTACCATGCCGAACCGGGCCATCGTCCAGAGCGCGGGTCATGCCTATCGTTTGCGGAAGCTACTGCTAATGGAGGAATTTAACCGCACTGGGGGGCGTCGCAAAGGTGTGTTGAGTCATTTGCTACTGCGCTACACTCAAGCGTTGATTACCCAGATGGCGCAGACGGCGGTCTGCAACCGGCATCATTCGGTGGACCAGCAATTTTGCCGCTGGCTGCTACTCAGTCTTGACCGGCTGGATTCCCATGAGTTGACCATGACCCAGGAACTGATTGCCAATATGCTCGGGGTGCGCCGCGAAAGCGTCACGGAAACCGCTGGGAAATTGCAAAAAGCAGGGTTTATCGATTATCACCGGGGCCACATCACAGTGCTGAATCGTCCGGGACTGGAGAAGCGGGTCTGCGAGTGCTATCAAGTGGTGAAAACCGAATCCGACCGACTGCTTCCCCGTCGCCCTGCCGTTTGACGCAGTGGTTTTGGGCTTCCAGTCCACTCACTAATGCTACGCAACGGCCTAGTGTTGGAGCGTCAAAGCTTGCTTTGACAAGCGAAGCAAGCTTCGCATTTCCAAATTCTCTTGTCAAAGCAAGCTTTGACGCTCCCGTCTTGCTAGAAAAAATCTTTCGCGTCCCGCTCATTGCTGTCATTGTCTCCGGCTATGATGGCGATGGTGCAGCCGCACTGTGCGGGATCAGAGAAGCCGGGGGAATTGGAGGGGGTTGACTTCTCTATGACAGCCCGGATGAAGCCGCCCTGCGGCGCAATCCGGGACGGACATGGCACGGAACTAATCCGATACCGCTGTGTTGCGAAGCGGGCCGTGGTATGGCTAATGTGCGGGGCGGGCTTTGCAATCCCGACCCGAGAGTTTCGTGTAGGGTTCGGCTTTCCTGCCACGGCACAAAACACTGCGGACGGAATGGCCTATTCTTGTACGGCAACGGCCTTCGGCGGCTTGTCTAAACGTAAGGAGGTGTAAGGGGTTGTCAATCTTCTTGATTGTGTGTAGCTTATAGGCTACGATTTATCTAGTGTCTGACAGAAAACCCAATTTTTGTAAAAACGTGGCGCTTTCCGCAGCATCCAAGGTGAGGTTTACGGGGAGGGTTTAGAGGCAAATATTCCTTGGATGGTGGGTTTATGAGAATGGCTCCCATCATGGTCGGTTTTAGGGCG
>CAIWDB010000069.1 GCA_903911305.1 uncultured Methylococcaceae bacterium | reverse complement strand
GGGCGTATTGTCCGCAATTATACCCAGATAATAGGATGACATGACTACAGCACTGTATTCCGGACCAGACCCGGAAAAAGCTTGGGAATACCTCACCCAAGCGCGACAACGCTATACACAAAGCCAGATTGCGCAACGCTTGGGCGTGGATATCCGCACGGTGCGCCGCTGGGAAGTCCGCCAAATCGCGATCAAACCCTATCTAGTGCCAGCCTTGCAGCAAATGCTGCCTTTTGCCTATCCAGAAAAGCCTAAAGCCTTGTTTGACTTCGTTGACTTGTTTGCTGGCATTGGCGGCATTCGGCTGGCATTTGAGACCGTTGGCGGTCAATGCGTATTCACTAGCGAATGGGATGCCTATGCGCAAAAGACCTATGCCGAGAATTTTCGCGATGGACATCCAATCGCAGGGGATATCACCCAAATCGACGCAGCCGACATTCCCGACCATGACTTGCTGCTGGCTGGCTTTCCTTGCCAACCGTTTTCCATTGCCGGAGTCAGCAAAAAGAATGCGCTAGGCATGGCCCACGGCTTCGCTTGCGAAACCCAAGGCACACTGTTTTTTGACGTGGCGCGTATCATCCAAACCAAGCAACCTAGGGCTTTCTTGTTGGAGAACGTCAAAAATCTTTTGTCCCATGACAAAGGCCGCACCTTTGAGGTTATCCGCCGGACCCTGACCGATGAACTTGGCTATCACATCCATTGGCGGGTGATAGATGGGGCGCATTTCACTCCGCAACACCGCGAACGGATTTTGATTGTCGGCTTCCGTGAACCGGTCGCGTTTGATTTTGATGCCTTGCCGCTGCCGCCGAAAAACGTCCGTAAACTTTCCAGCATTCTTCACCGCACCGATGGTTTTGAACCAGACTTGCCATGGGATGAGGGGCGTTATTTTGATGCCGCAAACTTTCGCGTCAATCCAAAATATACCCTGACCGACCACCTTTGGGGGTATTTGCAAGCGTATGCGGAAAAACACCGCGCCAAAGGCAACGGCTTTGGCTTCGGTTTGGTTGGACCTAATGACGTGTCGCGTACATTATCGGCTCGGTATTATAAAGACGGCTCTGAGATTTTGATTAATCAAGGTGAAGGGATTACTCCTAGGCGATTAACCCCTAGAGAATGTGCCCGATTAATGGGTTTCCCCAATAGCTTTAGGATACCGGTGTCGGATACGAGGGCTTATAAATTATTCGCAGATACTGCTGTTGTTCCAATGCTTGAAGAAACAGCCAAACTATTAATCTCTTGTATCAAAACAAATGTAGATGATTTAGGTAATGACATGAGCGACACAAAAGAAAACGTCAAATCGAATCGCTGGACAAAAGAACAACTTAAACTAGCTTTCCACCTCTATTGCCAGTTACCGTTCGGTAGATTGCATTACCGTAACCCTGAAATTATCCATCTGTCTAAATTAATTGGTCGTACTCCTTCTGCACTAGCTATGAAATTAGTAAATTTTGCAAGCCTAGATCCAGCCATAATCAATAGTGGGAGAAAGGGGCTAGGAAACGCATCCAACCTAGACAGGGAGATTTGGGATGAATTTCATGCTGATTGGGAAAAGCTTGCTCTTGAGTGTGAACTATTACGACGTAGTTTGGATGACGAAAAAGGTTATGAAGCAAATGATATTGCAGAAGTTAATGATATTGCCATAGAAGACTATACTGGAGAAACGCGGAAAGTCATTACCGAACAACGAATTAAACAAAATTTCTTTCGCCGTGCGGTACTCAGTAGCTATCGTGGACGTTGTTGTATGTCCGGGCTATCTGATAAACGCTTACTTAATGCCAGCCACATCGTGCCTTGGAGTCAGGATAAAATCAATCGTCTTAATCCTAGTAATGGTTTGTGTCTTTCAGCCATTCATGACAAAGCTTTTGATAAAGGGCTGATCTCACTTACAGATAATTTTAGGATAATTGTATCAGAGCAACTTAAACACCTTAAAGATTCCTTTATCAATGATGTATTGGTCTCACTAAATGGTAAAAATATAGAATTACCAGAGCGATTCGTACCAAAAATTGAGTTTATAATACACCATAGAACGAACCTTTTTATCGACAATAAAAAGCTATGAACAAAATTATAGAGCTACTTATTTTGCATGAAGATACTTTTTATGAGTATTTTATTCCTTACCGGCATCCTAAAACGAAAGATGATTGTTGGGGTGGGATTGGACTTGAAACATATGGAGAAGATTATGAACTAGCGAAAAGTATAGACGATAATTATATATGGACAGTATTGGAAGGTTGTGCTGGGCCAGATCAATGGATTGTAAATGGATGGCATTACGTGAATCGAATTTGTTATTTGGTGACGGAAAAACCTCATAATGGGCTAGAAGTTGATTTTCGATGTCCATCAAATTATCGATCACTGACACCTTTAGAAATTAAAAGGCAGATAAAAAAAATTGAAAGGGCATTTGAGAAAATGAAATCACCTATTATATAATTTAAGTCAACCTAGCCCGGATAAGCACCAGAGGAATCCGGGTTAATGACTTCAAAATCCCTTATTTCGCTTGTACTCCATACGCGCTACATTTTGGTTTATATGTTTTGTCAACAAAATCCTATCTAACCCTCATTAGGCGGATCACATCCCTGTATCCGCCCTACGGTTTTTTGGTCAATTCTAAATATTTTTTATACAGGCTATCCTGATCTTCCACTCTATCCGGGTCTTTTTCGATGCAGTCCACCGGACAGACTTCCATGCATTGCGGCTTGTCGAAATGGCCTACGCATTCGGTGCAAAGGGAAGGGTTGATTTCGTAAAT
>CAIWDB010000068.1 GCA_903911305.1 uncultured Methylococcaceae bacterium | reverse complement strand
GTGGTGTAAATCGCCAAGAGTTGTTGATTGGCAAAGCTGGTTCCGGTGCTGGACGAACCAAGGTTGATCTGACTGTCTTGGCCGACGAAACCCAAATACAGCAAGCCACCAGCCACCGCCAAGCTCGGCGCGGCGTAACTCCAATTGGAACCGAATTGAGTGGGGGTGACGGTCGAGTTGACACCCGAACTGGTAGCGCAGACACAGGTGTACACGCCTAGGTTGGTGAGGCTGTTGCCGCCGTTGGAAGTGAAGGCCAAAATCAACTGATTGCCGTACACCGCCAGTGCGGGCGGACAGGCGCTGCTGATGCCGCTGAGCTGAGTAGTATTGCAAGTATCTTCATTGTAGAGGATGACAGACCCATTCGCGGCATTGTAAGCCAAGTAGCGCTGACCGTTGAATTCGGCGAAGGCATAACCGCTACCGGAACCCACATTGAAACCGGACACCGTCCACACCGAATAGTCAGGCGCGTTCCACGGTGCGCTCCAAACCATGGGTAGGGGCAGCAAGTTGATCGTAGAGCCATTGCTGTTGGCGGTGACGTAAGACAAAACCAAATCATCTTCCCACACCGACAGAGTGGGCTGGCCGTGGTTAACAATGTTATTATAACTGTAGGTGGTTTGGACGTTGTTGCAGATGCCGGTGGATTGGTTCCAAACCACTATATTTATATTGTTGTAATTGTCGAACCCGTACCAACTGGCAAACAACGTACCACCCAGTTCCACCAAACTCAAATCGCTGACGATGCATGACCCAGACACCGCTTTGGGAGTGTTGAAGCTGCCCAAGCCCGTTGCACTGATTGTGGCGTAGCCATAGTTCAATGCCTCGTTCGTACCTGCGTAGGCGACATAGAGAGTGCTTCCCGAAACTGCCAATGCTGGGTTGATCGTGTTATAATAACTGACATAGGCACTTGGCAGTTGGGTCGGTGTCCCATAGCTAGTGCCATTGCTTGATGTAAGTAAATAGATTGCCTTGTTACTGCCGACATAAGCCAAATACAGAGTGTCTTCGGCTACTGTCAAACTTGGCCCGGCATTGCTGCTGCTTGCTAGGTTGATCGGGCTGGAGAAAACGCTTCCATCACTAGACGCACACACCATCACATCATCGCTGCTGTTGGTATACGCCAAGTAAAGCTGGTTGTTGAACACCGCCAGAGCAGGCGGGTACGGACTGCTTAGACTGGTCAGTGTGGTTGGGCTACCCCAAGTCTCGCCACCGTCCGACGAGCAACTCAGGTTGATGACATTATTGGTCGAGGTATAGGCCAAATAAGCCAGTCCGTTGAACACGGTCAACGCACTGCATGTGGTGGAAGTGATGTTGTAAGCCGGCAAATTCCACAGTTTAAAGCCCGGAATAGTCCACGCCGGGTTTATCACGCTAGGGGATAATGTCGTCAAACTGGGAACCGGCTGCGGACCTGTATAAACCAGCATCGCTTGATTATTAATGGCACACAGCGTCGCCGGGTTGCTGGTGGTTTCAGTGTAAACGATGTTGCCCGCCAGATTCCATATATTGAGGATACCGCCCGCCTGATAGCTGGCATAAAGTGCATCCGACGTGGCAACCAGGCTGACCGTGCCGTTGGGCTGGCTGGAAGCAAAAAAACCGCCTCCTGTAAATGAATTATCGCCGACTTCCCCAAGCGGACAACTGCCTAAGCCTAGGTTTCCCCCCAGCGATGAAGTACTGGTGTAGGCCAGCCACATAGTGCCGTTGTAAATCGCCAAAGCGGGTGCGCAAGTGGGCGAATTGGCTATACAAGCTGTCTGTAAGCTGTTGCTAAAGCTAGTGCCATTCATGGTCGAGATTAAATAAATTAGATAACCTTCATCAGAACCCTCGTAAATGTTTGCTGTATCCGCTGTATAGGCGAGATACAGCGTGTCATTCGCCACAGCCATGGACGGCCCGGCGAGGCTGCTGACACCGGTTGCAACGGGATCGCCAAATACCCAACCATTACTGGAAGCGCAGAGATAAATCGGATTGGCGGTAAGGTCGCCGCCTCCATTGGCGGTGAATGCCAGATACAACTGATTGTTGAACACGCACAATGCCAGGGGGAGATTGCTGTACAGGCCGGTTGCCGATGGGATGGCCCAAGCCTGTCCGTTGTCAGACGAAGTGGTGACAAAAATTTGTTGGTTCGCCCCTACATAGGCCATGACCTGCAAACTATTGAACACCACGGTGGCAATCTGCCCGGATGCCCCTGCCGGCGGATTGATTCCTAGGATAAATTCCTCGTTTCCCAAGATTGGCTGTACCGTGATCAAGTTGGTCGTGCCAACGCCAGTGGAATTAGCCGTGCCGCCATATACCAACATCAACCCGCCGTTAACTGAGGCCAAACATGGTTGAACGCAGCCTGCCAGCCAGTCAGGCATCAGATAATAATCGGCGCCACTGGACGGCTGATTCCACAATTTAATAAACAATTCATCCCCTTTTGCAGACCAGCCCTGCCATGCGGCATAGAGATTGCCGCCCATCGTCGCCAAGCTGAGATTGGAACCACAAGCATCTGGTGTATCGTAAACGGCAGGGGAGCCAAAACTGCCCACACCAGGTCTGTCAAAAATATACGGGGCAATGCAAACGGCAAGTTCCTGATTGCTATTCCAGACCGCACAGGCCAAGCCCTCGCTAACCGCTGTCAAGGCGGGATTGATTGCCGAACCAGGCCAAATGCTAACAGGAAGCTGTTGCGAGTAATCGAAACCCGTGCCATTGGTGGATGAAGCTAAGGCAACTTCGCTATTGATGAATGCCAGGTAGAGTACTCCATTGGCCACCGCCATAGACGGGCCAGCATAACTAGCATAACCGGCATAGCTACCGGACTCATAGCTACCGAACTGGGTCGGCGTGCTGAATGTCGAGCCATTAGTCGATGTACAGGCGTAGATAGTGTTTTCCTCTAAGCCGCCACTGCCGTTGGCGGTAAACGCCAAACACAATTGATTGCCGAAGCCAGCCAACGTGGGCGGAAAGTTGCTGAATAAGCCTGTTAATGCTATCGGAGCAGACCAAGCCTGGCCATTATTGGCAGATGAGCATAAGAAGATTTGTTGGCCTGAACCGATGTAAGCCATCCAGAGTGAATTATTCCATTCCGTCAATGCATAGCCGCCGCTGGTTGATTCGCTTGCAGTATCGGGTGTCGAGGTGATGACCACCTCAGTTAGGGCTTCCACCCCAGAAACCACTGATGGGGCACTCCAAGTGCCGTCAACTAAAGACTGAGCAGTGAGTGTATCCTGCTGAATAGAACAAGCCATTGCCAGTACACCGCCCAAATCCGAAAAAGCTGGCTGAGAACCTGATGTCAGTGCGATACAGCTACTTTGGGCTTGATTCCACAACATGATCTCATTTTCATAAGTCCAAGTTCCTAGCAGATTATTGCCGTAGGCGGTCAAGTTTAAATTGCCTGCGCAGTTGAAACTCGTGACCAAGGGTGTATAAAAGCTGCTTAGACCGGTTGAGCCAAGTGTGGCAAAGCCTATTGCAAACAAACCCCCGCTATTTGTAAATGCCAAGTACAGAGTGTTGCCTGAGATTGCCAATGCGGGATTCTGAACAGCATCTGTTCCAAGAGTATATGATACCCCTAGGGATATTGTGCTGAAGTTAGTTCCGTTAGTGGACGAAACAAGTGCTATCTTACTTACTTTTTGATAAGCCAGATACAACACCCCGTCGGCCACTGCTAAAGCTGGCCCAGAACTACTTTTGGCGGGATTAGATGTACCGCCCACCAAAATGGGGATGTCGAATTGCAGGGATTTGGCTTTTGTCACCGCCTCGGATTTTTCATCTGATATGCTGCCAAGCTTGCCGGAAGCAGCCCAGTTGGAATTTGCCAAACCCGCTGGCAAGTTCGCCGGGTTGCCAGCGGCTTGCCGTTCGGATTGGGCCTGATTCAACGACACCGATGAAGCCTTGGACTCCAAAACCGCATCGGTTTGTTGCGACACTTTGCCCGTTTTCATCAAGTCGGCATTGGCTTGTTGCTTCGCTGCGGTCGGGTCATTGTAAGCCTCGCTTTCAGCATTGCTGGCATAGGCCACATAAACCTCGCCACTGGTTGCAGTATAAGCCAAGCACAACTGGTCATTGAACACCGCCAAGGCAGGTGGGTAAGGACTGACCATACCGGCCAGTTCAATCGGGCTATCCCAAGTTTGACCTTGATCGGATGAGGTGCTGAGATAGAGTTGTTCATTCCCAACAATGTTAGAAACCATAACCCGTTGACCGAAGAACTCGGCAAAAGCATAGCCGCCTGTACCGGCACTCAACAGTGGCAATAGGTTCCATTCGATCTGGGCATTGCTCAAAATTGGGGTATTAATGCTCATAAGGCTGACCGACTGCGCGGTGTTACCGGCGGCATCCGGGGCGTAGGCCAGCAGGATTTCCTTGTTGTAGACCGACAAAGACGGCAAAGTGCCGGTGACGGTGGTCAACTCATTGGTCAAGCCATTCCACAAGCCAATACCATCAGTGGTCTGCCACGCTGCGTACAATACTTCGGAGAAGCCGGCCAAGCTGATATTGGCAGTCGGGATGGCGGCATTCACCCGCACAATATTGTAAAAGCTGAGTGCCGTCCCGCCCAATGCGGCACTGGCAAGCCCAAGACAATTGCCGGAATAGACCGGGTCGTCGGCGGAGTAGGCCAGCCACAAATAACCGCCCATGACCGCCAGGCTTGGGTTGATGCCGGCTGCAGTGCTTTGGAGATCCATCTTACTGGGGAGATTCGTCAAACTGGCTTGATTGCCAAAAACAGTGCCATTAGTGGATGAGGCAATATTGATGGCGCTGTTAGTCCCGGTAAAGGCGAGGTAGAGCAGAGTATCGGCCACCGCCAAGGACGGCCCGGCATAGCTAGAGTTGGGAGTGCCGGAGCTTTGATTGAAGACAACTGGCGGAAACAGGAAGCTTATCGCGTCGCTGGACGAGCTGGCATAAATATAATTGTCCAAACCGGTGTAGGCTAGGCACAACTGGTTGTTGTACACCGCCAGCGCGGGCGGGTAGTTGCTGGTCATGCCTTTCAACGCGACCGGGTTGTCCCACGTTTGCCCGCCGTCGGATGAGGCGCAGACGGTGATCTCCTGATAAGCGCCGATGTAGGCCATCACCAATTGGTCGTTCCATTGCACTTGGCAGATGCCGCCCGAGGCATTGGTAGGAATGCAGAACGGATAGCTGACATTTACCGTCGTGAAGCTGATTTGCGCCGTGCCGCCAGTGGTGTTGACATAGGCCGTAACCAGTGACCCATCAATAGCCGCCAACGCAGGCAAGGCACCGGCGGTCACGTCGGAGCAAATGTCATAAGCCCCGTTCCAAGTGACTACTTGGTTGCCGTTGGACCATGTGGCGTAAAGATTGCCGAATAAAGCCACCATGCTCAAGCTTCCGCTGATCGTGCCGCTGGTCACTGTGGTGGGTGTGGCGGCAAAACTGCCCAAGGTCGTGCCATTGAACGTGGCACTGCCATATTCCAAACCATTGCTGCCAGCGAAGGCTAAGTACAGATTGCCATTCACCACGGCCAAGGCCGGGGGGATGCTGGCGGAAGCACTGAGATAGCCACTGGGCAAAGTTGTTGCCGAGGCAAACGTCGTGCCGTTGCTGGACGAGTACAGTGCAATGGAATTATTGGTGGAGGTGTAGGCCAGATAGAGCATCCCGCCCGCCATCGCCAAGGCCGGCCCGGCATTGCTGCTGATGCCGGTGATTTGAACCGGTTGGGTGAAGCTTACCCCGTCGCTGGACGAACAAACATAAAGCCCATTGTTCAAGCCGGTGTAAGCCAAGTACAACACCCCGTTCAACACCGCCAAAGCCGGCGGGTAGTTGCTGAACACCCGATCCAGCACGGTCGCCCCGCCCCACGTTTGACCGCCATCGGCGGATTGGCAGACGTTGATTGAGGTATATGCGCCAATGAAGGCCATCACTTCCACCCCGTTGAAGCTCGTCAACGCGATGCCGCCGGTGCCATTAATCAAGCTCTCGGTGACGGTAGGCATGGTCAAAGCCTGCAAACTGATTTGCGCATGGCTGCCCGTCGCGGTGGGAGGCACATAGGCCAGCATCAGCGCATTGCCGCTTGCCGCCAAAGACGGCAAACCGCCCGCCACCACAGTGCTGCAATTGTTGGTGGCCTGATTCCATAGCACGATTTCGCCATTGTTCACCCATGCGGCATACAGGATGCTTGGCAAGTCCACATTGCCGTATAACTGCAATTCCGCGCCGACCATGCTCAAGCAGCCGCCGACTGCGCCACTGGTTGCCACATAGGAGACCGTGCCGAAGCTGCCTATCCCACTGGAACCGGCAAATGCGGCACCGCCATAACCCAAACAATTCAAGGCAGTGGACGAATTCGCCGAAAATGCCAAATACAGATAGTTGCCTGACACGGCAAGGGTTGGGTTGATGCTGTTGGAGGTGCTGGCATAGCCGGTGGGCAAGGCACTGACCGCTTTGAACAACGTGCCATTGCTGGACGAGGCTAGGCAAATGGTACTGTTAGTGGCGGTGTAAGCCAGATACAGCATGTTGTTCGCCGCCGCCAAAGTAGGCCCGGCAAAGCTGTAAGCCGTCGTGCCGTATTGGGCGGGGGTGGAGAAACTTAAATTGGCACCTGCCACACAGGTGTAAAGCCCGTTATTCAAGCCGGTGTAGGCCAAGCAAACTTGGTTGTCGAACACCGCCAGCGCGGGAGGATAGTTGCTACACGCATCTGAAATAATGGTCGGGTAGCTCCAATTCTGCCCGTTGTCGGGCGAGGTGCAAACGGTGATTTGCTGATATTCGCCAATGAAGGCCATCACCAACAGGCCATTGAATTCGGCTAGGCTGAAGCCACCGGAAGCTGCGTCAGTCAGGAACATACCCGTTTGCCAGTTACTATTGACATTGAGCCAGTCGGTCAATCCGTTGATGTCGCTGGTGAGTTGGGCGTAGTTGTTGGTGAGGGTGCTGTCACCATTATATCCATAGGTGGAATAGGCTTGTTGTATCCAGTTATAGCTGGTTTGGATGCTCTGCAACGTAATCAGGTTCGGCAATACGCTACCTGCATACAAATCGCGGTTGGCCGCAATGTTTTGGAAGCCGGGGCAGACGCTTGAGCCGAAGAGGGTTTCATAACCTTGGACTTCGCAAGCAATGGCGACGGGTTGGGTGACCGAGGCTGCCGAGAAGTTCAAGGCAAAGTTGACGATGGACTCGACGAAGCTTTGCAAGTTGTTTGCGGCGGATTGGGCTGAACTATTGTCAAATGAGGGAAGTGTGCTAGTCGAACCCACCAGTGACTGGTAGATGCTGCATTGTACGTTTGAAGTGGTCAGTGTCTTGGTCAGCCCGCCCGACAAGCTTGCACCCATGTTGACATTTGCCGTAGTCCCGACTAAAGCGCCAACATTGACAGCCCCGTTCGCGCTCAACGATGCCTTAAGCACCTTCTGATCCTGTTCGGTCTGGCAGTTGAACACAAACACCGCCGTATATTCGCCGCCTTCTGTCAACCCGGCAACATAAGAATCGCCATATTGCTGATAGAACGAAAGGCTTTCCTCGGTCGTGGCCGGAACCGCAATGTTGGGAGACAGGCTGCAACCGTCGTAAACCACATTGGACGTTTCCGCCTTGGCATAGATCACCACACTGACGGACGTGTCGGTGACGTTCAGCGTATTGGAAGGGCCGGCAGTCACCCCGACGCTCGGTCCCGTAGTATTGCCTTTGCTATCGGTTTTTTGCGCAGTCACCCCCGCCGAGGTGCTGGTGGCCTTGTTGAAGCTTTCTACCGAATCGCAGATTTGCACATACGATTGGCTGGAAAGCCCCAAACTGACCGTCGTGGACGAAGGCGACACGGCGGAGGGCAGCACAGAACCGGTGAATGTGTTGATGCCAACACCGATGCTGGTGATTTGGAGGGTTGAAACAGTCGTTGGAATCGTCATGATAATTCTTCCTATTGCGTGATGTTATTGTTGTCCGCACTCGAATTCGGGCGAACTTTCTGGTTTTGGCTTCACGGATACTAGGTTGACTCGCTGTTAATGCCTATTCTTTCTAGGCTTTCCCTAGTGCCATAAAACCACACGCCATATGATTGGCCTCGGCAAAACTTTTGTATATAGGAAAAAATCTGATTTTTTGGTAAAAGCCTCATCACCTATCAATTTCTCATAACCATTTGAAAGGCTGACAATGGGATGACGATTCCGCCAAGCGTAAGATATCTCCTGACAGAAGTTGGGATAGGTTATCGTTTATGCGAAGGGTAAATCTTGTGATTCAGGTTGGTCGCTGTTTTTGTCCGTTGTTTGGCTTTAATAGACTTTTTGGCATCGCCTATCACTGACACTGTGATAAAAAATGCAATCTTTTTACCGGGTCGCGGGGCCGAACCCCGCACGGGCGGAAAAAATTGACCCTTCGCGGTTTTAGTCAAAAACACCCTCCATGTATTTTCCTATCGAGAGTGCGGCTTCCTCAAGGTTTTTGCCTGTATGCCCAATTTCGGACCCTGTGTCTTGCGCGGCTTTTTCTAGGGTCGCCCCGGTATCCTGTGCTGCTTTTTCGAGCGCTTCCCCCGTGTCATGCGCCGCTTCCTCCACAGTTTTTCCTGCATCTTGGATGGTCATTTCAAAGGCTTTATTGATATCACCGACCGAACCCCAGTCGCCTCCCCAAGCAAGGGAGGTACACAGCATGAGTGCAGCGATTGAAATTTGGGGTTGAGGCGGTCTGAACATCAGGTTTTCTCTCTTTGAAGTCTATGTTTAGATTGCTCGATCATCAAGTTTTTAATGGGGCAAAAGGGATTGACTTTCATAACCGTTGCGTAACCGGTTTATGCCCTAGCCGCCCCATACTTCAATGACGGCGTCGGTTCCAACCGCAGCGTAAGGCAATGCACTGGATGTTTGAGCCTTGTCACCACTCAAAATCCTATGAAACATTCTGCCATTGCCTGGACTTGGCGGTCCACGGCAATTTCACGGGTGCAATGCGGCAAAGGATGCGAGAAAAACCTGTGAAAGCTTTTCTCCGTTTGTGCAACGCATCCTCTGAGGTTTCGAACTGACTTCGAAACCGTAAGTTTCTGTATGCCCCCGCTAGTCCAATCAGCCATTTTGGCTATCTGGACAAATTCCGCCGGTTAGGGCTTACAACCCCAGAGTAGAAATATTAAGTCGTTAAGCAAAAAATAACTTGAACAATTAGTCAAAAAATCCAACATGTTTCAAAGCAATGACAAAGCAAGTTTGTTCAACTTATTCCTGCTTGCTTCCTAACTGGCTACTCATGGTAGGTTTCGCCCTACTAAACTCACGCGAACAGGTTGACGGCCATGCCACCGGCAGCATGGTTAAGCCGGTCGTCATTGGTCCAAAATTCCGTGCAACCATGGTATTGTGCAGTGGCAAGATGCAAAGCGTCAGGGGTTTTCAAGCGATGGCGGGCGCGTAATTCCGCCACCAAACGATACACCAGATAATCCATCGTTAGCATCACTTGGTTGTTGAAGAAGGCTTCATAATGCGCGACCAAGCGGTGATTTGCCGTGCGCAACGGCACGACCAAGCATTCCAACTCAACCAGTGGTGAAACGCAGAACTGCCGAGTCGGTGCGTTTTGGATGGCTTGTCGCACGGCATCACCAAACTGCGGGTGTTCTTCAATGAAGTAGATGGCGATGCAAGCATCCAAATAGATAAAGCCGCTGTTCAGTCCCATGCTTCGCGTTCTTCCCTGATTTGTGCGTCGATCTCTTCAGCCGAACGGCGGCTTTCTGCTGGCAAACGATGTTCTTGGAGAAATTGCAATAAGGCCGCACCACTGCCCCGCGCTAGTTCTTCATTTACCGGTATGGGCATTTCCAACAAGGTTAATACTGCCCGCGTGGGTACTTTGACATGGAATTCCTCTAGCGGGCGAATAACCCCGGTCGGTTCCACGATAACTTCAATGGCTTGTAGCATAGTCAATCCTCAGTTTTGTTCAAACACACAGACCGATTTCGATTTGCCGGAATACCGGTTATTGACGACTAATTGCCCTGCATCCTGCTGGAAAAGTTGTTCATTGGCATTAAGTTAATCATTTTATAGGACATGGCGCTCATAGCCCCCTATTTGCGCAAGTCTTACCCATTCTTGGATTCTAAACCTTTTTGGGTTTAGCCTTGGGCTTTTCGGTTACCTTGGCTTTTGCCGTCGTGGTTTCCTCAGTTTTGGCCTTGGTTTTTGTTGTTGTGGTCGCTTTGGGCTTGGGCTTTGGTTTGTGTGCCTCGACCACTCTATCCTTGAACAATTTGCCGGGGGTGAATTTCGGATGGGTCGCCTCGGCAATCTCAATGGGTTCGCCCGTCTGTGGGTTGCGCCCTGCCCTTGCGGCCCGGTGCTGCGGCTCGAAGGTTCCGAATCCGACCAATTGCACCTTGTCACCTCCCGCAACCGTGGCCTCGATGGTTTCCAGCAAAGCATCAAGGGCCTTGAGGGTATCGACGTGGGTATGGCCCGTTTTCTCAGCGATGGAGTCTATCAGTTCGGCTTTGTTCATAGTGATGGCCTTTGTCGTTATTTGAATGATCGAAGTGGAGCTAAACTTACCAGTCATTATAGACCTCAGTGGACGAAGGCGGATGTCTTGGTTTGATAGACAACCGAGCAACGCCATGGACGATTGGATTGCAAGCTTCCTAGCGCCAATATTTGCTATGTCAAAGACATATCCTTTTAGTGGATTTCTATAAATAGCTATATGTAAGCTAGCTGCTAGCTATTTGTAAGTTAGACGATAACAATCATGCTTTTTTATCTCAACAAAGTGGCTAAATCTACACCGGAGCGTACTTGGTTCCGTTGCGTTAGCAAGGATGGGGCGATTTCGGTAAACTATGCCGCCCAAAAATCTCCTCCCGAATTGCCCGCATGATCGACTTTAAAGGACACCGCTTCGTAAAAGAAATCATCCTAACCTGTGTCAGATGGTATC
>CAIWDB010000067.1 GCA_903911305.1 uncultured Methylococcaceae bacterium | reverse complement strand
GCCACTTGGAAAGCGGCTGGGAAGACTACAGGAACCATCAAGCTAGGAATTTTTGACTTACAATACGACGATCCAAATCGAGTGACTAATATTGGATTTACCGGATCTGTCAGCATTACTTGGACTCCATGGACCTACTCCGGGTTTACGCTGGCCGCAGAACAAAATAACCGTCCCAACTTAGGCATAGGCACGGGCAGCTATATTAATCAAAAACAGGTTAGCATCGCTTGGCAATATAGTTGGAATCCACGATTGAGTCACAGCGCACAATTAATGGCAAACACTCAAGAATATGTCAACACAAATCCGGCTATCAGCGATACTAACATGGGCATCACCCTAGGTTTGAACTATAGAATGCGTTCTTGGCTAGGGTTAGGATTGAATTATAGTTACTCAAAGAGAGACTCCAATCGAAATTCTTATAACTTTGATCAAAATATGATTACGTTAAATGTTAATATGACGTTATGAGCTTGTTGATATTCCCCACTTTAATCAATGAAAATGCGCAGTCACCTATGATTTGGAAACTTGCCTCCCGACTATTTGTCTTCATTTTCCTATTGTCATCGGGTGGAATTGCCATGGCAGAAGAAAATTTGATGTCAAATTACAAGCTAGGCGTTGGCGATCAAATCAAAGTGACCGTTTATGAAGAACCTGAACTTACCCTTGACTTTGTTCTCAGCGATGCCGGCACAATTTCATATCCTTTTTTAGGTGAAATCAAAGTCAAGGGTATGACGGTCAGCCAACTCGAAAGGCTTCTGGTTGAACAATTAAAACAAGGCTTTCTTGTGTCACCCAAGGTCAATGTCAGAATGCTTGGTTATCGTCAATTTTTTATCAATGGCGAGGTTAAATCACCGGGTGGTTTTGCCTTCATGCCGGGGCTTACTGTGCAAAAAGCCATTGCCTTGGCAGGTGGTTTGACCGAACGTGCATCAAGGAATAGTTTCAGCATTGTCCATGATGACGATCCTAGCCACACCCCGCAAGAAGCTGAACTGAACACCCCGATTCATCCCGGTGACATACTATTAGTGGAAGAAAGCTTCTTCTAAAGGGTTTAACAAAATGATTAATTCCTAGAGAACATTCATCCATGGACAATGGCTCCCCGCCTTCCCATCTTCCTGATCTTAACCTCGGACTAGATGACGACAATGAAGGGCAATTTGATCTTAGGCAATACTGGGGTATTATCCAGCAATATTGGCTAGGTATCATCGGCCTCGCGGTCATGATTTCACTGTTGACGGCTTTGATTGTTTGGCCTAAAACACCCATTTATCAGGCAACCGCCAGTTTGCTAATGGAGTCGAAGCAAGCAAAGATTGTTTCCATCGAAGATATCTATGCATCAGACACTAACAAAAATGATTATCTGCAAAGTCAAATTGAAATCCTAAAATCTAGGGATTTAGCCAAGATGGCCATTGAAAAGTTGAATTTGGTTCATCATCCTGAATTCAGCCCTAAACCGAAAACAGAATCCACAGGTTTTGATTGGAAAAAATGGCTACCTTTTGAATTGCCAAAAACGCCAACGGTTAGCACAGATGACCCGAATGATTCCAATAAATCTCAAGCCCTTAATCCAGAAGAGCAGCTAATACCTACTTTTCAACGCCACCTTGCTATAGACATAGTGAAAGGAACGCATATCTTGAAGATCAGTTTTGAGTCATCTGATCCTGAACTGGCCATGCGAGCAGCGAACACGGTGGGTGAAGTATATATTGAGAGCGGCACCGATTCTAAATCCAAGCTAACCCGTAAGGCGACCGAATGGATGACGACTCGGCTTGATGCACTTAAGGAAAAACTGGCACAGTCTGAACAGAAGCTGCAAGCGTTCATGGAGAAGGAAAATTTAGTTGATCTTGAAGGCATATTCACTTTGGTATCCAAGGATATTGAAACCACCATGGAATCACTTGCCGAGGCGCGAAAAACTCGATCTCAAATAGAAACCTTGCATCACCAGATTCAAGGGTTAGGAGATGATCTACACAAATATGTCGATTCCATTCCTGAAATCTACACCGATGCCAATACCCAGGCTTTAACCAATAAGTTGGTAGAATTGCGCACTACCGAGTCAGAATTGTCAAAGCGTTATGGTCATTTACACCCAAAAATGGTCAGTATTCGCTCAGAAATTGAATCCATTCAACGATCCTTTGAAAAGCAAGTTTCCAGTCTTTCCGAAAGCATCAGGAACCGTCATGAAAATGCAAAGGCCAATGAAATGGCACTCTTAGCGTCATTGGAAGGAAGCAAGAAAGAAATCCAAGAACTTTCAAAAAAACAATCAAAACTTCGAGAATTGCAGCGTGAGGTTGAATCCAATAAAAACCTTTATATGATGTTTTTTAACCGGCTCAAGGAGACCAAAGAGGCGGGGGATTTGGAATCGGAAAATGCGCGATTTATTGATCGGGCATTCAAACCTTTAAGCCCAATAAAACCTAACAAAAAACTCATCATAACCATCGCATTTTTTGCCAGTTTGGGGCTTGGCGTGGCATTGGCATTCCTCATTGAGCGACTGGACAATTCTTTCAAAGATGCCACTGATCTGGAGAAAAAATTAGGGGTTCCCTTGCTGGGCTTAGTTCCATTTATCAAGACTGCCAAGAAAGGGAATAAATTAAATTTTGCCGATTTGTTTTTGAAGGAAGGCCAATCCAGCTTTGGCGAGTCCATTAGAACGATCAGGACGGGTGTTTTATTATCCAGCTTAGATTTTCCTCATAAAACCATCGCTGTCACTTCATCATTAACCGGTGAAGGCAAAAGCACTGTTATATTGACGTTGGCCATAGCCCTTGCGCAGATGGGCAAAGTATTGTTGATTGATGCTGATATGCGCCGTCCTAGCATTGCCAAAAGCTTAGGCTTCAATACAAGATTGCCAGGTTTGTCCAATCTGCTTGCGCATACCTCAGAACCTAATCAATGCATACAGCATTACGAAGAGGGTAAGATTGATGTTATCGCCTCCGGCGCAAACCCTCCCGACCCCCTACAAATGCTTTCCTCTCAAAGATTTGCCGAATTCATTGAAGAATACCAAACCATTTATGATTACATCCTTATCGACTGCCCTCCAGTGCAGGCAGTCAGTGATGCCTTGGTTATCTCAAAATTAGTCAAAACGATGATCTATGTCGTGAAAGCCGAGACCACACCCGTCCGTGCGGCAAAAGATGGTGTAAATCGTTTGCGCAAATCCCATGCGGCAATTTGCGGGGTAGTGTTGAACCAGTTGGATATGGAAAAAGCAGGGCGATATGGGGATTATTACGCAGGCTATTATTACAAACAGGGTTATGGCTACAAGGAAACCAGCAAATGATTGATCTACATTGTCATTTATTGCCGGGCATCGACGATGGCCCTGCCACTATGGAAGAATCATTGGCTTTGGCTAAACTTGCGGTCGCCAATGGCATCACGGGGGCCGTTGTCACGCCTCATATCCATATTGGACGCTACGACAATACGCTTGACTCCATCGGCGTGGCTTACCAGCAATTCAAAGCCGAACTTGAAAGGCAATCCATTCCACTACAACTGGGCATGGCGGCAGAAGTTCGTATCGGGTTTGAAATGGTGCAGTTGGTCTCAAATGGGCAATTGCCATTTTTAGGCGTACTGAGCAATAACAAAGTGCTACTGTTGGAGTTCCCTCACAGCCATATACCACCTGGCAGCGATAAACTCATGGGTTGGCTATTGGATCGAGGCATTTGCCCCATGATCGCACATCCCGAAAGAAACAAAACTATTATTCGTGAACTAGAAAAAATAGTTCCATTTGTTGAAATGGGGTGTCATTTGCAGGTCACTGCCGGATCAGTGGCAGGGGACTTTGGTCAATTTGCCCAAGAGTGCGCGTTTCAAATGTTAAAAAATCGCTGGGTGACGATTCTGGCATCTGACGCGCACAATATCAAATCACGACCCCCCGCGCTTGAACCTGGCAGGGCCGCAGCCGCCAAAATTGTTGGTGAGGACGAATCTTGGCGATTAGTTCAAGATACTCCCAGTCAAATCAGTTCTTTTTTACAGGCGCAATAGCTTTAATTCCTAAGCAAGCTCTCCATGGAATCTAGTTTCCGGCGACCCATGCCACAAAGATGGTAAATTTGAAATTTGCTTGCACTATTTGCCAATCACGATTAATGTCAGTCAGGGGATAATCGTTGAGTACCATAAATAAAACAACGAAAAGAAGAAGAAGAAAAAGGCACAAAACAAAAAAATTCTATTCTTCAAGTTATTGGCGTAAAAGCTTTTGGTTTTTTGGCCTAGGCTTATTATTCGGATTGTTTATTGTTTTCATAATTACATCGTTGGTATAAGCAATTTGAATAATCTTTGTGCATAATATTCAATTCTTGCGTTTGACTTCCGCAGTTGGAATATTGATTATGATTATTCTATCGATAATAAGCGGCAGATGGTTATTGGCTGAAGTTTATCATTATCAAGCGAGAGCTTTCATGGATTCATGGAATCCAAATCAAGACATTCCAAAAGGGGAATGGGATATTGCCCGAGATGCGTTAAGCAAGGCAATTAAACTTAATGGCACCCAGGCAGCTTATCTTGAAGACATGAGTGAGTTGATCTTTCAGAAAACTTTTGAAACCTCACAATCCCCCAAAGAACATGCCTATTTGCGAAAGCAAGCCGTGGAATACATGCGCCAAGCCGTCAACTCGCGGCCTAGTTGGTCGTATGCTTGGGCGCAATTTGCCTTGGTTAAGTATCGCTTATTCGGTTGGGATAAAGAAGTCTCTTTAGCTTTGGAGAAGGCAACTGTACTGGGTCCTTGGGAACCTTCAGTGCAACTGATAGTGGCTGAAGTGAGCTTTTCGTGTTGGAAAAACCTAGACCAAACGTTAAGGGAAAAGATTTTGAATCAATTTGAACATGCTCGGAAACCTGAATTTTCCAAGCTGTTTGACATTGCAAAAAAATACAATATAACTGCACCACTCTGTCAAAAAATAATCAATAAGCCCTTATGGGAAACGTTATGTTCGAAGTAAATCGGAATGATGACATTATTCCTCCATATGTATAAATTTTTCATACAGTCATTAACGAATTGGCCTGTAAGCAAAGTCAAGCCTGAACTTGCCAATAAGACTTGGGTGAACGGATTGTTGGTCGGAATAGCTGCGATGGCCTTGGTCATTTTCAGCGGGATGGCCTATATCCAATATGTTCGGCTCAGTCCATGGGAAAAGCCAAGCGAAAGATTTAGTGAGGACTGGTGGCGTTTTCCCATTGAACGTAATGCAATGTTGCGGTCACCTTCTGTATCAGCTCATTTCCATAAGGTTTTTGTCCTGCCGGGTACTAATAAGCTCTGGGCAGTGGGCAACGAAGGTTTGATATTATCTAGCAAAGATGGAGGTCGGCATTGGGAAAATCAAGATTCCCATACACAAAAGCATCTAACTGATGTTTTTTTTATTGATCCACAATGCGGATGGATTGTGAGTGGCAAAGGTGAGATTCTTTCCACTCGGGATGGTGGAAAGCATTGGGAAACCCGCCGGAATTCCGCCACTAACGAAAACCTTTTTAGTATCCGTTTTGTTGACAAGAAAAATGGGTGGGCCGTCGGATGGGGGGGGGCCATCATTAATACCAGCGATGGCGGACTAAACTGGAAAGCCCAAACGAGTGGGGTCAAAGTAGGCTTGACAAGCGTCGATTTCATCAGTACGAAGGTGGGGTGGGTTGCAGGAAGCGGAGGTACTATTTTGATGACCGACGATGGTGGGTTGACTTGGCAGATTCAATCCAGCGGAACCAGGGAGCACCTTATGTCCATCAACTTCTTGGATGAAAAAAATGGAAGGGTGGCAGGCTGGCATGGCACGATGCTTAGAACTCAGGATGGCGGGCAAACATGGCATACCCAACACATTGACACCAATGAACATCTTTGGGGTGTGCAATTTATCAATGACCATACTGGTTGGGCTTTCAGTTTCACCGGTAGGGTTTTTCTTACTCATGACTCGGGTATGTCATGGCATTTTCATCCTGTCAGCATTAAGGAAAATTTAACCAGTCTCCGATTTTCCGATTCTATGAATGGTTGGGCACTGGGAATCGACGGGGCCATTTTTGCCAGCAACGACGGAGGCAATACATGGCAAATTCAGGGCGAGCGCACTGGGAATTTGAATGGCATTCATTTTGTCGGGGAACGTGATGGTTGGGCAGTAGGGGACCGGGGTATCATTCGCTTAACCCATGATGCTGGAAAAAGTTGGTTACCGCAAGACGCCGATACTGCAACAGAACTTGATGGTGTCTTTTTTGTCGATGCCCAGACCGGTTTTGCCGTAGGGAGAAAGGGGAAAATTCTAGCTACCCATGACGGCGGTCAAACTTGGCAATCAATCCCATCTCATGTCAATGCTGACCTAAATAGTATCTTTTTTTCCGATAATCTTCATGGTTGGATCGCTGGATGGGGTGGGATTATTCTTGCTACCCGCGACGGAGGAAAAACTTGGGAAATCCAAGAATCCAGTACGCTCGAACACGTATTCGATATCTGGTTTTCAGGGCTTCAACATGGATGGGCCGTGGGCAGTAATGGAGTCTTGTTGTTATCTCGTGACGGTGGGCGGAGTTGGCAGAGGGTTGACGCTGGTATTAAGGAGACCTTGAGGAGCGTTTATTTCATTGACGCTGAAAACGGTTGGGCCGTTGGCACGAATGGCACGTTTATTTCCACCCACGATGGAGGGTTGAATTGGCAAAGCAAAACCGTACCAGGCAAAAAAGATTTGTTGGATATTTATTTTGCTGATAAGCAAACAGGCAGGGTGCTGGGTGAGAATGGGAACCTCTGGATTACTCAAGATGGGGGTGAAACTTGGGCTGATAGACTTGTCGGTACTTCGCAACCTGTAACGAGTTTTCATTGGATAAATAGTGGAATAGGTACTGTTGTAGGCGATAATGGAAGTATTTTAACTACTTCTGATGGAGGTATTAGTTGGCAATTGCCAAGTTATGCTGTTTATCCAGCACCTTGGTATCTTGCGATAAGCCCTATGTGCATCTTATTGCTTATTTTTGGTTATCGTTATGCTCCAGAAATCCCCAAAAACTTACTTTCACCCCCTATGTTTTTAGATCTGCATGATGTTTTTGTCAGTTCCAAAGGCAAACAGGTCTGGGCCGTAGGTGATAAAGGCACCATCCTACAAAGTGACGATGGCGGTCAAGGTTGGCGACCCCAGAAAAGTCATGTTTTGGACAATCTGGCTGGCATTGCTTTTGTTGATGAGTGGCGTGGATGGATTGTCGGTTGGCACGGAACAGTTCTATCAACCCGCAATGGTGGCAAGAATTGGAGACAACGGCCTACTGATTACGTCACAGATTTATTCGCCCTATGTTTTGTCGATCACAAAAGGGGTTGGGTTGTTGGAGAAAACGGAGTAATTCTATACACCAGAAACAGCGGACGAACTTGGCAGCCTCAGATTTCCAATTGTGATTGGACCCTAAATGGTGTTCATTTCTGTACCCCCCTGAACGGTTGGGCGGTTGGCGATGGGGGAACGATTCTCTCCACCCTTGATGGAGGTAAGTCATGGCATCCACATATGGGTGTCACGCAGGCAAAATTATTACAAGTCAATTTCCTAGATCATATGCACGGATGGATAGTGGGCTGGCACGGGACAGTGCTGGTCACTCATGACCGTGGATATACTTGGAGCAAAAAGATAACTAAGCTCAAATCAAATTTGTCAGGCATCTATCGTGCGGATGTCAACAATGGTTGGGTGGTGGGAACAGAAGGCGAAATTTTGGGAACCTCCGATGGAGGTGAGACTTGGCAAGTTATCAGCAGTTTTCAAACAGAACTGGTCGGAATACATTTCGCTGATGCCTACACTGGCTTTGCCGTCGGTGCAAAAGGTTTTATCATTAACACGCATAATGGAGGCCAGACATGGATGACGCTAACAGGCAAACATAGCGAACACATTGTGTGTGTTCATTTCCTTGATGAAAACATCGGTTGGGCTGTCGGTTGGAATGGCACTGTCATCAATACTATTGATGGCGGATTGACTTGGAAGGCCCAAGCAAGTGGAACAAATGCCAATCTTTCTAGTGTCATCTTCATAGACGATGTAACGGGTTGGGTAGTGGGCAGCAGTGGCACGGTACTGTCCACCACCGATGGAGGAAAGACTTGGCAATCGCAGGCCGACACACCCAATGATCTTAAGTCCGTCTGCTTTATCGATTCTGATTCCGGCTGGGTTGTGGGTGATGGCGGAATTATTTTTAACTCCGTTGATGGCGGCTGGTCATGGAACTCCCAAAAAAGCAAGACTAAGGCGTGTTTGCTTGCCGTTTATTTTGTCAGTCCTGAAACAGGATGGGCAGTGGGTTCAAGCGGAACAATCCGAGTGACCCATAACGGCGGCAAGACTTGGCGCAGGCAATCTAGCAATACTAAGGCGCACCTGATGTCCGTTAATTTTGTCGATGCTTTGAATGGTTGGGCTGTTGGCGACCAAGGAACTATCCTTCATACAATAAGCGGGGGCAGAAAATGGATCAAACAGGTGAGTCACTGCGAGGGGAATTTAACCGGGGTCAGCTTTGCCAATCACAAAGCCGGCTGGGTTGTGGGGGAAAACGGGCTTATCCTATCCACCGATGATGGCGGCGAAACTTGGATATCTCAGACCCATGATAAAACGAACCTCTGGGGTGTCTACTTTAGCAATCTCAACAATGGATGGGTGACGGGTGAAAACGGAAAGTTGCTTTTGACCACAGATGGTGGCAAAACTTGGATATCGGATGTCAGCATCAATCTGGATTTGCCAGTACCTGCTGAACTTCCAAGCTTACCTTCAGAACAATTTAACCAATTCGATCCTGCGTTATCCTATTCGCATTCCGATGATCCATTATTCGATAAGACAATGATAAGCCTTCACCTATTACTAAAAGAAGGGCTAATCAACCCCGATGAATTCGAAGCACTAAAAAACCACCCATTGCCGATCATCACCTTGGCAAGGATGCATAATCTTATGTCTAGGAATACGATCACTGTTGAAGAGTTTAAATGGATAAAAAGAGAACTGCTGAAGAAAATCTAGCTTCAAGTTACTTGAAGCGGAAAAGCGTGCTTTGCTTGATCAAATTCAAGCGTTTGGCCCCCGCCCTCTAACCCCAATGCTGTTGAATTAAGCGCTACAGTTCGACCCCCTCGCAAGCTCTCCCCCAACGGGGGAGGGTTAGGGTGGGGGCGAGTAAAATCAGTGGCTTCGCTGCCTTTTGATTGCCCCCATCCCAGCCTTCCCCCGTGGAGGG
>CAIWDB010000066.1 GCA_903911305.1 uncultured Methylococcaceae bacterium | reverse complement strand
GATACCATCTGACACAGGTTAGGATGATTTCTTTTACGAAGCGGTGTCCTTTAAAGTCGATCATGCGGGCAATTCGGGAGGAGATTTTTGGGCGGCATAGTTTACCGAAATCGCCCCATCCTTGCTAACGCAACGGAACCACAAAAATCGCCTTGACATAATTCTTGACAAGCTTTAAGTTGTATACTGCATATTTGTTTAAAAACAAAATGGCCAGCAATACTGGTCATCGGCACAAAAATAAAGATAAACCACCTACAACATTTTTGGAGAGAATCCATGGCTGAAAAACAGACCTTAGCGTCTTGGTACGACGAAAAATACGGCAAAATGCCCAACGCATCCCTCTTCGAGCAACTGGGTGGCACCGCCGCCGTTGACGCGGCTGTTGATATCTTCTACCGCAAGGTGTTGGGCGATGACCGCATCAACCGTTTCTTCGAGGGTGTGGACATGGAGAAACAGGCTGCCAAACAGAAAGCCTTCTTGACCATGGCCTTCGGTGGCCCGCACAACTACACTGGGCAAGACATGCGCAAAGGCCACGCCCATTTGGTCAAACAAGGTCTGAACGACGGCCATTTCGATGCGGTAGTCGAAAACCTAGGTGCCACATTGAAGGAATTGGGCGTAGCCGGTAATTTGATCGGCCAAGTCGCCGCCATTGCCGAATCCACCCGCAACGATGTGTTGGGTCGCTAACCCCAAAACTTGACGGGTACGCCCCATGACCAACATCCATTACGACAATAAGCGCTACGAACTCGCTGAAAATCAGTCCGTGTTGGATTGCCTGAATGGGCATGGTGTACCCGTCCCCTATTCCTGCCGTGTGGGTGTCTGCCAAACCTGCCTGATGTGCGCCAAATCCGGCACGCCGCCCGCCGCTGCCCAAGTGGGCTTGAAAGACAGCCTCAAACTTTCCGGACATTTTCTGGCTTGCGTATGCCAGCCAACGGAAGACTTGGACGTGACCTTGCCAGATGATGCGCTGTTGTCCGCCCATGCCATTGTCCACAAACTTGAACTGTTAAGCCACGACATCATGCGGGTTGAACTGGAATGTTTAAGCTCCTTCGACTACCGGGCGGGACAATTCATCAATTTGGTGCGTGACAGCAACCATGTGCGCAGCTACTCCATCGCCAGCGTACCCCGCTTAGATAAACACATCCACTTGCATGTGCGCCGCCTACCGCATGGCCGGGTCAGCGGCTGGATACACGAAGCGTTAATCATAGGGCAGCGGACCGAGATACGCGGCCCGGCTGGCGATTGCATCTATGTGCCCGGCAAGCCGGAGCAAGCCTTGCTGCTGATCGGCACGGGTTCCGGCTTGGCTCCGCTTTTTGGCATCCTGCGCGATGCATTGGACCAAGGACACCAAGGCCCGGTTCGTCTGTTTCATGGCAGTCGGGATTTGCATGGACTCTATTTGATGGAAGAACTCCGCGAACTGGAAAGTCGCTTTCCTAATTTTACCTATCATCCTTGCCTATCCGGTTCTGAAGTGCCTGATGGCTTTGCCGCTGGTCGAGTGCATGAAGCCGCATTGACAGAAACGCCTGAACTTAAGGGTTGGCGGATATTTCTCTGCGGCCATCCCGAAATGGTCAAAATGACCCGAAAAAAAGCTTTCCTCGCCGGTGCCTCATTGCAAGACATCCACGCCGATGCCTTTAATGTTAGTCACGTCTAAACGCTAATTCACAGGATATCCCATGGACACTCAAACATTGATGAAAGAAATTGCCTTAGGGTCCCCTAATTGCGCCCGTGTACTCGACACGCTAGGCTTGAATTACTGCTGCGATGGTGGCGGCAGGCTGGGCTTGGAACAGGTCTGTCTTGCTGCTGGACAGGATACGGATGAGGTGCTTGCCCGTCTGGAACAAGCCAAGAACCCGACCACACAGCAGGAATGGGACGGAAAATCAGCTACCACGCTGATCCGCCACATCCTTGCCACCCACCATGTTTTCACCCGTGACCAATTAGCCCATTTGGACATCATGCTGGAACGCTTGGTCAGACGCCATGCGGAAGCGCGTCCCGAGCTGAGTCGAATTCAGGCAGTCTGCCAGAATTTGCGCGACGACCTTATCCCGCATTTGATGAAGGAGGAAAACATCCTCTTCCCTTACATCGAAGCCTTGGAAAAACACCAACAAGAACAGACACCCTTGCCACCGGTCTGTTTCGGCGTCATCGACAATCCCATCCGGCAGATGGAAAGTGAACATGCGGAGGTCGTCAGTTTGTTGCAAAAACTGCGTCAGACTACCTCGGATTTCGTTCCTCCGGCAGACCTTTGCACCAGCTACCGTATCGCGTTGCAAGCCATGGAAAACTTGGAGGCAGATTTGTTGCGGCATATTCAACTGGAGAACGAGGTTCTGTTCCCACAAGCGCTGGCTTTGGTGCAAACGGTATGAAGATGGTTCTGAAGCCTTATGACTGAGGCCAGGCCAAAACCCGGTATGCAGCCTTTGTTTAAGCTACCTCAAGCTTCCCCGCTCAGCCACCGGGAAAAATGCCGCACCGCCTTGGTGGCAGGCAACGCAATTTTCCTGACCGGGTGGCTTGCCAGCTTCACGATTGACAGTGGTGGTTTGAAAACCTTACTCGCTTCCATGGGCGCGTCGGCGGTCATCCTGTTCGCCATGCCCCACAGCCCGGTGGCCAGACCTTGGCCCTTGGTGGGCGGGCATCTGATTTCCGCTAGTGTGGGCATTCTCTGCGCCCGATGGATTCCGCAACTTTGGGTGGCAGCAGCCCTGGCGGTGGGTCTATCGATTTTTGCGATGCACTTGGCCCGTTGTCTGCACCCGCCGGGTGGGGCATCAGCCTTGATCCCGGTGTTGGGCGGAGAAAGCGTTAAAGCGCTTGGCTTCCAATTTCTGCTAACACCCTTGGCCCTCAATGTCTCGGTCTTGTTGCTAATATCCTTGCTCTACCAGCGGTTAGTGTTGGACAAAACCCAACCGCAAGCCATCCGCAAGGGGATGAAAGGTTCCAAACCCATGGAACGGGTGGGCATTCAAACCGATGATCTGCGCACCGCCTTGGCACAGATGGGCGAATTCGTCGATGTGGGCGAGCGCGAATTGAATGAAATCTATCAACTTGCCGCCGCCCACGCATTTCGCCGGGAATTTGGCGATCTCACTGCCGCGCAAATCATGACTCCAGCACCGCTGACGGTGGAGTTCGGCACTGAACTGGAAGAAACCTGGGGCGTGATGCAAAAACATCGAATCAAAGCCCTGCCAGTCATTGACCGGGGCCGTCATGTCATTGGCATCGTCACCCAAAGCGATTTTTTTCGTCATGCCCGCGCCGAGCAATTCCAAACCCTTGGGGGGAAATTGCGTGATTTGATCCGTCCCACGCTTACAACCACCTCAACCAAACCCGAAGTCGTCGGCCAAATCATGAGTGCACCGGCGATCACCTCAGGGCATTCACAGCCATTGGCCGAACTCGCAAGGTTATTGACCGAACGCGGCATCCATCAATTGCCGGTCGTTGACGAACGCAATAAATTGGTGGGTTTAATCACTCAAACCGACCTCATCACCGCTTTGTACCGAAGCATGACCGGATATTTGGCAAAATAAAATATAAATTGTTGAATACTATGACCACAGAAACCACAGCCAAACTGATCAATATGAGCGGCAAGCTCCGTATGCTTTCACACCGTATTTGCCTGTTTTTGACTTTAGTGAATAGCGCGGAAGACGAAGCTCATTGTCAAAAGCTGATTGACCAGGCTCAAGCATCCTTGGATGAGTTTGAAAAAAGCTACAAGTTAATCGTTAAGAGTGTTCAAATCGTAGAATCAAATTCTGACCGCTTGCGAACCCTGTTATTCGATAAAAACACAGGATTACACCCTGAAGTGGAATCTTTTATCACTCAGGCGACAAACATCATGCTATGCAATAAAAAAAGTAAAAAGATGGATTTTGGTATGCTTGAAACTCTGTGCAAATTTACTACAAACCGTTTACTTTCAATACTCAACGATTTGACTCAGGCGTTTCAAATTGATGAGGAAACTCATTACAAAACTAACAAACATCAAATCGGCGAAGGGCTTGATCAAATCGAATCAATAGGAAAAAGCATCCACATGATTTCCCTAAATGCCCAAATTGAAGCAGCCAAAGCTGGAGATGCCGGCAAAGGCTTTTCTGCCATATCCAACGAAATTCAATTACTCAGCGCACAAACCCAAATGGCGGCTAAATCGCTTAGAAAAATAATTGTGTCTTAGCTTAAAAGCAAAGAGTTTAACTCCCACAAAGATAATATATCTCATGAACAAATTTTCAACTTTTTTAGCCATTGTCACTCTTGCATCAAGCGTCAATGTTTTTGCGGCTGCAACCGAAAGGGAGAAGCTTTATATAGCCATTGAAGGGGAAGGTAAAATCGCGGTTTTCGATACGTCCACACAGAAACTGTTGAGGAAAATTGACCTTTCCTATGAACAACATGGCATGACGATGTCCGTTTCTCCCCACAACGTCCAAGTCGCCCCGGACGGCAAGACGGTTTGGGTAACGGCAAATGGTTCCCATGGTGGTCATGAAACCAAACCTGCCTCCAACCAACATAATGATAACGATGGCCCACATGGAATAGCAATGGAAACACCTGCCGACGAGGTGTTGGTGATCGACCCAGAAACCGACACGCTCATCCAACGCATTCCCATCGGCCCTGCGCTGCATTTGGCCCATGTGGTTTTAACGCCTGACAGTTCTACCGCTTTCGTCACCGCACAAAACGAAAACGCTATCTATAAACTGGATGCCCACCAATATAAAGTGACGGGGAAATTACAAGCCCCACAAGGTAGCCAGCCCCACGGCTTGCGCATCGCCCCGGATGGCTCGCGGGCCTACATCGCTTTGCTTCAAGGCAAAGGATTGGGAATTTTGGATTTAGCCAGTGGCAAGCTAGAAACCGTCCCATTGAATGGCGCAGCCGTGCAAACTGCCGTCACCCCCGATGGCAAATTCGTTCTGGCTACCCTCTACGACACGAAAAAGCTTGCTGTCTATGACACCCAATCAAAATCCTTGCACGACATCGAATTATTAAAGGGTGCGATGGGTCCAGTGCAACTATACCCCACACCGGATAGCCGCTTTGTTTATGTAGCCGACCAAGGTCATTATTTCGGCCAGCCGGATAGCCAATGGGTTTACAAAGTGGATTTGGAAAAATCCGGCGTGATTTGGTCCATCAAGGCTGGCACAGCACCGCATGGCATTGTTGTTGCCAAAGATGGCAAAACGGCTTATGTGACGAATATCGCCAGTGATGATGTGTCGGTGATAGACCTAAAAACCGATACCGAAACCTCCCGCATACCCGTTGGCAAAGAGCCTAATGGCATCAGCTTATGGAGTCGTGATACCGGTGGAACGCCCTGACTCTAGTGTTAATTCAAAAATTAAATGAAGGATTGGCTTCAGCCGCCCATGGGCGAATGAATTCACCCCTAGAAGCCTCTTTTAATATTCCCCGTCTTTCAACGGAACCATAGAACGTGAACGCTATCAACACTTCCCATTCCACCCGCGCTTTAGCCGCCAGCACCGTGGCCTTCACCGTCTGCTTTGCGGTTTGGACCATTTTTTCCATTATCGGCCTGCAAATTCGCAAAGATTTGAATCTCAGCGAAACAGAATTTGGCCTGTTGGTGGGTACACCGATTTTGACCGGCTCGCTGATTCGGCTGGTGCTTGGCATATGGACCGACCAATATGGCGGGCGGCTGGTCTATGTCGCCGTGATGTTGTCGGCGGCGGTTGCAACCTTCTTGTTGACCAATGTCAGTACTTACCCAATGTTCTTGGTGACCGCGCTAGGCATAGGCATCGCCGGCGGCTCCTTCGCCGTGGGCATCGCCTATGTGTCGCGCTGGTTTCCGCCTGAACGGCAGGGTTTTGCGCTAGGCATCTTCGGTTTGGGCAACGTCGGTGCGGCGGTGACCAAATTCACTGCGCCTTTCGTGATGGTCGCCTTCGGCTGGCATGCGGTGGCGCAAGTATGGGCAGCGGCACTGGTAGTGATGGCGGTAATTTTCTGGTTCACTACCGAGGACGATCCGGTGTTGAAACAGCGTCGCTTGGCGAATGCACCGCCGGAACCTTTCTTAACGCAATTGGAACCGCTGAAAAATCTCCAAGTCTGGCGTTTCTCCTTGTACTACTTCTTCGTGTTTGGCGCATTTGTCGGCTTGGCCTTATGGTTGCCGCGCTACCTGACCGGGGCGTATGGATTCGATATCAAAACCGCCGGTATGGTGGCTGCACTGTATTCGATCCCTGCCAGCCTGTTCCGCGCTTACGGCGGCTGGCTGTCGGACCGCCACGGGGCGCGGACGATCATGTACACGACCTTTATCGTCTCCGCCATCTGTACTTTCATATTGTCCTACCCGCCAACCTATTATGTCGTGCATGGCATCAAGGGCGACATGGTGTTCACGCTGGCGATTGGCCCGATTGCGTTCATGATTTTGATGTTCGTGCTAGGCATATTCATGTCTTTGGGCAAGGCAGCGGTTTACAAGCATATCCCTGAGTATTATCCAAACAATGTCGGCGCGGTCGGCGGCGTGGTCGGCATGATCGGTGGCTTGGGCGGCTTCCTGCTGCCATTGACCTTCGGCATGTTGTTAGACCTCACCGGCCTGTGGACAAGTTGCTTCATGCTATTGTTTGTGTTGGTGACGGTTGCATTGGCATGGATGCATTTCACCATCCTGAGTTCAGAGCGTCGGATTGCAGCGCCTTTTGTCACCGAAACCTCCACCGATTTGCCGGAACTGTCCCATCCTTCCCCTTTGGTGCTAACCGAATGGAACCCGGAAGATGCCACATTCTGGGAGAAAACCGGCAAGCGCATCGCCACCCGCAACCTATGGATCAGCATCCCTGCACTGCTCTTGGCCTTTGCGGTGTGGATGGTGTGGAGCGTAGTGGTCATCAACCTGCCTAGCATCGGTTTCAAATATACGACCAACGAATTATTTTGGCTGACGGCATTGCCGGGGCTTTCCGGGGCGACACTGCGGATTTTCTATTCATTCATGGTGCCGATTTTTGGCGGGCGGCGCTGGACGACGATTAGCACGGCCTCGCTGTTAGTGCCGTCGATCTGGATTGGCTTCGCGGTGCAAAATCCCGACACGCCATATCTTTTAATGCTGGTATTGGCTTTGTTGTGTGGCTTTGGCGGGGGTAATTTTGCTTCCAGTATGGCGAACATCAGCTTCTTCTTCCCGCAAGCCAAAAAGGGTACAGCCTTGGGGATGAATGCCGGATTGGGCAATTTGGGCGTCAGCACCGTGCAATTCGTCGTGCCACTGGTCATTACCGCCAGCGTGTTCGGCTGGTTCGGCGGCGAGCCGCAAATTTGGGTCAAGGATGGCGTGACCAAGTCCATGTGGCTACAAAATGCCGGCTTCATTTGGGTGCCGTTTATCATCGCCACGTCGATTGCCGCATGGTTCGGTATGAACGACATTGCCTCGGCTAAGTCCACGTTCAAAGACCAAGCCGTCATTTTCCGACGCAAACACAATTGGCTGATGTGCTGGCTTTATACCGGAACCTTCGGCTCGTTCATCGGCTATTCAGCGGGTTTGCCGATGCTGATCAAAATCCTGTTTCCAACGGTGAACCCCACCCAATATGCGTTCTTAGGGCCATTGGTCGGCGCACTGGTGCGCCCGGTCGGCGGCTGGCTGGCGGACAAACTGGGCGGGGCGCGGGTGACGTTTTTGAATTTTATCATCATGGGGGCGGCCGTGTTCGGCGTGTTGCATTTCATGCCCCATGGCGGGGTCGGCGGGAATTTCTATGGCTTCCTCGGCTTGTTCATGCTGCTGTTCATTACCACTGGCATCGGCAATGGCTCGACCTTCCGCATGATTCCAGTGATTTTCCTGACCGAACGCCAACGGGCTTTGGGAGCGGACAATGCCGACCAAGCCCGTCGCGAAGCCGCGAAGGAATCAGCGGCGGTGCTGGGATTTAGCTCGGCAATCGCGGCTTATGGCGCATTCTTTATTCCAAAAAGCTACGGCACGGCGATTGCCCTGACTGGCGCACCCGATGCGGCTTTGCATGGTTTCTTGGTGTTTTATTTGAGTTGCATTGCAATAACGTGGTGGTTTTATGCGAGGAAGGGCGCGGAGATGCCGTGTTGAAATTCTCACAAGCCCCCTCCCCCCTTGCGGGGGAGGAATTTAGGGAGAGGGCAATTATCAGCAAAAGGGAATAAGCTATTCGGGTTGATATTGAAAAAATTGGAGACTCCCCAACATGATCCAACCCGCCCGTAAACTCGCCACTTATGAAGACCTGTTCGACTTGCCGGAGAATATCGTCGGCGAGATTATCAATGGTCGTTTAATCACTCAGCCCCGACCCGCGCCGCGTCACGCAATGGCGCATTCGAGCTTAGGCGTGGAAATAGGCGGGCCTTTTGGCATAGGGAAGGGTGGACCCGGCGGTTGGTGGATACTGGATGAACCCGAGTTGCACATAGGCGGGAACATTCTGGTTCCCGACTTGGCTGGCTGGCGGCGGGAACGGATGCCGCGCTTGCCTGACACGGCTTGGTTTGAAACCGTGCCGGATTGGATTTGCGAAATTTTATCGCCCTCCACCGCTCGCGATGACCGTGCGGAGAAAATGCCGCTGTATGCCGCGATGGGGGTGAAACACGCTTGGCTGGTCGATCCAATTCTGCGGACTTTGGAGGCATATGAAAACCAACAGGGCCGGTGGCTGTTATTGCAGACTTTGGCGGATGATGCGAAGGTGGCGTTAGCGCCGTTTGATGCGGTGGAGTGGGGGTTGGAGGCGTTGTGGGCGGATTAGCATGTCTCGATGATTAATTAATTTTTTGACAATATAATATTTTAGGTAAAACTGTATGGAAAATCTTATTCGGCTCTTTGCAGACTACTATAACAAAACTGATTTTAGAAGATTTCAGAATTCTTTTTCAATGGATATATATAACACTTTAGGAAAATCATACTCTAGTAATCACAACGAAGTAGCTATGGTAACGGATTTATGTTCTATAATAAATGGTAAAGAATTCGATAAATTAAAATTTTACTCTAAAAAAATCCACGGTTCTCGATCTTATGTTGAGTTCAATAATAGAGATAAGCCTGTTACAACAGAACTTGCAGATATGGTTATTATTGCTGTTGCAACAAGACGGAAAGATATAATTTATGAAAAAATAGGGTTAATTCAAAATAAAAAATCTGAAGAAAACGACTCTTGGAAAATTGACGAAAATCAGCTTTTTCTCCTACATAATTTTCCAAGCTTTATAGGCAAACGAGGAATCTTTAAAAAAGGCTTTGACAATGAAGTTGTTTTTCTTAACCATACTGATTCACTAGGAAATTATGGATTGTTTTTGACACCGGGTGAATTTGTTGTAGTAAATGCTTTAACAATATTCAAAGCTCAACAAGGACATAAAGTCAAGTTTGAAGAACTCAAAAAATTGACTGAGAAGCGAATAAAGAATGCCAACGCTATTACGGGACTATGTTTCGATCATCCTCTATGGGATGAAATGCTATACAGAAACTCAAAATATTTATCCAAATATGGCGTACCTTTCTTTGATTTGCCTTTTTTGGGGACATCGACAGTCTCATTGAATGTTCATGAGTTTATCAGAAACTGGACATTATTTAATTTTGGGGAAGTCGCCAGCTTTTCAGGTCATGTCATGGATGATGATCTATCACAGTTTACAAGACTTTTGTTAAGGCAAGCGGGGCTTTCAAATGTTATAAACCTTAATGTTGATGCCCAAGAGCCGGATCATGATCTAACTATTATGGTTTTGCATGTGAGTTTGGATTAGTCGGCGTAGCCCGGATGGAGCTTTAGCGGAATCAGGGATGAACGGAGCCATTGATTACCCGCATTACGCTAAAGCTCCATGCAGGCTACCTAATACTCACTTATTAATTTTCTCGATGATTAACTCAGGAGATAATCATGCTACGCACCATCGAAGCCACAATTGACAGCCAAGGCCAAAGTGAGCCTTGCTGAGAAAGTTAAACTGGCCTCTCCAAAACGGGCCTTAGTGACTATTTTGGAAGACGAACCGGTATTTATTGCTCATAAAAATACG
>CAIWDB010000065.1 GCA_903911305.1 uncultured Methylococcaceae bacterium | reverse complement strand
GATACCATCTGACACAGGTTAGGATGATTTCTTTTACGAAGCGGTGTCCTTTAAAGTCGATCATGCGGGCAATTCGGGAGGAGATTTTTGGGCGGCATAGTTTACCGAAATCGCCCCATCCTTGCTAACGCAACGGAACCTCCACGTTGGGAACCCTGTTTTAGAAGCTCTGCTTCATTCAGCCTAGGCAATAACTGCCTCATAGATTGCCCTCCATGGACGCTGGATTGGCTCACCACATCCCTGTGGTTCGGGCTTCGCCCCGCACTCCGTGCGTCCAAATCCGCTCCCGGTCGATTTGTCAGCATCCCTGCCGAAATGACGAAAACCGAAGCGCGACAGGGTTTGTAACCCCGCCCTGCGTCAACCGTTGTAGGTCGGCATCCCATGCCGACAAACCCTTTGGACGGCGGCAAAGGCTTGCCGCCCTACTGCAAATCCCTGCCAAACGGCAGCAGCGACAGCGGAATTAGCTTGAGGTGCTGGACGCTAAACGGAATGCCGATGATGGTGACGGCTAAGACAATGGCGCTGGTGACATGGGCCATGGCGATGGGCCAGCCAAACAGCAAAATCCACAGCACGTTAAACACCAAGTTCAACACGCTGTTAGCATGGGGTTTTTCCACTACGTCCTTGCCGAATGGCGCGAACACGGCAAAGCCCAGTTTGATTGACTGCAAGCCAAACGGAATGCCGATGATGGTTAGGCACAAGGCAAACCCGCCTAGGATATAACCCAGGCCGGTGATCAAGCCGCCGAAAATCAGCCAGAGAATGTTGCCTAATAAGCTCATGGTAATAACAATGGTTTAAGGGTTGTGGCTGAGGATTTTATCACTAACTGAGATTACGCACGGATGCGGAAGCGGCACGAGACAATCTGATTAGAATGTCCATTCACCCTTCGATAGGCTCAGGGCGAACGGAAAATTGCTTAATCCAGCCGTTTGAGGACTTTATCTGCCAATCACCCTCTTAGGTTTTTCCCCAATTTCTGTGGATAACTCTGGGGTTGATACCCAGATGAGCGAGTCATTGCCTGCCTTCCCTTGGATTGGCTAAATTATAACCGCTAATAAAACAAGTATAATACCGGAATGCACGGAATTTCTTTGCGGACAGCCCGCTCTACGAATCGACTTCAATTAAGATCGGCTATAATGGCAACTCTTTTTCACTCAAGACCGACAATATGGAAGGCCAATGAATATCTTACTCATCATTGCTCACCCTGATGACGAAGTGCTGGGATGCGGGGGGACGCTCCGCAAACTGGCTGACGAGGGCCATGATATTTATACTTGTGTGTTGTGTGCGCCAGCCGATGCGCGGCATGGACGCCCTGATTTGACGCAATTTAAAGAGATTGTTGAAAAAGCAGAAGACCTGATAGGAATCAAGGATTCGCTTAAATATGAATTCAAGAACATTCAATTTAATACAGTCCCCCATTTGGAAATGGTCAAAGCCATTGAAGCAGCCATCGTTAAATTCAAACCGGAATGGGTTTTTACCCATCATCCCAGTGATGTCAACATAGACCATCGCGTCTGCTATGAAGCCAGCATGGCGGCAATCAGACTGCCGCAACGATTATCCAAGGATATGCCTGTCACGCTGATCAAAAAAATATTTTTATTTGAAGTATTGTCATCGACTGATTGGGCGCCTTCCATAGGGTTGGCCTTTCAGCCAAATTGTTATTTCGACATCACAAAAACCTTCGCCACAAAAATGCAAGCGTTAGAATATTATGACAGTGCATTGAAACCCTTTCCCCATTCTAGGAGCCGGGAAAACATTAAGGCTTTGGCCACTCTGCGTGGAGCAGAGGTTAGCATTGAAATGGCCGAGGCTTTTTGTTTGATACGGGATTTGTATTTATAACAAGTTAATATTTAACAAACCAAGAGGTCAACCATGGATTTAAGTTATAAAGAAAAGCAAGACAAGTTAAACATCCGTATTCGTGCCCATAAAGAATTTGCCAACTTTGATATTGCCGATTGGATAGAAACCTTTCTGAAACGCAAACCTAGGGGCAATATCCTTGATTTGGGGTGCGGCAATGGCAACCATTTGGAATTATATTTAAATCATGTGGCGCAAGGAGGCAGCGTGTGCGGAATTGACCGGGAAGCCAGCTTGATTGCCGAGGCAAAATCTCGCTATGCGGCAGCCAGCAATCTTTCGCTGCAAGTAGGCTCCATGGATGACAGGCTCCCGTTTGAAGACGGGCATTTCGACCTGTGCTTCTCCAATTTTGCCATCTACAATGCAACCGACCCTAGAAAAACCATTGGTGAACTGAAACGGGTCTTGAAACCCGGTGGCGAGTTGGTTTTGATTGGCCCGACACGGAACAATGCCATTGAAATTTACCAATTCAACGAACGCTTGACGGGGACAGCGATTGACGAAATCACCCTGATTCGAACCGACCGTTTGCGCTGCGAAATTTTGCCAATTGTCCAAGACATTTTTGCGAATGTCGTTGAGGAAGTCATCAATTCCAAACTAACTTTTCCCGATAGGGATGATTTCATTGAATATTTCCGGGCGACAATGCTATATGAAGAAGGTGCCGAAAAGCTGGGTATTTCCTTGGACGCCATGAGAGCGGCTTGCTCCAGCGAAAAAAATGTAATCCTATCAAAAGAAATGTTGGCGCTAGTGGCAGTGAAAGATTGAACTTAAACAGCGTGATTGACTCAGTCGCCGATTTCATAAAAGTGGGTATTTTTCACTTGATACAGATAGATAAATCGTATATATAAGATACTGTGTAAACTTTGAATTGGAGTAATCTCAATGAATACCTTTAGCTTAATAAAAAACATCTATCTTCTGTCGGCGATCATGGTGGCAAACGTAGAGGCTGGGCCATTAAGCAAGCTTTATATTACAGATGCCAATAACAACCGGGTGGATGTAGTGCAAGGCGATACGATTGTTTCGTCATTTAATACAATTATTGCACCTAGTTTCAGCATACTGCCCGGACCCATCGCCGTCACCCACACAATCATGACCATTAATTACAATAACGGACCAGGTGCTGAGTATACTTTGAATGGAGTTGCAACCGGTGTGGTCTACAACACACCCAACGGACCCAATGTGTATACTGATGATGGCACTACCGATGGCAGACATATATACACAGTTAACCGTGATACAGGCGCGGTGTATCAAATGGAGATGAATTGGACAAACCAACAAACCCTATTCACCACTCAGGCCAGCGATTCAGGCATCACCTATGACCCTTCCAATGTTTCGCTTTGGCTGAGCAACACTGGAACCGGTAAGGTGGTGAATTACGCGCTGAACGGTACGAAGTTGAGCGAATTCAACACAGGACTGCTTGGGCTCGTGTCTACCGCTTTGGACCCTCTGGACAATACCCTTTGGTTCACGGTTTGGGACGGCACCGGCAAACTTAAGCAATATTCCAAAGCCGGCGCACTGCTCGCCACTGTGACCATCCCAAACCTGAGTGGCTGGAATCTTGGCATGGAAGCGCAAACATCCATCCCCGAACCTGGCAGTCTAGGACTGCTCGCCACAGGATTAGCGTTGTTAGGCTACGGACGGCGGAGAGAAAAGTCGTGATTGAAGGGGCAATGATTCCCAAAAGAGAATGATGGCACGTTGGAGCTGACGTGCAAACATCTTATGCAATGAAATCCTTGCAAACTCCATTTGGATTTTAATTTGGCGATGAATGTTGCCAACATTGATGAGCAGCAAAGTGTCCGGGTGGAACAGTGGCAAGAGGATTAGGCATGGGTTTGTTTATGGGCATAATCTGTCATTCGTAACGGTCAAGGTAATTTGTAATCGGGCACATCACATCCGATATCTTGTATTCGCACAAAAGCCGTATCTTCATGCCACATTGAGCGTATTAAGCAACGCTTCCTTACAACTGTACTGTGGCATCACATCCATCAACTGTAGAATCAAGCCTAACTATCCGTAGGTATCTTTGGTGAATTCTCCAAGTGAAATTTATGCAGAATTCGATGTGTCACCGGGGCAAGTATGATGCCCATAATGACAATAAATACAAGCCCGCTAAACAGTGCGTAAAGGGAGGCAAATATTTTTGCACCTATGGTATGTAGGGAGTTTACCGGTCCCATTCCAGCGAGAATCATTGATGCCTCTAGTAGGGAATCAACATAATCAAAACCGGCTATCCAATGATAGCCGATTATTCCAATTGACAAGGTAATTGCAATCAAGAATCCAGTTATCGCACCGGAAGTTAATAACCTGATAAAAAAAACTGACCGTGGAGCGAGTCTCTCATTTTTCCGTTCAAACATCTTCACCTCGAATTACTTTGTCGTTACATGGAAAACATTCATAAAATTTTCCCGATTCATGCTGCTTGTTATTCCCAGTGGAGAGCCTCGACAAACCCCGCACTTCGACAGGCTCAGTGCGAACGTTATCAGGAATATCAGTCGGTTAAGTTCGTGGTGAACCTGTCTAACCATGAACATAACGGGTGTTTCGAGGTTCCCGGTAGTATACGCCAAGGCACAAATCCTTCCTCTTTGCATTTCGCCTTTAATTCTGTCACAAACCCGACAATCTATCGAAAAGCCCTAGTGCGTGTTTTTTTTCCGACAATCCAGAACCCTCATTCATTTTAAATTATTATCAAATATCAATATGATAAGATCACAAATTGTGTTTGGCACAACACATGCTTTGATTAAAGCAAACCAAAGGAGGAATCTGTGTGAGCGACTACCTGATGCTGCTACTAGGCACGGCCCTAGTGAACAATGTGGTGTTGGTGAAGTTTTTGGGTCTCTGCCCGTTCATGGGCGTGTCCAAAAAACTTGACTCTGCCATCGGCATGGGGTTGGCAACGACTTTCGTGCTAACCCTCACGGCGGTGGCTAGTTGGTTCATCGAACATTATTTGTTGGAACCTCTGGGGATTGGTTTTCTGCGTATCTTATCCTTTATTTTAGTAATCGCCGCCGTAGTGCAATTCACTGAGATGGTGGTGCGCAAAACCAGCCCGGTGCTGTATCAAGTTTTGGGCATATTCCTACCATTGATCACGACCAATTGCGCAGTGTTGGGGGTTGCCTTGTTAAACATCCAACAAGAGTACGATTTTCTTCATAGTGCCTTGTTCGGCTTCGGTTCGGCTTTGGGCTTCACGTTGGTCATGGTGATATTCGCTGGCATCCGTGAACGCTTGGCGTTGATGGCTGTGCCTGATGCGTTTGCCGGTAATCCCATAGCGTTTATCACAGCAGGTATTTTATCTCTGGCTTTTATGGGTTTTGCGGGTTTAAACACGCATTGATTGGGAGTCCTTCAGCATATGACTATTTTATTTGCCGCCATCAGCCTTGCCGCTTTAGGCATGGGTTTGGGTTTTCTATTAGGGTCCGCGTCGCGTTACTTCAAGGTTGAAGAAAATCCATTGATCGACGAGATCGAGGCGATGATGCCCGGTTCACAATGCGGACAGTGCGCTTATCCCGGCTGTCGTCCGGCAGCAGAGGCGTTGGTGTCCGGGGAGGCTCCTCCCACACTCTGCCCCCCCGGTGGTAAAGCCTTAGCCGAACGCTTGGCGAACAAATTGTCGATTGAACTGGATTTGTCTGGGATGGGGGACATGGTGCCTCAGGTGGCTTGGATAGACGAGTCTTTGTGTATTGGTTGCGCCCGTTGCATCAAATTATGCCCCACCGATGCCTTGGTCGGCGCACCTAAGATGATTCATGCTGTGGTGGCAGATGCATGCATCGCTTGCGCCAAATGCGTAGAAGTTTGCCCCACCGAGTGCCTAAAAATGCATCCAGTCAAAGTGAATTTGCGCCTGTGGCGTTGGCCCAAGCCGGAAACGGCGTTGGCAGGAGCTTAAACTCATGGCCTTGATTGATATGCATGCTTTATGGAGCGGCAAACAATTTGACATCCAATCACTGTTGACTGGCAAACGGTTTGACTTAAACGCATTGTTGAAGG
The DNA here is from genome assembly GCA_903911305.1 of uncultured Methylococcaceae bacterium. Taxonomy (GTDB): domain Bacteria; phylum Pseudomonadota; class Gammaproteobacteria; order Methylococcales; family Methylococcaceae; genus Methylumidiphilus. The sequence continues at coordinate 1,917 of CAIWDB010000065.1, read as the reverse complement.
GTAGTCAGCCTAAAATCCGTGGCGGTGTCCATCCCGAACCTCGCAAGGAAGCCACGGCTGACCGGCCTATAGACACGGGTTTCCCACTGCCGCCTATGCTTTATCTGGCTTTGTGGCAGCATGTCGGCAAACCGGCCGAGCCTGTGGTCAAAGTGGGTGACAAGGTGCTTAAAGGGCAATTGCTGGCGGTGAGCCAAGGTGCGGTTTCCGCGCCGATACATGCGCCCACATCGGGGACAGTCGCCGACATTATGGATTTTCCTTCTGCCCATCCGTCTGCTTTGCCTACTCCCACTTTATTGTTGGAACCTGACGGCGAAGATCGTTGGGTTTCATTGCCTGAAAAAATAGACCCGTTTAGCCTGTCTCCTGAAGAAATCAGTCTTCGCGTGGGGGCTGCTGGCATAGTCGGGCTAGGCGGTGCGGCGTTTCCTTCGGCAGTGAAGCTCAATTTGGGCAGACGCACAAAAATCCAAACCTTGTTAATCAATGGTGGCGAATGCGAGCCTTATCTGACCTGTGACGACCGTTTGATGCGCGAACGGGCGCGAATCATCGTCGATGGCATCCTCATTATGCTGCATGGCTTGGGCGCTCAAAAAGCCATCGTCGGCATTGAAGACAACAAGCTTGAAGCTTATGCGACGATGCGAACGGCAGCGGATGAGATAGGCGATGGAAAAGTCGAAATCGCCTTAGTCCCATCGTTCTATCCGATGGGTTGGGACAAGCAATTGATTGGCTATCTGACGGGCAAAGAAGTCCCCGCTGACGGTCGCGCCACCGATGTGGGCGTACTGATGCATAATGTTGGCACTGCCTATGCCGTGCAACAGGCCATACGCCACGGCAAACCCTTGATTAGCCGCATCGTCACCGTCAGTGGCGGGGCGGTGGATTTTCCGCGCAACATTGAAGCACCGATAGGTGCGCCTTTAGCCAGTCTGCTGGCACATTGTGAATATCGGCCCGACGATACCGCTCGCTACGTCATGGGCGGGCCGATGATGGGCGATTCCTTGCCGCATCCAAATGTGCCATTGGTTAAAGGCACTTGTGGCATATTGGCGCTTACCCAAGCGGAAGTGTCGGCCACTAATGCCAAATCTTGTATTCGCTGTTCCCGTTGCGTGACCGCCTGTCCTGTAGGCTTGCAGCCTTTGGAAATGGTGGCGCGGATTCGTGCCGGTCAATTGGAACAATCCTTAAAGTTTGGTCTGAAAGATTGCATCAGTTGCGGGTCGTGTTCTTATGTTTGCCCTTCCGAGATTCCACTGGTGCATTATTTCAAATATGCCAACGGCGAACTGCTGACCCGTGACCAAGCCAACCACAAGGCTGAGCAAACCAAAAAGCTGGCCGAGGAAAAATTAGCCCGCATTGAGCGGCAAAAGCAAGAAGCCGCAGCGGCCGCAGCGCTTCGAAAAGCCGCAGCGAAGAAACCCAAGATTACGGAGCAAGCGGCATGAGCAAGTCGTCTATGTTAAGCGCGCCGTTCACCCGCTCGGAATTGCAAATCCAATCCATCATGCTGACGGTGGTTTTGGCATTGGCACCGGGTACGGCATGGGGTGTTTTCATCTTCGGCTGGCCGGCGCTGTTTATCTTTATCGTGACGGTTGCATCGGCTGTTGCTTTCGAGGCGGGTTGTTTGTTATTGGCTGGCAAGCGGGTGGATACGACCTTGCTGGACGGTTCCGCTCTGCTCACTGGCTTGCTGATCGCGCTAACCCTGCCGCCTTGGGCGCCTTGGTGGATCGGCGTGGTGGGTTCCTTCATTGGCATTGTGGTCGGCAAGCAAGTGTTCGGCGGCTTGGGCCAGAACCTGTTCAACCCGGCGATGCTGGCGCGTGTGGCTTTATTGGTTTCCTTCCCGGTCGAGATGACCGTCTGGGCCAATCCCACCGCGCCATTTTC
>CAIWDB010000064.1 GCA_903911305.1 uncultured Methylococcaceae bacterium | reverse complement strand
CCGAAAGATGGGCGCTTGATTATCATCGAGATGAACCCCCGCGTGTCGCGTTCTTCGGCCTTGGCTTCCAAGGCAACCGGTTTCCCGATTGCCAAGGTCGCCGCCAAGCTTGCCGTTGGTTATACGCTGGACGAATTGAGGAATGAAATCACCAAGGGCGCAACACCAGCTTCTTTCGAGCCGTCGATTGATTATGTGGTCACCAAGATTCCCCGTTTCACGTTTGAAAAATTCCCTCAAGCCGACAGCCATTTGACGACACAAATGAAGTCGGTGGGCGAGGCGATGGCGATAGGGCGAACTTTTCAAGAATCCTTGCAAAAAGCCTTGCGCAGTCTGGAAACCGGAATAGATGGCCTGACTCCAAGACTGGATCAAACTGCCGACGATGCCCGCGAGATTTTGCAGCGGGAATTGCGCGACCCTGGCTCGGATCGCATACTTTATGTCGCCGATGCCTTCCGGGCGGGTTGGTCATTGGAAGAAGTGTTTAATTACAGTAGCATTGACCCTTGGTTCTTGGCGCAGATTGAGGATTTAGTGCAAGAAGAGCAGGCTTTGTCGAAGCGATTGCTGGCAACCTTAAGTGCCGATGAAATTTTTGCATTAAAGCGCAAGGGCTTTTCGGATTCTAGGCTGGCAAAGTTGCTGGATAGCAGCGAGGCGGAAGTTCGGGCGATGCGGCACAAGCATAAAATTCGCCCGGTGTACAAGCGCATAGACTCCTGTGCGGCGGAATTTGCCACGGCGACGGCTTATCTCTATTCCACTTATGAGGAAGAGTGTGAGGCCGCCCCCACTGACCGTCAAAAAATTATTGTTTTGGGCGGTGGGCCAAATCGTATCGGTCAAGGCATCGAGTTTGACTATTGCTGCGTCCATGCGGCGATGGCAATGCGTGAAGATGGATATGAAACCATCATGATTAACTGCAACCCGGAAACGGTTTCCACCGATTTTGACACGTCCGACCGTTTGTATTTCGAGCCTTTGACTTTGGAAGACGTGCTGGAAATCATCCATTTGGAAAATCCAACTGGCATCATTGTGCAATTTGGGGGGCAAACCCCGCTCAAATTGGCGCGGGCTTTGGAAGCCGCCGGTGCGCCGATTATAGGCACCACGCCAGATTCGATTGATTTGGCGGAAGATCGTGAGCGTTTTCAAAAATTGGTGGATCGTTTGAATCTCAAGCAGCCCCCCAACCGCACGGCGCGTTCATTGGATGAGGCCATTTTGGGCGCTAAAGACATCGGTTATCCTCTGGTGGTCAGGCCGTCGTATGTATTGGGTGGCCGGGCCATGGAGATCGTGTTCAATGATGAGGAATTGAAGCGCTATATGCGTGAAGCGGTTAGCGTTTCCAACGAATCGCCCGTGTTGCTGGATCGTTTCCTTGACGATGCCATCGAAATGGACGTGGATGCGGTTTGCGACGGCAAGCGAGTGTTGATCGGTGGCTTGATGCAACATATCGAACAAGCCGGTGTCCATTCCGGCGACTCGGCTTGTTCCATCCCACCCTATGATTTGAACCAAGAGATTCAAGGCAAGATTCGCGAACAAGTGATTTTGCTCGCCAATGCCTTGGGCGTGGTGGGTTTGATGAACATCCAGTTTGCGATTCAACGGAACGAAATCTTCATTCTGGAAGTCAACCCTCGCGCATCCCGAACCGCGCCGTTTGTGTCGAAAGCCACCGGCTACCCGCTGGCGAAGATTGCCGCCCGTTGCATGGTGGGCAAGACTTTGGACGAGCAAGGCGTGTTTGAAGAGCGAATACCCAAATATTTTTCGGTCAAAGAAGCCGTGTTCCCCTTCATCAAATTTCCCGGTGTCGATCCGGTCTTAGGGCCGGAAATGAAATCGACAGGCGAAGTGATGGGTGTCGGCGCGAATTTCGGCGAGGCTTATGCCAAGGCGCAACGGGCAGCCAGCGTGAAACTGCCGCAAGGCGGGGTCGTTTTCATCAGCATACGTGATGCCGACAAGCCGAAAATTGCCACTATCGGCAAAGACCTAGTGAGCAAAGGTTTTCAATTGGTGGGAACCCGAGGGACTGCCAGAGTGCTGAATGAGGCTGGGATTGCGTGTGAACGGGTATTCAAGGTCAGCGAGGGTAGACCCAATATCGTGGATATGATCAAAAATGGCGAAGTGCATTTCATCATCAACACGACAGAAGGCAAAAAAGCCATAGCCGATTCCTTCACCATTCGTAGGCAAGCATTGCAACAGCAAGTCACTTATACTACGACACTTTCCGGTGCTTGGGCGACTTGCCTGGCATTGGATGAATTAAACGCTGGAGGAGTCAACCGCCTCCAAGATTTGCATAAGAACTGGTAAACCAAAAAGGAACAAAATCAAACAATGAACAAGACCCCCATCACCGTCAAAGGTGCCGAAAAACTCCGTGAGGAATTGGTCAACCTGAAGAATGTGGTGCGCCCACGCATCACCGCCGCCATTGCCGAGGCCCGCGCCCACGGCGATCTGAAGGAAAACGCCGAATATCATGCGGCCCGTGAGCAACAAAGCTTCGCCGAAGGTAGGCTTAAGGAAATCGAAGCCAAGCTGTCCAATTGCCAGATTATCGACGTGACCAAAGTTAACGCCGACGGCAAAGTCGTCTTCGGCGCGACGGTGGAACTGGTAGATGTGGACACCGACAATGAAGTGACTTATCAAATCGTGGGTGAAGACGAGGCTGACATTAAAGAAGGCCGCATCAATATTACTTCTCCCATCGCTCGTGCTCTGATTGGCAAGAGGGAAGGGGATACGGCGATAGTCAAAGCACCGGGGGGGGATAAAGAGTATGAAATCGTTTCAGTGAAGTATATTTGAAGGCCAACACCACATGAGCGATATCCGTAGCCGCGCCAAGTCGTTTTTCAATGCCTTGAATTTCGACACCCCCATCAATTTCGGGGTTGAGGGTTTGGTGGAAAATTCCTTGAGCGAGGAGCTTTACGTTCGCAGCTTGCATGGCAAAGAAGATAGTGATCCGGTGCAGCAATTGGCAGATTACATTGACTTTTCCGAAAGCGCCGGTGCGTATTTGTTCACCGGCAACCGTGGAACTGGCAAGACGACTGAATTGTTGCGGTTGGCGAAAATCCTTGATGGCTACGGCTTGGAAGTGTTTTACGTTGATATGACGGAATATCTTAACCTTAGCCAGCGCGTGGAGATCAGCGATTTTCTCATCAGCGTACTGGGCGCGTTTTCCGAAAAAGTGGGCCAGCGCATCGGCAGCGAACCCGGCAAAAAAGGTTTTTTCCAGCGGGTGTGCGATTTTCTGCAAACCGATGTGAAATTCACCGAATTCAATATCAAAGGCCCGGTGGAATTTAAAGCCGCACTGAATCAAAACCCTACATTCAAAGACAAGTTGCAAATCGCCACTCGTGGCCATCTGGAACAACTGGTCAAACAAAGTCGGGATTTTGCCTTGGAGGCGGTGCTGCAGATTCGGCAGAAGCGCGGCGACAATAACCGCAAAGTCGTGTTAATTGTCGATTCAGTGGAACGCTTGCGCGGCGTGGGTAATGCCAGCGATGTGCGGGAAGTGTTTAAGAGTGCCGAGACCCTGTTCTCATCCCATTCCGACAAACTGCGCTTTACTGGTTTGAACGTGGTCTACACCGTGCCACCCTATCTGCAAGCCCTAGCCGGTTCACTCGGTTCCAGCTATGCCGGTGGGCAAATTTATGCGCTGCCCAGTGTGCATATTTATCAATCCAAGCCAGCCACAGGGCTACGTCCCGCAGTCTCCCAACCGGGTTTGGACAAAATGCTGGCAATTGTTGCAAAACGTTATCCCGATTGGCCTGACTTTTTCACCGAAAACCAATTGTCTCGGCTGGCGACCAGTTCAGGCGGAGATTTGCGTGATTATTTCCGCATGATGCGCCTAGTCTTGACCCGCACCCCAGCCGCAGTTGCTGAACTGCCCATGCCGGATTTCTTTCTGGACGATGCAGAAAACGCTGTGCGCAATGACATGCTACCCATTGCCGACATTGACCGCGAGTGGCTGGCTAAAATCAGCATGAGCCACGAACCCGAATTGCCCAGTTTGGATGAACTGCCAAATTTTGCCCGTTTGCAACAAGGCAAATATTTACTTAATTACCGCAACGGTGAATCTTGGTACGATGTACACCCATTGCTTTGGGATGAAGTCAAGGCTCATGGTGGATGAAAATAGTAGAATCGAATTTAGTCGCCTCATAAGCAGTAGGGCGGCGACCCTTTGCCGCCAACAAAATAAACAGGTGCTTTGTCGGCATGGGGATGCCGACCTACTGCTTAATTCAACAGCATTGCGGTTGAAGCCGCCCCTAAACTGGAATTTTATAAATTAGAATGACTTCCCGCTTCCCATGGAATTATCAACCTCATCCCTAGAATCGATTTGGCGGGAACTGCGTCCGCATCTGGAATGGGCTAACGGTTTCAACTTGGTGTTTCTGTTTGCCGACAACCCCGGCCCGGTGGGGTTGTTGCGCCAGCGTTTCGACGACAGCCTGCATTTGCGCACCCTGCGCTTGCGCGTAATGGATCCGGCAACGCCGGAAGAACTGGCTGGCTTGGCGGATGCACTATTGACTATCCGCGCTGGTTTTGGGACACTCTGGGTGGAATTATGGCGGCAAGGGGAAGACCCAGCTTGGCGACGGGCGAGGGCAAAACTGCTGCATCAACTCAATGAGCGACGCAGCGTGTTGGAACGGGCGGTTCGTCAGCCTTTGGTATTGGTATTGCCTTTGGCGGAACGCAGCATTGTTTATACCTTGGCCCCGGATTTATGGGCAGTTCGGTCGTTTACCGCCCGCTTGCCATCACTTGCGCCTACCCACCCTGGCTCTATCATAACGCGAGAGATTGAATCAAAACCAGCCACGGCGCTAGGGTCTGGGCCAAGT
>CAIWDB010000063.1 GCA_903911305.1 uncultured Methylococcaceae bacterium | reverse complement strand
TTCACTTCAGTTCTGATTTCGGTACAATGTCACTCCTTCCCCTTGGAAGAGCATCGTCCCCGGTGGGGCGGCCGGTCTTCAAAACCGGTTGAGTTCGTGAGACGGACTCGGGCGGGTTCGACTCCCGTTCTCTTCCGCCAATTGACTTCCGACACACTCCGCCAAAGTCCACTAAACCCGCGTAAATGCTCAATATATGGTCTATACTATGTCCAAGGGAGTCCGTAAATATGCCCCCACAGCCGGGGGAATCTGGGGGCATATTTGGGGGCATCTCAACATGCCCCCAGAGCATATGCCCCCAAACCCCCCTGAAACCCGCGTCAATACTGGACTGAGGACAATAGCCATGCTAACCGACACCGCAATCAAAAACGCCAAGCCAAAGGAAAAGCCTTGCAAGCTGGCTGACGAAAAAGGGCTGTATTTGGAAGTGTTGCCGACCGGCGCGAAATATTTCCGCATGAAGTACCGTTTTGGAGGCAAGGAGAAGCGGCTGGCCTTGGGCGTGTACCCTGAGACCAGCCTGAAAGAAGCTCGCACCAAGCGCGACACGGCGCGTAAGCAATTGGATGATGGCATTGACCCTGCCGAAACGCGCAAGGAGGCCAAACGGGCAATCAAGGCCAAGACGGAAAATGCTTTTGAAGCCTTGGCGCGGGAATGGCTGGACAACATTCGCCACAAATGGACGGAAGAACACCATACCTACACTTTGCGGCGGTTTGAGGCTTACGCCTTCCCCGACATAGGCCACCTTTCGATTGATGAAATCGACGCGCCTACCCTGCTCATGATGGCGCGTAAGATCGAGTCACGGGGAACCGTGGAAACCGCTTACAAGGTCGTCCGGGCCTGTGGTCAAGTATTCCGCTACGGCATTGCCTGTGGGCGTTGCAAGGGCAACCCGGCAGTTGATTTGCGCGGGGCGATGCGGCCTAAACCGGCTGTCAAGCATATGACGGCCTTGCATGAAGCCGACCTTCCCGAACTGCTACGCAAGATCGACGCTTATGCCTCTGAGGCAGGGGGCGACTTGCAAACTCAACTTGGACTGCAACTGTTGGCGTTGACTTTTGTACGCACTGGCGAATTGAGGGAAGCGACATGGGAAGAGTTTGACATGGATGCGGCGGAATGGCGCATTCCCGCCGAGCGCATGAAAGCGGGGCAAGCCCACATTGTACCGTTATCACGGCAAGCCTTGGATGTGCTAAGGCAATTGCTGGAGTTGAACGGATCTTATGCTTTCGTGTTCCCCGGACGCAATCCGCGAGTGCCGATGAGCAAAAATACTATTTTGTTTGCCTTATACCGGATGGGCTATCGGGGGCGGATGACCGGGCATGGCTTCCGGGCCGTGGCTTCCACCATTCTCAATGAAATGAACTTTAACCCCGACGTGATAGAACGCCAATTGGCACATCGGGAAAAGAACGCAGTCAGGGCGGCTTACCATCGTAGCGAGTACAAGGCCGAACGGCGTAAGATGATGCAGACATGGGCCGATCATATGGACTCGCTCAAGAACGGGGCGCAAGTGATACCGATCAAGCGCGGGGCGGCGAAATAAGCCAGCCGCAATATTGAAAACGAGCAAGAGGTAAACAACATGGCAAGCGTTAAGGTCTGTACCCTTGACTTGGGCATGAGTGCGGCGGCTCTGGCTTTGGGCTTTCCCTGCGAGACGCTGTAAACCTTGACCGGGACGGGCCATTGTTCAGGCGTATACCGATAGATAACTAATCAACGAATTGCCAAGCCTAGCCCGACGGGGCGAATAGCGGGTATCTCAACCGCGTGGCTTGGCTCCCATCTTGAGAACTGGCACAAGAGAGGTGCTTATCCATGAATACACCGGCACAAGAGCATGTATGTTACGACTTCCTCTGTAGTTTTGAGCAAGGCATAAGGGAGCATCCTCAGAAAGAGGCTGACACGTCGGATCAAAAGAGCTTGGAAATCAACATTGCCGATAAAATCGAGGCATTGCTTGAGGACTATCCCGCCTGTGATGCACTTATCCGTTTTAGGAGTTATTTAGACGCAGAAGTTGAAAGGTATCGCAGTGCAAATGACGAAAAGCGAAAACTTATTGTTGAAAATGTAGCAGAGGCATTAAATAAACAAATTAAGGGTGATAATTCACTAGGCGCGGCTATGGTCGCTGCAAGGAATCATGATATGAAATGCAGGGAATTGGCGCAAAAGGATTGGCTGAATCATGTTGATTTCATGGCGTTGATTGGGATATTAGATGGAGTAAAATCTTTGAAATTAGATGAAGCCAGAATAGAAGACAAACAGTATTTAGTCGAATCATTTAAAGGGTGTCTACCATCAGAAAAACTTATTTTGCTAAATGAGTCCCCTGCCTTCCCTTGCACACCGATGGAATTAGCTGATTGGTTTAAACAAATTAAGCTTCCCCTTAATAAAATCATTCCATCGTTTGTTGACGAACTGGCGGCGATTGAGGCAACCAAAGCCGAGATAAGTCCTGAATTCTTGCAAAGCAACTGTGAGCAGAATGCGGAGAACGAGCATGGGGCTGGCATGTCGATCATTCGCAACATCAACGGGCGGGAAGCTATTCCGGTTTGGTCTATACCTTATGTTTGTCATTTGGGCGTATCCCTATCAGCGGGTTTTGGAGACTTCCTGCGATCATTGGCTCACAAACCAAGCGGAATGATAGAACCTGATTTTATCACAGCCTATCTACAAGATGAGAATGGCGCAGTTGTGCCTATATCAATCAATGAATGGAAAGGATTGCTCAAGGATGTCAATAATGAAGAGGTTATGAGAATGGAAACCGAAGGCCCACTCAATGTACCCTATTATTCATGGAGAGAATCATCGGCAATAATAACTCCAACACAAGCTTTTCTGTATGTTGATGAACTAAGCCATTGGTATTATGAAGCCCACAAATCATATATTGACGAAGATGGGAATGTTTGGGTCATCATTGATGGAAAACATGAGCCTATTCCTTACCGGCACGAAGATTATCCGCTAATCCTTGACCCGATAATTCCTAAAAAAGTGTTGAAAAAGCACGGCGAATGGTTTGAAGCCTGTAATTTTCAAGGGCAAGGCGGGGCAAGCCCGGAACCCGAACAAGCCACGGGGGGGGAGGCATCAGTACAAAAAGGCTTTGACGACTTGGGGAGTGTACCAGTCAGGCGTGAGCGCACCTTGATTAAATGGCTTGGCATACAGGAGATAGACGAGGGAAAAAGCTTTGATCGTTGGTTAATCAAGAAAAAGCGAGCAGTTATTTGGGATGCTCTAAGCAAGATGAACAAGGATGACTTTCCGCCAGTCAGCCCGGATACCATCAAAAAATTCTTTAATGCTAATAAAAAACATTGCCGTTTTAAGAGAGGAAGGCGACCGGGTTAATAAATGGGGTAAACGAAAATATAGCCCTTTTCCCCCATTTAATTAGCTAATTTACCCGTTTTTATCTGTTAAATCATTCTGGATAATACTCCACAAGCTTGCGGCTTTGACCGTGGGCGTTTTCTTGTTTACTGTGGAGTGTATCTATGACCGCGACAAATCAATTACCCACTGAGGGCTACTGCCGTCTAACCCAAATCCTTGGCAATCCCAAAGCCAAACCTAACCCAATTCCTCCCCTTGTGCCTGTTTCCAAGTCAACTTGGTACGATGGCGTAAAATCCGGTAGATTTCCAGCACCTGTGTATATAGGGCGGTCTTCCCTTTGGAAATGCGCTGACATCAGGAAACTTATAGAGCGCATTGAGAAAGGGGAGTTTGCAAATGAGCAAGGGTAATCAACCAATTACAACCTACTCCATCTGCAACCGGCTTGCAGGGGAATATGCAACCGTTGAAAGTGCGCTGATTGGCATGGGCTTTCCCCAAAAAGAAGCGGAAAAACTGGCGCGGGAATATGACCCGAAAACCAAGCAACTCTACCTTGAAATCTCCCTAAGTTTATTGATGGTGCAATGCGTTAACGGCAAGTTTTTCAATTATGAGGGTGTTATCTTGAATAATCCAGATTTGAAAGCCGTTGAGTTATTTGCGCATGTCGTGGGCCGTCTGCTTGAAATGTCCGGCAAACCAAACGGAGTAAAGATTGTGGCATCCATACCCAAGTCTGCGATTCAGTGAGGCATCCAAATGGATATTCATAACCTTGTAGAACTAAAACCCGTCAAGGGTGAAGCCCTTGTTGATTCTCGCCTCGCTGAAGAGTTAGGCCACAAGGAAGCCTATCAGCGGGTGAAGCAAGCGATTCAACGCTATGCGGCGGGGGGATTGACTCTCCTACCGCCCAATGTCATGCAGTGAGGGCGGATTCATGATAGCAACCGTCTTTTATCCGCCTAAACGCTTGACGCTACCCGCCAATAAGCCGCAAAATGACTGTACTACTACGTTGATTGGGAATCCCGCACCCCATAAGTCTTGCGGATTTTTTGTGCCTGTAATCCGGCAATGTGGGCCACTAACCTACATAATCGGAACCGGCACACGCCAGTTTTCAAAGATTGGCGCATATTGGGCCACATGGCGAACTAAGGCGGGAAACCGCACGAATAAGCCGGGCCGTATCAACGCGGTAGTTGAATCCAGTATGCGCCTTCCCTCTTTCAAGGGCGGCGCTACAATCATTTTTCGATTGGGAGCAACTGCCATGCAACACTACGCCATCGACAACACCCCAAACACGGGCGAAACCCGCCAAAACTCCAACCAAACCACACTCAAAGCCAGCACCGGGCTAGTTTACGTGCGCGATTGTCAACAAGGAGGGCCGAATGCAAACCGATAGACAAAAAGAAACCCCGCAAGGAGGGCAATCCAGCGGGGTTCCTGTAAATCAAAACGAAAACCGACAACCCCATTATATCCCTCCTTTCGAGCTTTGGGAATTAGCCAAGGCCGCTTGTTTTGCCGAGCTTGGGCTTGAGATTCGAGACGATGTGAAGCATTTCGACGGGCGGGTAAATTATGTGGGGGCAACGGAAGACCGCAAAGGGCATAAACCCATTCGGGTTTTTGTCCATGCTGATATTCCGCAAAACGTTCACTTAACTGATATGAAGCGAGGCCACCAATGGACATGGTATCCAGAGGGCCAGCAACCGCTAACCCCTGCCGAGCGTGAAGCACGGCGGAGGGAGATCGAGCAACACAAGGCGCAGCGCGAAACCGAAACCCAAGCCCGACACAGCAAACGGGCGGCATGGGCCTTGAAATTGTGGAACTCTGCCCGTCCTGCCGATGGTACACACCCTTATCTTGTCCGCAAGGGCGTGAAGGCTCACGGGCTTAGGCTGTTGCCGGTTTGGGAAAAGCGCATCTATCCAGACGGCGGCGACGGTAGCCAGTTCAAGGTAATCCCCATCGAAAACGTGCTACTCATCCCGATGAAGGACGAAACCGGCGCACTGTGGAATGTTCAACTAATCTACCCGCAAAAAATCTTATTAGGCGATGAAGAGCGCGACC